>NZ_JAIUGR010000008.1:0-327007 GCF_020164695.1 Mesorhizobium sp. ESP6-5
CCGGGGTCGTAGCCGACCACTGCCGCCAGGAAAAACACGACGAGGCAGGCGAGAACGACAAGGGCGGAAACGGGATCAAAGCGTAGATAGAGCGTGAAGCGTATCAGTTCGACCGCCGAACTGATACGGCCCTCGAGCGACAGCGCCTTCATGGACCGATCACCACTCCCCAGGGGCCGCGTCCCACCGGCACCGACTTCACCACCTCCTCATTCTCCAGATCGATGAACGAGATGTCGCCGGAATTGCCATTGGCGCTGACCAGGCGCTTCTGGTCATCGGACAACGCCAAGTGCCACGGCCGCTGGCCGACGAGATAGAGGCGGCGCACCGCCAGCGTCTTGGCATCCACTTCGGCCACCCGGTTGGCCGAACCGAGCGCGACATAGGCAGTGGCGCCGTCGCGTGCCATTTCGATGTCGACCGCCTGGACGCCCTCGCGGCGAATGCCGGGGACCTCGAACTCGACCTTGCCGGTCTCTACACGAGACGTGGTGTCGAAGACGGTCACCGTCCCGCGACCAACAGAAGCAGCAGGATCGAGAGCGCCAGTTTCATTGATGGAGAGGTTGGGCGAGAATAGGAGTTCATTGACGACCTGAGGATCGGCCACGTCGATCTTCGCCCGCGGGCCGTCAACTGGCGACGGAAGAACCGGCAATACCGATCCGTCCAATCCATCATAGGTGCAGTCGGCGAATTTGCTTCCAGCATGTTTGATTTTAGTTGCTCTCTGCCGAGGCTGGTCAGTGTTGATCACCGAACAGCGTGCAAAGCCTGTAATCTACTGCATTCTCTTTGCATTTCAAACACTTGGCAGGCGAGAATTGCCGCGATTTCACGGCTGTTCGATGCTGTTTGAATCGGTTTAGATTCATATGAATTTCAAAAATGC
This sequence comes from Mesorhizobium sp. ESP6-5, assembly GCF_020164695.1. NCBI lineage: Bacteria > Pseudomonadati > Pseudomonadota > Alphaproteobacteria > Hyphomicrobiales > Phyllobacteriaceae > Mesorhizobium > Mesorhizobium sp. ESP6-5. The sequence continues at coordinate 896 of NZ_JAIUGR010000008.1, forward strand.
AATAGGCATATTGAATTATCCACAAATTGGAGTAGCTTTTTAGCTATTGCTAATAAAAGGAGGACGGCATGCACATCCGTGCGTGCCAAGGGAGGGGGGTCATCATCATGGCCTATTTATTGCCTGATAGCATCCGCCGGCTGCGGATGATCCACGCGCGCAGGACACGTCCGCGCGGGAACGCCTGACCGGGGCATGAGCGAAGGGCTTGGAACGCCCTCGACGCCCTACCCCCGATCCATTCCACCACTCCACTTTCTTTAACGAGGACGCGTAGCGCCGGCCGTACCGGCGGATGCGCGCCCATGCGGCCGGTTGCCGGCGTTGGGGCCGATTTGGGCCTGCCGCAATAACCAGGGAGAATTCCGATGGCACTCGACATCCTCGCCCAAGACATCATCATCGACGAGACGACCGGCCTTCAGCAGCCCAGTGAAATAGACCCGACCGGCAACAGCAATGGCACGTTGCTATATCTCCTCAGCCGCGACGGAGCGGGGGGGCTGGCCTCACCGCAGGTCGCCTTCCAGTCCAACTTCGTGGTGGCCTCGACGAGCGCGGGGGAAACCATCGACTCAGTCGTTCTTACGCAGAACGCCTCCGGAACCCCGTTTTCCACCACCGTCGGTGTGAACAGCGGCATTCAGACGGCCGACGGCAATTATGTCTGGCTATTCCAAGCCGTGGGGCACCCAAATGTAGTGATCGGCGTCATTGGGACCTCTAGTCTGGTCATCGCGCCAGACGCGAACGGCCCGCTCGCCTTCTCGTTCGGGCTGGATGGCACCGGCGCGAGTGCGGACCTCTACCTGGTTCAGTATGTGCCGTTGCTCCATCTGAACCCGGCCGACCCAGACGACCGCATCGATCTGACCGGCAAGGTGTTCGCATCGGTCTCGGGAACCACCGTCGTCAATTTCAGCCAACTTGGCGATGCCCCTCCCGGACACAACAAATGGTACATTCTCGACGCCGATGCGGCGAGCTCACAGAAGATTCTCGTCACTGCTCACGACAATGGCGTGCAAGCCGAAGTCAACATCAGCACGCAAGGCCTGGGTGTCTCATCCCAGGACGTGCGCTTTGGCCGCGAGCTACAGATTGACCTCATCAATGGTGGCACCCAGAGCGCGGGCAAGAACTTCACCAACTCGCCGCTCGCGCCAGACTACGGCAGCCACATCGAAACTGTCATCAGCGCCGGTTTTTCGGTCTCGCAGTCCACACCTACCAATACCAAGGCCGATATCGAGATCCACGCCTACAACAATAACGACAACGCGGAAGGCGCCGCGTTGCCCGGCGATGACAATGATGCAGAGATAAATATCTCCGCGGTGACCTTCAAACTGAACGGCGTCACAACCACGGCCGCAGCCCTGGGCATCACCATTAATGACAGCGGCCCTGGACTGATCCTTCATGATGTCGGCGAGGGCGTGACGGTCGATTTCACTGCAGACGCTACCTTTGACCGCTTCACCATCAAGAACATTGATACGCAGAAAGATTATTTCGATGTGAAGGAAGTTCACTTTGGTGGACAATCAACCAACGCCTACACCGAACAAGTCGGCTCCTTTATCAACTTCGACGACGACGGCCCGTCGGCCAGTTTGATCGAGGAAACGGCCACGCTGCTGCAGGACGAGACATCCGGTGTCGACCTCAACTCCGATGACCAGCCGCTCGGCTCCCTGCCCGCCGCCTTCGTGGCGCTTGGCTCGGCTATTGGCTGGGCGTCCAGCGCTTCCGCCGCTGTCACGCCTAACTCGAACTTCGGCGCGGACGCACCTGGCACAGAGACGCTGTCGCTTGGCGTCAGCGGGCCAAACGCTGACTCCGGCTTTGATTCGCTTGATGGCCATAATATCCTGCTTAATGTCGAGAATGGCCTCGTGATAGGCCGGGTTGATGTCGGCAATGACGGCAGCGTCGCCAGCGACCCGATCGCGCTCGCTATCTCGATCGACCAGAACGGCATTCTCAGCATCGCGCAGTACTTGGCGATTGCCCACTCGAATCCCGGCGACGCGGACGACGTGCAGACAATGCTCGACAGCGCGCTGGTCGCCAAGCTCCATGCCGTCGACAGCGACGGAGACAGCAGCGACACCAGCGTCGCCATCGGCGATAAGGTACAGATCAGGGATGACGGCCCGAGCGTCACGGGGGACGGCACCAAGCCGACGATCACGGTTGACGAGTCCAGCCTGGGCGACAACAGCGGCGATTTCTCTGCCGCCTTCCAGTCGAATGCCGGTGCAGATGGTGGTGACATCAGCTATGCGCTCGGAATAAATCTGGTCACGAACGACAGCGGCCTGATCGATACCTTAAGCGGCCAGTCCGTCCTGCTTTTCGTCGAAAGCGGCGCCGTGGTCGGTCGTGCCGGCTCAGCCGCTGGCGCCGTCGTGTTCACGGTTGGCGTGGATATTGACGGTAACGTCACACTCGATCAGGAGCGCGCCATCATTCATTCGCCGGACACCGGGCCGGATCAGCAAACAACATTGACGTCCGATGATCTCATCACGTTGACGGCAACCATCACGGATGGCGACGGCGATCAGGATTCTGACACCGTCAACATCGGCACGAGTCTCATCTTCAAGGACGATGCTCCGACGATCACCGTGCCGTTCGACGGCGACCAGACCGGCACTGCCGGCACCCCCGAGACTCTGGCCAATACGACCAGCGCATCAGCCATGGGAGCCTTCGGCTACGACGTTGGCGCGGATGCTCATCCGGCTGCCTTCTACACGGGTGGCGGTTCGGACTTTGTCGACCAGGACAGCGTGCTCTCCGGCATCCAGCTCAGCCTTGGTGGTAACCTCACCGGCCTTGCACCAGGCGCGACTCCGTTCATCAGCTCGTTCGCGACGCTCCAGTCGGAAGACGCCCATCAGGCATCGTTCAACTGGCAAATCACTTACGACAGCGACCCCAACTCGGCCGCCGACCCCCCGGCAACGGCGGGCGGCACCCTTGTCTTCGACAAAGATAATGACACCTACACCATCAACTTGAACGACGCGGTGGAGGGCTTCACCAAAGACATTCTTCACACCAGTGAGCTTCTATCCAAGGAGCCTACGGGCAATACCGGCCACCCGAATATCGTGGTGGAGAAGCTCTTCGAGGCGGACAGTACACCGGAGACGACCGACCGTGACTTCTTCGTGCAGTTCACGGCGAACTCGACCACCAACACCATTAAGTTCGGGCTTAACACGACCGGCGACAGTGACGGGGTCGGCGCGACACCTACCGACACCCAGTGGAACCCCGGCGACCTGGTCACAAACAGCCACGAGGATTGGGTGTCTGCCACACAGAGTACGAACGGGGTTGCTGGTGACACCATCCAGAAGGGCGAATTGCTGACGCTGCGGTTCTTCGACCACAGTCCCGGCATCGCCACCGAGGACACCGTTCCCACCCAGGCGGCCAGCGACATGGCGATCAAGTTCGACGGCATCGGCAGCAGCGAGGACCTGATGGTCATTCTTCAACTGGTCAGCAGCACCGACAGTTCGGTGCACACCTCCAAGGCGGTCTACATCTCCAACGCCGATATCTACAAGACTGGGCAGGTGCCTGCCGCCTACGCGGCGGACTTCCCGCTCGATAACAACGACGGCCTCGTGATCATCGAAAAGAACGACTACAACGCTGCCGGCGAGAACTGGGTGATCCAAGGTGCCCAGATCATGCAATCCGGCAACGGGATCACAGGCGACAACACTGCGATCGACCTGCAACGGGCGATTGGCTCTGGTGGTGGTAGCTCCCAGACCATACTGGTGAACTGGGACGCGACCGACAACGATGTGCTGAAGATCGTCGACCTCGGCTTCACCTCGACCCAGACCACGACACCGGACGCGCACCTCGACTTCGGCGTCCAAGTGGCGGACGCGGACGGCGACATGACCAACGTGCAGTTCATCCACGTCGACATCGCCTGACGGTCAACTACGGGGGCAGCAGCTGCTGCTGCCCCCACCCGCCACGCCCCAGCTGAGCGCCCGGGCACTCGCAGTAGCATCGAAACGGGGGAAATCCGTGATGCAGCCAAGACCGCAATTCCAGGAGGTAATGCATCTGGCACGCCACCAGGTCCCCGCCCTCCTCCTCTTCAGCCTGGTCTCCAATCTTCTCCTGCTCGCCAGCACCGTTTACATGCTGCAAATCTACGACCGGGTACTGTCGAGCGGTTCCATCGACACATTGTTCTGGCTCACATTGGCCGTTGTCGGCGCCATCGCCGTCTACGGCATGCTGGAACACGCCCGCCGTATGATGCTGGGGCATATCAGCCAATGGCTGGACGACCAGCTCAGCGTTCCGGTGATCGAACGCGCCATGGACGCGCGGCTCGCCGGCAGCAGCCTCGAAGCCGGCCTGAAGGACGTAGCCGACCTGCGCAGTTTCATCGCCGGCGACGGCATCCTGACCTTTCTCGACGCCCCATGGACACCGGTCTTCCTGGCGTTCATGTGGTTGCTGCATCCTGCGCTGGGCGTGGTCGGTCTTGCCGGCGCTGTGCTTTTGTTCTGTGCAGCGCTCGCCAATGATTTCCTCACCCGCCGCAAGAGCCAGGAGGCCGCGGCCGGACTGCGCCGCAGCCAGACCGCCGTAGGGCAGTTTATCGACGGCGCCGAGACATTGCGCTCGCTCGGCATGTCCGAGCCGGCGCTGCGGCGCTGGGAGGAAAACCAGCAGTCGCTGATGGATATCCAGACCCGGCTCCTGCGGCGCACCACCGTCATCGGCAGCTTGTCGCGTTCGCTTCGCCTAGCGCTCCAAGTGGCGGTGCTCGGGCTCGGCGCCTATCTCGTCCTGCGTCGCGAGCTGACGCCAGGCTCGATGATTGCGGCCTCGATCCTGCTCAGCCGCGCGTTGGCGCCGATCGAGCGCTCTATCGGCGCCTGGCGCGGCCTGGTCAGCGCGCGAACCGCGCGCCGCAATCTCATGAAGCTTTTCGCCGACACCAGATCGATGCAAACGGTTGGCGTCACATTGCCCCGCCCACAAGGCAGGCTGAAGCTCGAGAACCTGCATTACTGCGCGCCGGGAACGTCCCAGGCGCTTGTCAATGCCATAGGCTTCGGCGTTGAGCCGGGCCAGACCTGCGGTGTGATCGGCCAATCCGGTTCCGGCAAGACCACGCTCTGTCGTCTTATCGTCGGCGCGCTGCGGCCTTCGCTCGGCCATGTCAGGCTGGATGGCGCGGAGGTGTGCAACTGGCCTTCGGACGAACTTGGCATGCATCTCGGCTACCTGCCGCAGCAGGTCGAGCTGTTCCCCGGAACGATCGGCGAGAACATCGCGCGCCTGCGTGACGTCGACAGCGACGCGGTCATCGCCGCGGCGCAGCTTGCCGGCATCCATGATATGATCCTGCGGCTGCCGAACGGCTACCGGACCGAAGTGGGACCGCATGGCGCTCGCATTTCGCGCGGCCAGCGCCAGCGTATCGCGCTGGCCCGGGCACTGTTCGGCGATCCGCGGCTGATCGTTCTCGACGAACCGAACACCGGCCTGGACGGTGAAGGCGAAGTGGCGCTGTTCAACGTCCTCCAGCAACTGAAGGAGCGGGGCCGCACCGTCATTCTCGTCAGCCACCAGACCAATCTCCTGCGCACCGCCGATCATGTCGTCTTCCTCCATGACGGATCGGTTTCGATGTTCGGCACGCGCGACGAGGTGCTCGGCGCGCTCGGCGGACCGCCCAGGCGCATTCCTGTGCCGGCGGCCTTGCGGGAAAAGCTTGCTGCCAACGCGGCAGCGAAACTGAACGCAGCGGAGTGAGCCATGAGCGATCGATTTGGCGACTTCTCGACGACGCTGAACCGGCTGACGGACAGCTTGCACGAACTCACCGACAGGCTGACCGCCTCCGCCAACGACCTCAGCACAGCGATATCGGTTTGGTTGGATGGGACCGACACGCCGTCTCGCATAATGTTGCTGGCGGTGGCTGGCGCGCTCTTCCTGCTCTTGATTGCGGGATTGCTCCGGCGACGCTCGCGCGCCTACCGTGCCAGCAGGCGCAATCTGAAGCTGCGGACGCGGCCGGCGCGAATGCTGGGCTACGCTTCGGCCATCCTTTTCGTAGGCGGCACCGCTGCTTGGTCAAGCGTCGCCCTGCTGGCGAGCGCTGTCGTTGCCAACGGCGTCGTCAGCCCCGAAGGTTATCGTAAGACCATCCAGCATCTGGAGGGCGGCATCATCGGCGCGATCCACGTTAAGGAGGGCGATAAAGTCAGCGTCGGCCAAGTGCTTATCAGCCTGAAGACGACCGATGCGCAAGGGCGATATGACGAGCTGGAGGGGCGCTATGTTCGCCTGCTGGCGACCGAGGCGCGACTTGTTTCGGAACTTGCCGGTCGGGACCGGACCACCTTCCCCAAGGAGCTGACCTCTATCGACAGCGAGAGCGCGCGAAAGGTGGTCGCCGAAGAACAGGCGCTGCTCGACAGCCGCCTCGCAACCCGCGAAGGCCGCACACAGATCCTCAACAAGCGCATCGCGCAGATCGAAGAGCAAAGCACGGGAGCGAGGGATGTCATGGCGGCCGAGGCCGAGCAACTCGGCCTGATCGACCAGGAGATCGCCTCCGCGCAGGAGATGTACAGGAAGGGCCTCGAACGCCTGCCGCGGATATTGGCGCTTCAGCGCTCCCAGGCCGACATTCGAGCCAACCAGGCATCGAACCGGGCGCAGATAGCGAAGAACGATCAGCAGATCGGCGAGACCCAGTTCCAACTCCTCAACCTGCGTCAGCAGGATAGCGAGAGCGCCAACGAGGATCTTGCCAAAGCGCGCACGGATCTCGCCGAATTGCGCAGCCAATTGCCTTCGCGCCAGGACGTGCTGGCGAGGACGGACATCGTCGCGCCAATCGCCGGAACGGTGATGAACCTGCGCGTAACAACGGAATCGGGCGTGATCTCCAGCGGTCAGGCGCTTCTCGACATCGTCCCGAACGAGGCCAATCTGATCATCGATTCCCGCATCAAGCCCACGGATATCGACGTGGTGCATCCGGACATGCCGGCCCGTGTGGTGCTGTCGGCCTTTCCAACCAGACACCTGCCGCAAATCCATGGCCTGCTGACCTCGATTTCGGCTGACCGGCTGACGGACGAGAGAACCGGAGAGCCTTATTTCCTTGCCAAGGTCAAGATCGACGCGGCCGATCTCAGGGGTCTGCATGACATCCATCTATCGCCCGGCATGCCGGCGGAAGTCATGATCCTGACCGGCGAGCACACGCTGCTGGACTATATGTTGGCGCCGGTTCGCGATTCGCTCAATCGTGGGTTCAGGGAGAATTGAGAAGCGATACCCACCGACCTGCCCCAGGGTCAAGCATAACCTCCATCGCGCCCGTAAGGGGCGCGATCCACCAAAGGCAAAGGGGCGTGGCGGCTATCGCCGCAGCGCGTGTATGCTCGCCATGCTGTCGCTGCCCATCGGCAGTGCCATGTCATCGTCGAGAAGCCGCGTGATCCGGGCAAATCCGGTGAACGCCTTTCTGGCTTCCTCCGCCGACATCTGTCCCGACAGGGCAGCCGAGCAGCAATTCAGCGCGCACTGATAAACTGGCCCACGTCGTCCCGTCGGCCATTTACGCAAGAAAACCATCGCCTCGGCAACACTATCCACTTCTTCTACAGGATGCCCCTGCCCGCGCGATATCCGCACGGGCGCAAAGAAATGCAGGTAGTCCATTGTTTCCTCCCGGTCGATCGAGATGCGCTCGATCGAACCTTATGAAACGCCCCGCCTGGCGATTTGTTCCATATGGAAACAGAATTTTTAAAAAATTCTGGCGATCGGAATGAGGTCGGCTATACCGTCGGGAAGTGGCAAGCCGCTTTGCGGCCGGATTGGTGCTCTCTCAGCTCCGGCCGTTCCGAACGGCAGCGCTCAACCGCGATTGGGCATCGGGGATGGAAACGGCAACCGGATGGCGGATTGAGCGGGCTCGGTACGTCGCCTGTAAGGATGATACGCTTGCGCGTGCCACTGGGCGTCGCCTGCACGACGGGAACGGCCGAGATCAACGCCTGGCTGTAAGGGTGGGCCGGGGCTGAAAATACCTCTTCCGCCGGTCCTTCCTCGACGATGGAGCCGAGATACATGACCGCGATGCGGGTCGAGACCTGACGCACCACGGACAGGTCGTGGGCGATAAAGACATAGGTGAGGTCCAACTTCTCCTGCAGATCGGTAAGCAGGTTGACGATCTGCGCCTGTACGGACACGTCGAGCGCGGAGACCGGTTCGTCGAGAACGACGAGATCGGGATTCAGGGCGATGGCGCGCGCAATGCCGACACGCTGGCGCTGCCCGCCCGAGAATTCATGGGGAAAGCGCATGACATGGTCCGGCAACAGTCCCACGAGGTCGAACAGTTCCGCGACGCGGCTGGCGATCTCGCGCGATGAAAGCCTGCCATGGATGCGCAGCGGTTCGGCCACCAGGTCGCCGACGCGCCGGCGCGGATTGAGTGAGGCCGACGGGTCCTGGAAGACCATTTGCAGGCGCCGCCGCAGCGGCCTCAGTTCAGACAGCGATTTCGAGGTGATGTCGTCGCCTTCGAACAGGAGCTTGCCGTCCGAAATGTCGTAGAGCCTGACCAGGCATCGCGCCAGCGTGGACTTGCCGCATCCGGACTCGCCGACCAATCCAACAGTTTCGCCGCGCCGCACTGTCAGGGAGACATTGTCGACCGCGTGGACGGTTCGCCTGCCCTCCGCGGAAAAACGGCTGCCGATCGAGAAGCGTTTACCGAGCCCGCGCGTTTCGAGGATTGGACGGTCTTTGTCGATCATCGGTCCGCTCATGTCTGCGCCACCCGGAAACAGGCCGCCGCGTGCGTGGCGGCGCCAAGCTCGGGCTTCCTGGTTAGGCAGGGCTCGTACCCGACGGGGCAACGCGGGCCGAAGGCGCAGCCTTGCGGCAATCGCAGCAGCGATGGCGGAGACCCGGGAATGGCCGGCAGGCGGCGGGGTTTGGCACCGGTCAGCGGCGGGATCGAACCAAGCAATGCACGCGTATAGGGGTGTCGCGGGTCGGAGAACAGCTCCGTGCGGCTGCCGCGTTCCACAATGCGGCCCGCATACATGACCATGACCCGGTCGGCGAGTTCGGAGACCACGCCCATGTCATGGGTGATGAAGACCACCGCCGATTTGTGCGTGGCGCGCAGCTTGCGCACCAGATCGAGAATGCCTGCCTGCACCGTGACGTCGAGCGCCGTGGTCGGCTCATCCGCCACCAGCAGCGCCGGGTTGCAGGACAGCGCCATCGCGATCACCGCCCGTTGGCGCATGCCGCCGGAGAGCTGGTGCGGATAGCGCGACATTGCTTCGCGCGGATTGGGGAAATTCACCTCCGCCAGCAGTTCCTCCACGCGCTCCATGGCTTTGGTTTTGCTGACGTTGCGATGCGCGCGGATCTGTTCGGCGATCTGCCAGCCGATGGTGTAGACCGGCGTCAGCGCCGTCATCGGATCCTGGAAGATCATTGCGATCTCGTTGCCCCGCAGGTGCCTCAGTTCGCGCGGCGGCAGTCCGACCAACTCGCGACCCTTGTAGCGGATCGAGCCTTCGATGATGGCGTTGGGATCGGTGATAAGCCCCATCACCGCAAGCAGCGACACGGTCTTGCCGGAGCCGGACTCGCCAACGACACCGAGAATTTCGCTTTCCGCGAGGTCGAAGGAAACGCCATCGATGGCCCTCACCAGGCCATCATCGGTCCGGAAGGATACACGGAGATCACGCACCGACAATATCATGATGTCCTCAGGCGCGGATCGAGAAGGATGTAGACGAAATCGACGACCGCGTTGGCGACCACCACGAACATGGAAGCGTACATCACCGTCGCCATGATCATTGGCAAATCGAGGTTCTGCAGCGCGTCATAGGTGAGCTTGCCGATGCCGTGCAGCCCGAACACCACTTCGGTCAGGAGGGCCGAGCCGCCCACCAGTGCGCCGAAGTCGAGACCGAACAAGGTGACGAAGGCGATGAGCGACGTGCGCAAGGCATGGCGCAGCAGGATGCGGGTCTCCGAAAGGCCCTTGGCGCGGGCCGTGCGGATATAGTCTTCCTGCAGGGATTCGATGATCGCCGCGCGCAAGACCCGCCCGTAAATGCCGATGTAGAGGATGGCGAGCGTGATCCAAGGTATGACCAGCGTCAGGAACCAGCCTTTCGGGTCGTCGGAAAAATTCTTGTAGCCAAGCGGCGGCACCCAGGAAAACGCCCAGCTGTCGTGATAGCGGCTCTGGGTGACCAGGTTCATCACCTCGCCCAGCCAGTAGACCGGCATGGAAATGCCGAGCAAGCCCAACGCCATCAGCAGCCTGTCCAGCCAACTGTCGCGTGTGGCGGCGGCGATGATGCCGATGCCGATGGAGACAACCACCCACAGGATCGCCGCCCCGAACACCAGCGAGAGCGTGACGGGTATGGAATCCAGCACCGCCGGCACCACCTTCCAGCCGCGATTGACGAAAGAAGTCAGATCGCCCGTGACGAAGATCTTCTCCATCATCGTCACGTACTGCACGTAGAGCGGCCGGTCGAAGCCGAAGCTGTGGCGTACCGCCTCGAGCACTTCGGGCGATGCATTGCGGCCGGCGATGCGGGCCGCGGGGTCGGCGCCGGGCGTGGCGAAGAAAATCAGGAAGACGATGACCGAGATGCCGAACATCACAAACAGCATCTGACCGAAACGGCGCAGGATGGCGTAGATCATCAGTCGCGCCCCAGCCGAACCTTCGAGCGCGGGTCGAGCGCGTCGCGCAGGCCGTCGCCGAAGACATTGAGGGTCATGACGGAAATCGCGATCGCCAGGCCCGGCACCAGCGCCACGAGTGGCCTGGTGTAAAGCAGCGCCTGCCCGTCCTGGATGATCGTTCCCCAGCTCGCCGCGGGCGGCTGCACGCCAATCGAGAGGAAAGAGAGCGCCGATTCGGTAAGCATGTTCAGCGCCATCATCAGTGGTATGAACACGATGAGGGTGGTGGTGATGTTGGGCAGGATGTCGCGCCATAATATCCGCCATCCCGGTACGCCCAGATTGATCGCGGCCAGAACGAACTCGCTGTGCCGCAGCGACAGAACCTGCCCCCGGATCGGACGCGCCACATAGGGTATATAGACGATACCGATGATGATGACCGGCAACCACAGGCTGCCGGACTCGATCTCGATCGGTCCGATCGAGATGCCTTGCGAAATTGTGACGATGGAAAGCGAAATCGCCAGGAGATAGATCGGAAATGCCCAGAGCACATCCAGCAAGCGCGACAGAACCGTGTCGGTAACGCCGCCGAAATACCCCGCGATCAATCCCGCCGCCGTGCCGAGGACCAGCGTGAAGATGGTCGCGGCCCCGGAGATCAGCAGCGAGCTCAGCCCGCCATAGAGCATCCGGGCCATGACATCGCGCCCCTGGCTGTCGGCACCGAGGAAATAGTTGCCGACCCGCCAGGTCGGGCCGAGCGGCGTGTAGCCAAGCCCGAGCCCCTCTGTCGATTGTTCCATCACCGGAACGTCGGCACCGTCGATCTGAATGACGGCGTCGAGCGTCGAGGCGAAGGGGTCTGTTCCTGCCCATTTCGCGTAGAGAGGCGCACTGAGGCAGGCAAGGACGATGACGAGGAACACGGCCAGGGACGCCATGGCGGCCCTGTTTCTTGCCAGCTTCGCAAACGCGACGGCCCAGGGCCCTCGCGTTTTGCGCGGCACGGCAGCGACTTGGTACGACACGGACGTGCCCTCCGCGGTTCGTTACTGCACCCAGGCCACTACTGTACCCAGGCCATTACTGTACCCACGACTGGGTGATCATCCAGTTGAACTGCCGGTTGAACTTGAAATTGCCCACGCGCTTGCTGACGAAGTCAAGCCGCTTCGGCGTGAAGAGGCCGACGGCCGGTGCCTTGTCCGTGACTTGCCTGTCGATTTCGGCCCACATTTTGTCGGCGGCTTTCTGGTCGGTCACACCGAGGTCCAATGCCTTCTGCATCTTGGCGTCGATATCCTTGTCGCAGAAGCCGGCGATGTTGATCGAAGCGTCCGAGCCTTCACGGAAAGATGCGCAGCTGAACAGGATGTTCAGGAAGTCCGAAGCCGCGGGATAGTCCTTGTACCATTGGGTGACGGACATCTGCACTTTGTTGTTGGTGTTCTGGATGTAGGTGAACTGGATGTTCGACGAGATCGGCTTGACGTCGGCGACATAGCCGATGGTGGTCAGCACGCTCTGCAGATAGACGCCGATGGAGCGGGAAATGGCCGTGTCCTCGACGATGATGGTCACCTTCTGGCCCTTGGTGCCCGATTCCTCGACGAGCTGCTTTGCCTTGTCGAGGTCTGGCGCCGACCACTTGGCGCCGGGGTTCTTGGTGAAGGGGCAGTAGTCTTCGTGGCCGGGGAAATCCGGAGGCAGGACCTGACACACCGGCGAGGCCAGCACCTTGCCGCCAAACAGCTTGACCAGCGTGTTGCGGTCGACCGCGTAGGCAACGGCCTGGCGCGCCTTTTCATTGTCGAACGGCGCCAGCCGGTTGTTGAGCGGCGCATACCACCAGGCCGAGAGCGGCGAGATATGCAACTGGTCCATGGCCTTGGTACCGAGTTCGCCGAGACGATCGCTGGGCAGCGCGTCGAACATCCAGTCGGCTTCCCCGTTCTGGATCGCGGTGACGGCAGCTTCCTCGGAGAGGCCGAAATCATACTGGACGACATCAGGATAGCCGTCCGGCTGGGCGTCCTCGCTCCATTGCTTGAAATTGGGGTTGCGGGTCACCGTCATGCCCTTGTTGGGATCGAAGGCGGAGATCATGTAGGCGCCGGTGCTGGGGATGGGCTTGGAGCCCATGTCTTCTGCGGGCGTGTCCGCCGGCAGGACCACGGCATGCGGCAACGCAAGCTTGTAGAGGATCTCGGCGTCCGGCTTGGTGAGGTTCAACGTAATGGTGCCTGCCGCTTCGTCGCCGACAATGCCGCCTTCCAGCGTGCAGCTCTTGGTTTCGGCAAGGCATTTGTCGGCGCCGACGATGCCGGCATAGAAGGTGCCCGAGGTCGGCCCCGAGACCTTAAAGATGCGCTGGAAGGAAGCAACGACGTCCTTCACGCCGAGATCCTTGCCGTCGGAGAACTTGATGCCCTTGCGCAGTTTGAAGGTGAAGGTCTTGCCGTCATTGGTCACCTCGGGCAGCGCCTCGGCCAGATCGGGGACGATGGTGAAGCCGTCCATGCCCTCGGCCTTGCGGAAGGCGACCAGCCCGTCATAGATCGGCTGATACATCTGCCAGCCCTGGTCGGTGTAATTGATGTGCGGATCGAGCGTTCCGGCGGCCGAGCGGGCCAGCAGGCGAATAGTGCCGCCGCGATGTTCCTTGAGGTATTCGGCCTGTGCCGGAGCCAGCCACGAGCCGGCCAGCAATGCCGCGGCTGAGGCCGCCAAGAGCAGTTTCTTCATGTCGCAGTTCCCCTTTTTTCAGTTGTCGTTGTCGTCCAGGAAGTCTCCCACCACCCGCATGCATAGATCCTGCTCTTCGACATGCGGCATATGGCTGGAATGCTCGAATACCTGCCAGCGCGATCCCTCGATGCCGTCCTTGAACGGCTGCACGGTCGCGGGCGTGGCTTCGTCGTAACGGCCGGAAATGATCAGCGTCGGAACATCGACGGCGGGCAGCCGATCGATGATGCTCCAGTTCTTCAGCGTACCGATGACATGGAACTCGTTCGGCCCGTTCATAACGTTGTAAACCGTCGGATTGCGCACGACCTGGGCGAAGGTCTCGGTCACTTCGGCCGGGAACGGAACGATCCGGCAGACATGCCGCTCGTAGAACACCATCGTTGCTTCCTGGTAGTCCGGATGATCCGTCGTGCCAGCCTGTTCGTGCCGGGTCAGCGTCTCCTGTACGTCCATAGGCAGGTCGGCGCGCAGCCGGTTGGCCTCTTCTACCCAGAGCTTCATGGACGCCGGCGAGTTTGCGATAGTCAGCGACTTCAAGCCCTTCGGCCGCGTCACCCCATACTCGGCGCCCAACATGCCGCCCCAGCTCTGTCCGAGCACGTGGAAGCCGCCGCGGATGCCGAGATGGTCGACAAGGTTTTCAAGCTCGTCGATGAACAGCCTGGGTGTCCAGAAATCGGCGCCTTTGTCCGGCAGCAAGGTGGAGTTGCCGCAGCCCAGTTGGTCGTAGTGGATGACGGCGCGGCCTCTTCGGGCAAGAAGCTTGTAGGCATCGACGTAATTGTGGGCGGCGCCCGGCCCGCCATGCAAAATGACGATCGGAGCCTTGTCAGCATCGAGGTTACCGCTGACGCGATACCAGGTTTCGTAGTCGCCGAAATCGGCCCGCCCTTCCCTGGTGACGATCTCCGATGACATCCCGATCTCCTGAATGTTTGAAGGCATGCCGCTGGTCACCTAGTTTGCAACCCGGCTGGAGCGAACCCATTCTTCCAGCATCTGCACACCGAATGCGGTAGCGCCTTCCCGGCCCAGGGGCTGATCCTTCTCGGTCAGTTCCTTGCCGGCGATGTCGAGATGCACCCAGGGGCGGTCTTCCGTGAAGTGTCGCAGGAACGCCGCCGCGTAAGGAGCGTCGCCGTCTTCCATGTCCTTGGCGTGATGTCGCAGGTCCGCGAACGGCGATTGCAGGCCCTCGTCATAAGCCCGGTCGAGCGGCAGCTGCCAGAACCGCTCGCCGACTATTTCTCCGGCCGCGATCATCCGCGAGGCGATGGCATCGTCGGTGCTGAAGAGACCGGCGAATACCGATCCAAGACCGCGCATCACCGAATAGGTCAAGGTGGCGAGGTCGACGATCACCGACGGATTGAAGCGCGAAGCGGCATAATAGAGGCAGTCGGCCAGGATCAGGCGGCCTTCCGCATCCGTGTCGAACACTTCCACGGTTTGCCCGGACGCTGTCGTGATGATGTCGCGCGGCTTGAGCGCGGTGCCTGACGGCATGTTCTCGGCAATGCCGAGCACACCGACGACGTGCACCGGGCTGCCTTGCCGGGCCAGGGCGATCAGCAGGCCGACCACGGCGGCCGCACCGCCCATATCGGCCTTCATATCGAACATCTGCTCGCCGCGTTTAATGCAGAGACCGCCGGAATCAAAACAGACACCCTTGCCGACGAACGCCAGCGGCTGCGCAGGAGCACCCTTGCCGCGATAGCGCAGGACGGCGACTCGTGGCGGCCGTACCGAACCCGACCCCACGGCCAGTATCGCGTTCATGCCGAATTCCCTGAGCTTCGCCGTATCGAGTATCTCGACGTCGATGCCGGCTTCGCGCAGAGGCTCCAGGTGATCGTGGAAATTGTCGGGATGGAGATGGTTCGGCGGCAGGTTGACCAGTGTGCGCGCATATTCGACGCCATCCGCGATGGCATTGATCCGCGCCAGCGCCGAATTCAGCTCCGGACCGCCGGCCCCGACCAGTTGCACCCGAAGGGTCCGATCGGCCCCCGCCCCTTGGCGCCGGTTGCGCATGTCGAAACGATAGCGCCGCAGCCGCATGCCAAGCGCGACTCTTGCCAGGATTTCCGCTCCCGGCAGACTTATGCCGGCAATGGGGTCCAGGACCAGGGTGGCCGCGCATTCCCCTTTGCCCTCCAGATGCGCGGCAAGCAGGCCGCCGGCACGCGCCAAGGAGAGTGCGGTGACGGCCTCGGCCTTGCCCATGGCCAGGACAATCACGCGCCGCGCCGATACCGCCTGGGGGGCGATGACATCGATACAGGCGCCGGATTGAGCCAAGGCAGCCGCATCCGCACAGGCCCGGGAGAGGATCCCGCCCATTTCGGTGTCCAGGGCCGTTGCACGCGGGCCAAAGCCGGTTTGAGCGGCCTGCAAGATCACGACGACGGAGGTTTCAGCGGAAATCTTGTCCGCCGTTTCAAAGACCGGCACTGGCGATTGAGGCATAGGTAGGCGTTCTCCTCTTTGCGGGGATTTGGCCGAGGCGCGGCTTGCAGTTTGCGCAAGGCTTCTCCTGCCGCCGGTGGAAACCGGTCAAACCGGCCGTCACCTCTGGTTGGATCGTGCCGAAGTCCCCAAATTGTCGTTCTTGAGACGACTTAATTGCTCTTGCCTCTTGGGTATCCCCGAACGGGTCAGGCGATCAAACGCCAATTTTGTCCATATCGATTGACAAAAACTCAACTGGCAATTCATGATCGGCCGATGGCCCTACCCTCACTCAATGGCATGCGCGCTTTCGAGGCCGCCGCCCGTCTCGGCAGCGTCAAGGACGCAGCCGAAGAGCTGCATCTGACACCCTCGGCTATCAGCCGTCACATCCGCGCACTCGAACGGAATCTCGGCCAGGACCTGTTCGAGCGCGGCTTTCGGCAGATAACGCCGACCATTCGGGGCTCTTATTACGCACGCAGCCTCTCCGAAGCATTCGAAGCCATCTGGCGGGCCACCGATGATGTCAGTCTCGCCGGGGCCCCAAGCCACGGCAGGACCCAGCGTGTCCGGGTTTTGTGCGTCCCTGCTGTCCTGAACCTTTGGCTGGCGGACCGGCTGCCGAATTTTCGCCGGCGGCATCCGTCCGTGGATCTGGAGATCTCGACATCGGGCAAGCGGGCCAATTTCGATTTGGCCATCGTCGACGAGTTCGTCTACAAGGCCGGCCCGGCTCTGACGCTGCTGATCCCGCTGGTCCTGACGCCGGTCTGTGCGCCCTCGCTGCTTGAAGGGCCGATGCCGCTGCGATCGCCCGCCGACCTGGTCAACCACCACCTGATCCACGAATGCGAGACCATGCGATGGAAGCGCTGGCTGGAGCAGGAAGGCGTGTTGGACACGACGCCGAAATCCAGCACGACGCTGGATGATTGTACGCTGATCATGCGCGAGGCGATCAATGGCGCTGGAATAGCGCTCGCCGACACGATGATGGCCCAGGATCTGCTGCAGCAGGGCAAACTGGTCGCCCCGTTCAGCGCCCGCCATACCTATCCGGCGGGCATCTACCTGCATCAGCGCCGCAGCATCGGAAACAAGCCGGGTACGGGCCTGTTTCAGGATTGGCTGCTTTCCGAAGTCGAGGACCACAAGCGGGTGATGGCCATCGCCTAGGCAGCCTTGCTTGCCGATAGGCGTCGGGAACGCGGGTTTGTCCAGCTTGGAAGCCGTGGATCGAGAATTCGAATCGACAGGCAGGCCTGTTTCAAAAGCGGCTCACCATCACGGGCTCTCGATAATCGCGGTTCGCATTGAATATCTTTAAGGCCAAAGCCGGCAAATCGATTGCTTGCCGGTTCCCCTGCGTCAGGCGTAACCTCTGCGGTCAACGCGTGAGGGCGCGTGCTGCAAGAAGGGGACATTGCAATGACGATACAAGGCGCATCGCCTGACCTGTATAATGAAGACCTCGCTCCTGCCAAGGTTCGAAACTGGGGACCGTTTTCGATCTTCAACGTCTGGACGTCGGACGTCCATAGCCTGTGGGGCTACTACCTCGCCGCCAGCCTGTTTCTGTTCTGCGGCGGCTTCGTCAATTTCATCATCGCCATCGGCATCGGTTCGCTGATCATCTACGCATTGATGAACATGGTCGGTTATGCCGGTGTGAAGACCGGTGTGCCCTACCCCGTGCTCGCCCGCGCCTCCTTCGGCATCTGGGGCGCCAACATTCCGGCACTGGTGCGCGCCATCGTCGCCTGCTTCTGGTACGGCGCGCAGACAGCGGCCGCCTCAGGCGCCATCGTCGCATTGCTGATCCGCTCGCAATGGTTCGCCGATTTCAACGCCAATACCCATTTCCTTGGCCATTCCGGCCTGGAGGTGATCTGCTTCGTGATCATATGGGCACTGCAACTGCTGATCATCCAGCGCGGTATGGAAACGGTGCGCCGCTTCCAGGACTGGGCCGGCCCGGCGGTCTGGGTGATGATGCTGATCCTGGCCATCTATCTCTGCGTCAAATCAGGAACCTTCGCTTTCACCAGCGATATCCCAATGGATGTATTACTTGAAAAGACCAAGGATGCGGGCGTCCCTGGTACTCCAGGGTCTTGGACCGCACTGTTTGCCGTGGCGGCGATCTGGGTGACGTACTTCTCGGCGCTCTATCTAAACTTCTGCGATTTCGCCCGTTATGCCCCCGACCAGGCATCGCTGCGCAAGGGCAATATCTGGGGCCTGCCTATCAACCTGATCCTGTTCTCGCTGGTCGCCGGCGTCACCACCATCGCCGCCTACGACGTCTACCATGAGGTGCTGCTGCACCCCGACCAGATCTCGGCCAAGTTCGACAGCTGGTTCCTGGCCGCGCTCGCGGCGCTCACCTTCGCGGTGGCGACGCTCGGCATCAATGTCGTGGCCAACTTCGTCTCGCCGGCCTTCGACTTTTCCAATGTCTTTCCCCGCCAGATCGACTTCAAGAAAGGCGGCTACATCGCGGCCGTCATCGCGCTGGTGCTCTATCCCTTCGCACCGTGGGAAGGCAGTGCGGCTTCCTTCGTCAACGTCATCGGCGCAACGATGGGGCCGATCTTCGGCGTGATGATGGTCGATTACTATCTGATCCGCAAAGGTGAAGTCGACGTCGAGGCGCTGTATCGCGAGGACGGCGAGTTCCGCTTCCAGGGTGGCTGGCACGTCAATGCGTTCATCGCCGCCGGCATTGGCGCCATCTTCTCGTCGATCCTGCCCAACTTCACCAACTGGCTGCCGTCCTGGTGGGGCGTCTATGGCTGGTTCTTCGGCGTGGCGATTGCCGGCGTCATCTACTACGTGCTGCGCACCGCGGCCGTGAGCGCCGGCGCCAAGGTGGCGAAAGCTTGATGAACCAGAGCGGGGCGGCCCGAGCCGCCCCGCTCTACCGCGCGACCATTTCGGCCAGCTTGCGCACGGTGTTCCAATTGCGCGAGGTGCCGACGCCCATGCGCTTGTGGTTGGCGGCGGCAAGCAGGCGCGAGCTAGGCCTCTCCCTTGAAAAGACGACCCAGATGTCTCCGCCGGCCAGAAGCACTTTCTCGTCCGCGGCGGCACAGGCCTGAAGCCCGGATATGGCGTCTTCGGCTACAGGTTTGCGCATTACGCGCACCGCCACCTGGTCGCCGGCTTCCACCGACTCGGTCGGGAATGGATTACCGCTTGCGAGTTTGCGCCAGTCTTCGGCGGCACGCACGATGATATCGACATGGCGGCCAAAGGCCTGTTCGAAGGCGGATTCCAGGCGGGTCTCAAGCGTGGTGATCGAGGTCTTTTCACTCTCGAAGACCAGGTTGCCGGTCGCCACCAAGGTGCGGACATTCTTCAGGCCGAGACTTTCCGCCATGGCCTTGAGGTCGGACATGACGACCCGCCGCCCCTCTCCCAGGACGATGCTGTAGAGAAGCGCGACATAGGTCCGCATGGGAGCGATCAGACCAGGCGGCTCTGCTCCACCGCCGCCTCGATGAAGCTGGCAAACAGCGGATGCGGATCGAGCGGCCGGCTCTTCAGTTCGGGGTGATATTGCACGCCGATGAACCAGGGATGGTCGGGGTATTCGACCGTCTCCGGCAGCACACCGTCGGGCGACATGCCTGCAAACACCAGCCCGCAATCCTCCAGGCGCTGCTTGTAGTCGATATTGACCTCGTAGCGGTGCCGGTGACGTTCGGAAATCTGGGTGTCGCCGTAGATGTCGGCGATCTTCGAACCCTTGGCGAGCTCGGCCTGATAGGCGCCGAGCCGCATGGTGCCGCCGAGATCGCCAGTCGCCCTGCGCTTTTCCAGCATGTTGCCTTTCAGCCATTCGGTCATCAAACCGACGACCGGCTCCTTGGTCGGGCCGAATTCGGTCGACGAGGCATGTTCGACACCGGCCAGCGATCGCGCCGCCTCGATGCACGCCATCTGCATGCCGAAGCAGATGCCGAAATACGGCACCTTGCGCTCGCGTGCGAATTTGGCCGCCAGGATCTTGCCTTCTGAGCCGCGTTCGCCGAAGCCGCCGGGCACCAATATGCCGTGCACCTTCTCCAGCCAAGGCGTCGGGTCTTCCTTTTCGAAGATTTCCGATTCGATCCAGTCGAGCTTGACCTTGACGTGGTTGGCCAGCCCGCCATGCGAAAGCGCCTCGATCAGCGATTTGTAGGCATCCTTGAGGCCGGTATACTTGCCGACGATGGCGATGGTGACCTCGCCCTCCGGATTGTGGATGCGGTTGGAGACTGCCTGCCACGGCTCCATGCGCGGCTTGGGCGCCGGCTCGATGCCGAAGGCAGCGAGCACTTCCGAATCCAGACCTTCCTTGTGATAGGCCATCGGCACGTCGTAGATATGTGGCACGTCGAGCGCCTGGATGACGGCGCTTTCCCTGACATTACAGAACAGCGACAGCTTGCGGCGCTCTTCCTTGGGGATGGCGCGGTCGGCGCGCACCAGAAGAATGTCGGGCGCGATGCCTATGCCGCGCAGCTCCTTGACCGAATGCTGGGTCGGCTTGGTCTTCAGTTCGCCCGCCGTCGGGATATAGGGCATCAGCGTCAGGTGGACATAGACGGCGTTGTTGCGCGGCAGATCGTTGCCGAGCTGGCGGATCGCCTCGAGGAACGGCATCGCCTCGATGTCGCCGACCGTGCCGCCGATCTCGCACAGCACGAAATCATAGTCGTCATTGCCGTCGAGGACGAAATTCTTGATCTCGTCGGTGACGTGCGGGATCACCTGCACGGTGGCGCCGAGATAATCGCCGCGCCGCTCGCGCTCGATGATGTTCTTGTAGATACGCCCGGTCGTGATGTTGTCCTGCTGATTGGCGGACCGGCCGGTGAAGCGCTCGTAATGGCCAAGATCGAGGTCGGTCTCGGCACCGTCATCGGTGACGAACACCTCGCCGTGCTGGTACGGCGACATCGTGCCGGGATCGACGTTCAGATAAGGGTCGAGTTTTTTGATGCGTGCGCGATAACCTCGCGCCTGCAGGAGAGCCCCAAGGGCCGCTGCGGCAATGCCTTTTCCAAGTGAGGAAACCACGCCGCCTGTGATGAATACATATCGCGCCATGGGAGTCATCGCTTAACGCGGCCGGATTGATTCCGCCAGAGAAAAAACCGCCGCGAAGGCTTTTTCCCAAAAAGGCGCTCGGACCATGATCCCGAAAAGTGGGATCCGGCTTTCGGACAGGCATCACGGCCAAAGGGTTTTGACCGGGGGTCTTACAGCAATTCCAGGAAGGTGCGTAGCGATTCCGTCCGGAATGGCGTAAAAACAAGGGCTTAGAGCCGGTCGGCGATTCCATCAAACGTTGAATCGCTCTAAACAAAACAAAAGGGCCGGCTGAGCCGGCCCTTCGGCATGATGACGGAAACGTCAGATGATGACGACTTTGGTGCCGACCCGGACGCGGCTGTATAGATCCATGACGTGCTCGTTCATCATGCGGAAGCAGCCATTGGACGCGCTGGTGCCGATCGACTGCGGCGCGATGGTGCCGTGGATACGCAGATGCGTGTCCTTCCTGCCATCATAGAGATAGATGGCGCGGGCGCCGAGCGGGTTCTGGCCGCCGCCGGCCATGCCGTCCTTGTACTGGCCGTAGTGCTTGGGCTCGCGCTTCTGCATGTCGAGCGTCGGGATCCAGCGCGGCCACTCCTGCTTGTCACCAACCGCGACCGTGCCCTTGAACTGCAGGCCTTCGCGGCCGACCGCGATGGCGTAACGGCGTGCGGTGGTCGATGATTCGACGAGGTAGAGTCGGCGAGCGCTGGTGTCGATGACGATTGTGCCGGCGTCATAGCCGGTGAATTCCACGTCCTGAGGCACGAATTCCGGCTTCACCTTGAACGGCTTCTTGGCGTTCTTCTGGGCAAGTGCCGAGTCGAGCGCGCGTGTCTCGGGCAGATAGCTGATCGATGAGCCAGACGATGTTCCACCGAACAGACCCGCGAACAGGCCGCCGCTTGACTGCTTCTGGCCGCCGACGACCTCGCTGCGCAGTTCGCCATTGTTGCCCGTCAAAGCGACATTCATCGCCTCGGCTGGGATCGGCTCGGCCGCCGGGATCGGGGTGATAGGTTCGATCGGTTCGATGATCTTGACGGTCTTCTTGGCCGGCTTGGCATCGGCCACTTCGGTTGCCGCTGCTTTCTGGCCCTTGCTGGCCAGGAACGCCTGCCGATCTGCGTCAGCCCTGGCCTTGGCCGCCTCGCGCATCGCCATTTTCCTGGCCTCGAGCGCCTTGGCCTTGGCGACCTCCTTGTCGGCAACGATCTTGGCCTCGATCTTCTTGATCTGGGCGAGATCCTCCGGCGTAGGGTTTTTCTTCTTCTTGAGAAGCTTCAACTGCGTCGCATCGCTTTTGGCCGCGACGGGGATGGCGTCGGTCTTTTCAAGCGACACCGACTGTTGTGCGGCCATGTTTGCCGGCATGGCGGCGGAGGCCGGGGAACTCATGCCGATTGCGGCGCAAAGTCCCAGGAAAATGAAGCTGCGAAGCTGCATGGCGAAGATCCGATCGTTCAATGCTTGTTGCCCACGGCGTCGCCCGGCGTCCCCCAAGGACGCCGAAAATGCCGCGTGCAATCTATAGTCGAATAAGCGCGTATGCCTCAAGCGCGAGACCGCGCCGCGGTCTGTCGAATCTTCGTGATTGCGCAGCATTTGCCGCGACTGTGTTCAAACGAACACAGATCGCGGTTTAGAACATAAGGTTATTGGTTCGGAACCTGAGGCGACGCCGGCGCGGTGTTGGTGGTTCCATTGGCCGCTGGCGGCGTGGTGCTGCCGGCGGGCGCGGTGGCCGGGGCCGTTGCCAGCGGTTTTGTCACGGCGTCGTTGCCGGACGGAGGCGTCGGCGTGGTATTGCCGGCGGGTGCCGGCGTGGCCGTACCCGGCAATTGGTTGAGCACACCCTTGCCGGCGCCATCCGAGGTCGCGGGAACCCGATCGAGAATGTCGATCGGCTTTTCGCCGTAGCGGGCAATGATCGACAAGGTCAGCGACGTCACAAAGAACGCTGCCGCCAGGATCGCCGTCGCCCGGGTCAATGCGTTGGCCGCGCCGCGCGCGGTCATGAAGCCCGATCCGCCACCAATGCCGAGACCGCCGCCTTCGGAGCGCTGCAGCAGCACCACGCCGACAAGGGCGAGCACGACCATGAGATGAATGACGATCAGTACGGTTTGCATAATTTATCCTGGCAAGGCCCTGCCCGGCCGCGGACACGGCCGGTGAATTGGAGGCGGCTCAATACAATGCTTTCACGGCATTTCCAAGCCCGTGGCCGGAATATGGGAAGCAACGCCCTCTTTGCAACGAATTTGAACGGGACGAGACCCGTCCATCCTCGTGAATCTCAGCCAGCAATGCTGCGATAGGCTTCGGCGATGCCCAGGAAATCAGCCGCTTTCAGGCTGGCACCGCCGACCAGCGCGCCGTCGACATTCCTGACGCCCAGCAGTTCAACGGCATTGGAAGGCTTGACCGAGCCACCGTACAGGATGCGCATCCTGGCGGCGGCGGCCCCAAGTTTTTCCGCCAGCTTTTCGCGGATATGCGCATGCGCCTCGGCCACATCGGCCGCGGTTGGCGTCAGGCCGGTGCCGATCGCCCAAACCGGCTCATAGGCAATGACGGTGTTCGATGGCGTGGCGCTTGGCGGCACCGAGCCGGCGACCTGGCGCGACAGCACCTCCAGCGTCGCTCCAGCCTCACGCTCCTGCCGCGTCTCGCCGATGCACACGATGGCCACGAGCCCGGCCCGCCAGGCGGCGGTGGCCTTGGCCTGGACCGTCGCATCGTCCTCGCCGCTTTGCTCGCGGCATTCGGAATGGCCGACAATGACATGGCTGGCGCCTGCGTCCTTCAGCATCTCCGCGGAGATACAGCCGGTATAGGCACCGCTTTCCTTGGGATGGCAGTCCTCGCCACCGGCATGGACCGGCGTGCGCGACAAAATCTCCGCGGCATGGGAAAGCAGCGTCGCGGGAACGCAGACCAGCGCTTCGGTTTCGGCGTCGAGCCCGCTCATGAAACCGTTGCCGATCATCCTGAGCTCGTTCAGCGAGGCGCTGGTGCCGTTCATTTTCCAGTTGCCGGCGACAAGCGGGCGAATTCCTGGTGTCATGGTGTGCTTCTCCGGGCGATATCAAGCTCTGGCCCTCACTACCAAAATCAGGCCACAAAGCAATCGACAGTGGGCAGGAAGGGCGCTATTGCGCTTGGTTCAGACTCGGCGCATGCGAAAATGCGCATAAATCGGAAGTAACCATGCTTGGTATATTGAGAAGCGCGGCGGGTACCTGGGTCGCGAAGACATTGCTTTCGCTGCTGGTGGTCAGTTTCGCGGCCTGGGGCATCTCCGGACGGCTGATGGGCGGCTTCGCGGGCCACGATTCGGTGATAACGGCCGGCGGCACCAAGGTATCGATCAACGAATACCGCCTCGCCTATGACCGCCAGCTCGCCGTCATGTCGCAGCAGTTTGGTCAGCGCCTCACCCATGAACAGGCAAAGGCGCTCGGCATCGACAACCAGGTGCTGGCGCAACTCGTTTCCGGTGCCGTCCTCGACGAGCAGGCACGCAAGCTCGGCCTCGGCCTTTCCAAGGATCGGCTGGCCGAACTCACCCGCGAAGACCCGGCTTTCAAGGGCCCTGGGGGTCAGTTCGACCGAAGGACATTCGACTACATGCTGCACCAGGTCGGCATGCGGCCCGAGGATTATCTGAAGAACCGTGCCCAGGTGGCGGTGCGCCAGCAGATCGTCGAGGCGGTCTCGGACGGCCTCAAGGCGCCGGACACGTTCTTCAAGGCGGTCGCGCTCTACCGCGGTGAAGACCGCACCGTCGACTATTTGACTTTGCCGAAGGCGCTGGTCGAGCCGATCGCGGCGCCGAGCGACAGCGTGCTTCAGGCCTATTTCGAGGCCAACAAGAAGAGCTACGCCGCACCTGAATACCGCAAATTCTCGTATGTTCGCCTCGAACCGGCGGACATAATGGATACGACCGCGGTCACCGACCAGCAGGTCAGTGACGACTACAACAAGAACAAGTCACGCTACACCACGCCCGAAATGCGCACCATCGAGCAGCTTGTGTTCAAGACGCCGGATGCCGCCAAGGCGGCGCTCGATTCGCTCAAGGCCGGCGCTACCTTCGACAAGCTGGTGACCGCCGAGGGCAAGACCCCGGCCGACACGCTGCTTGGCACGCTCGCCAAGGACAAGATCGCCGACAAGGCGGTTGCCGATGCCGCCTTCGCGCTCAACGCCAACGAAGTCAGCCAGGTCGTGCAGGGCGCCTTCGGTCCGGTGCTGCTGCGCGTGACCGAGATCAAGCCCGAGGTGGTGAAGCCGCTCGCCGAAGTGTCGGACCAGATCCGCAAGGACCTGGCGCTGGGCGAGGCAAGCCGCATCCTTCTGGATGTGCACGACAATTATGAAGACACCCGCGCATCGGGCAGTTCGCTGGCCGATGCCGCCGCCAAATTGAAGCTTAAGGACATCACCATCGACGCCATCGATCGCAACGGCCTGAGGCCCGATGGCTCCATCGTCAAGGACCTGCCGGAATCGCCGGCGCTGATCAAGGCCGTCTTCGATGCGGAACCGAACACCGAAAACGAGGCGCTGACCACGGCGGACAACGGCTTCGTCTTCTATGAGGTCGGTTCGATCACACCGGCCCGCGACCGCACTCTTGATGAGGTGCGCCAAAAGGTTGTCGCCGACTGGACGGCGGCCGAGACCGCCAAGCGGCTCGCCGCCAAGGCGGACGAACTCGAGAAGCGCCTCAAGGCCGGCACCACGCTCGACGTCATCGCCGGCGAACTCAAGCTGGAGAAGCAGACCAAGCGCGGCTTGAAGCGCGAAGCCGACGATGCCGATTTCGGCAAGGAAGGCGCCGCCGTCATGTTCGGCGTCGGCGAAGGCGGCACCGGATTGATCCCCTCGCCCACCGGCGATGGCCAGATCCTGTTCAAGGTCGCCGAAGTGTTCGAACCGGCCGGCGCCGACGCCAGCTCGGTGCCGGACGACGCGCAGAAATCATTCACCTCCGGCATGTCCGACGACCTGCTCGACCAGTTGGTGGCGCAGTTGCAGACGCAGTACGACGTCCGCGTCGACCAGGCCGCCGTTGCCCAAGCCTCGACAAGATGAGCGCGCTGAAAACCCATATCGCCAAGGTCGCGACCGGCACCGCCCTGTCCTTCGAGGAGGCGTGCGAGGCCTTTGACATCATCATGTCGGGCGATGCGACTCCAGGGCAGATCGGCGGCTTCCTGATGGCGTTGCGCGTACGCGGCGAGGCGGTGAGCGAGATTTCGGGCGCTGTCGCCACGATGCGCGCCAAGATGCTGCGCGTCGATGCTCCTGACGGCGCCATCGACATCGTCGGCACCGGTGGCGATAATTCGCATTCGGTCAACATCTCGACGGCTTCCGCCTTTGTCATTGCCGGCAGCGGCGTGCCGGTCGCCAAGCACGGCAATCGCGGCCTGTCCTCGCTGACCGGCGCGGCCGACGTGCTGATTGCCCTTGGCGTCAGGATCGACATCGCGCCGGAGCTAATCGGCAAGTGCATCCATGAAGCCGGCGTCGGCTTCATGTTCGCGCCAGCGCACCATCCGGCGATGAAGCATGTCGGTCCGGTTCGTGGCGAGCTTGGTACGCGCACCATCTTCAACCTGCTCGGCCCGCTTTCGAACCCGGCTAGCGTCAGGCGGCAGATGGTCGGCGTGTTCATGCCGGAATGGATCATGCCGGTGGCCGAAACGCTGAAGGCGCTCGGCACCGAGCATGCCTGGGTCGCCCACGGCGATGGTTATGACGAGATCACCACCACAGGCGAGACACAGGTAGCCGAACTGGTCGGCGGCGAAATCCGCAGCTTCACGCTGACCCCGGAAGAGGTTGGACTGAAGCGTCATACCAAGGATGAGTTGCGTGGCGGTGATGCCGCCTACAATGCCAAGGCCTTGCGCGATATGCTGGGCGGCACCGCCGGCGCCTATCGCGACACGGTGTTGATGAATGCCGGCGCCGGACTGGTGATTGCGGCCAAGGCGACGACGCTCGGTGACGGCATCGCCATCGCCGCACAGGCCATCGACAGCGGCCGGGCGCTGCAGGTGCTCGACCGGCTGGTCGAGATTTCGAACGGGTGAACCGTGTCTGACATTCTGCGCAAGATCGAAGTCTACAAGCGCGACGAGATCGCCGCCGCCAAGGCAAGCGTGCCGCTGGCAGAGATCAAGGCGCGCGCGAAGGACGCCGACGCGCCGCGCGGGTTCCTCGCCGCGCTCGAAGCCAAGCGCGGATCGGGTGGCTTCGCACTGATAGCCGAGATCAAGAAGGCAAGTCCGTCCAAAGGGCTGATCCGTGCCGATTTCGATCCGCCGAGCCTGGCCAGGGCCTATGAAAAAGGCGGCGCGGCCTGTCTTTCCGTGCTGACCGATGGGCCCTCCTTTCAGGGCGCACCGGAGTTTCTGACCGAGGCGCGAGCCGCTGTGACGCTGCCCGCCCTGCGCAAGGATTTCCTGTTCGACCCCTACCAGGTCTACGAGGCGCGCGCCTGGGGCGCGGACGCCATTTTGATCATCATGGCCAGCGTCGATGATGCCATGGCCAGCCAACTCGAATCGACCGCGTTCGAGCTCGGCATGGACGCCCTGATCGAGGTGCACGATGAAGCCGAGACCGAGCGAGCGCTGAAACTGTCATCGCAATTGATCGGCATCAACAACCGCAATCTGCGGACATTCGAGACCAGCCTCGATACGTCGGAGCGGCTGCGGGCGATGGTGCCGGGGGGTCATTTGCTGGTCAGCGAAAGCGGCATTTTCTCGCATGACGATTGCCTTAGACTGCAAAGGATGGACATCGGGGCCTTCCTGGTGGGCGAGAGCTTGATGCGCCAACGGGACGTGACCGCTGCAACGCGCTCGCTGCTCACGGGCAAGGCGTCCGATGCGGGCCGAAAATCGGAATCGATTTTCGGAGAGCACGATGCATAGAGTCAAAGTGACAGAGCGCACTCTGTGCGTCCGAATGGACGCACGTCGCTCTATGGCGATTTGACGATGACAGGCGCTCTCACCCATCTTGGCGCACAGGGCGAGGCCAACATGGTCGATGTCGGCGGCAAGGACGAGACGACGCGCACCGCGATCGCCGAGGGTTTCGTCTCGATGCAGCCAGAGACGTTGAAGACCATCCTCGCCGGCAATGCCAAAAAAGGCGATGTGCTCGGCACGGCGCGCATCGCCGGCATCATGGCAGCGAAGAAGACCCATGAGTTGATCCCGCTCTGCCACCCCCTGCTGCTGACCAAGGTTTCCGTCGACATAGAGCCTGACCATACTCTGCCCGGCCTGAAGGTCACCGCCCTTGCACGCGTCACCGGCAAGACCGGCGTCGAAATGGAAGCATTGACGGCAGCCTCGGTGGCCTGCCTGACCATTTACGACATGGCCAAGGCGGTTGACCGCGCCATGGTCATCTCCGGCATACGGCTGGTCGAAAAGACCGGCGGCAAGGCCGGCGACTACAAGGCAGGGCTCTGATGGCACTGGTTCCGGTCGCCGACGCGCTCGAGCGCCTGCTCGACGGCGCCGTGCCGCTGGCCGGCGAAAGCGTCCCGCTCATCGAGGCGATCGATCGTGTGCTGGCGGAGCCGGTCATGGCGCTGCGCACCCAGCCGCCCTTCAACGCTTCGGCCATGGACGGCTATGCGGTGCGAGCCGCCGATGTCGCGTCGGTGCGGTCGAAACTCTCGGTGATCGGCATGGCGCCGGCCGGACGCGGCTTTGACGGCGCGGTCGGCCAGGCACAGGCAGTGCGTATCTTCACCGGCGCACCGCTGCCTGACGGCGCCGACACCATCGTCATCCAGGAAAACGTCCGGGATCTCGGCGGCGGCAACATCGAAGTGATCGAGCCCACCGCCGTGTGGCGTAACATTCGCCGCGTCGGCCTCGATTTTTCCAAGGGCGACGTGCTGCTGGAGACCGGGCGCGTGCTCGACCCGGCGGCACTGTCGCTGGCGGCATCGGCCAATCATCCCCGAGTAGGCGTGGTGAAACGGCCGCTGGTCGCCATCATCGCCACCGGTGACGAGTTGTTGCCGCCCGGCAGCGAACTCGGGCCTGACCAGATCATCTCGTCCAACGCCTACGGCGTCGCCGCGGCGGCACAATCGGTCGGTGCCTGTGCGCTCGATCTCGGGATCGCCGCCGACCGCAAGGACGACATCGCCGGCCTGGTCAGGAAAGCGGTCGCGGCGGGTGCCGATGTCATCGTCACGCTGGGCGGCGCATCGGTCGGCGACCACGACCTGGTTCATGACGTGCTGACCGGCGAAGGCATGACGCTCGGCTTCTGGAAGATCGCCATGCGTCCCGGCAAGCCGCTGATGTTCGGGCGCCTCGGCGATATCAGATGCATCGGCCTGCCCGGTAATCCGGTAGCAAGCCTGGTCTGCTCGCAATTGTTCCTGAAGCCGCTTCTGGCAAGGCTGGGCGGTCGCGACCATCGTCAGGATATCCGCCCGGCACGGCTGGGCGCCGCAATGGCGGCCAATGACCTGCGCCAGGATTATGTGAGGGCGGTGGTCAGGGAGGATGACGGCGAACTGGTGGCGACGCCGTTCGGCATCCAGGATTCCTCGATGCTGAGGATGCTGGCCGATGCCAACGGACTGGTCGTTCGCGCGCCTTTTGCCCCTGCATCCGCTGCGGGCGACGCTTGCAGCGTTCTGATGTTGCGCTGAAGTATTTCGTAATAACTTACTGATCACAGGGCTTATTCCGAGATCAAGGTCCGCGTCAATGCATGCGCCGGATCGGCCAGGCCATCAACTACATCGTAGTGATGCCGGTCGGGCTCGACCACGGCACTGGTGGTGGCGCCAAGCCCGGTCCAGATGTTGGCCAGCAACGCATTCTGTCGCAGGAACTCCGAGCGCTCGCCGCCGCCGGCCCAGCAGGTGATGCGGGCACCATCGATTGGCCGCAGCAGTGCCGGGCTTTCCGTCAGCGCCTCATGCTCATCGATTTTCAGCACGGCGTTCATGCCGGTGCGCATCAGCGGGCGCAAATCATGCAAGCCGGAAATCGAAACGACGTGGCGTATGCGCCGCACGACATCGGTGGCGAGCGGTGTGGTTGTGGTCACCATGCGGCTGGCGAGATGTCCACCGGCCGAATGTCCGGTCAACATCAGCGGTCCCCCGACCATTGCCGCCGCTTTGCCGATCGCCGCCCCGATTTCGCTGACAATGCCGGCAATGCGGATGTCCGGGCACAGCGTGTAGGAAGGCATAGCCACCGCAAAGCCGTTGCCGACCGCGCCCTTGGCGAGATGCGACCATCCGCTTTTATCGGACTCCAGCCAGTAGCCGCCATGGATGAACACGACGAGCCCCTTGGGCGTGGTCTCCGGCAGGAAAAGGTCGAGCCGGTTGCGCGGCCGATCGCCATACGCGATGTCGAACCGTGCCCGGCCCTCCCCCGACAGTGCGTCACGGAACGCTTGCGCCGGTCCCGACCAGGCGGCCGGCCAACGGTCGCTGCCGGCAATATTCGCGCCGTTGGCATAGGCATTGTCCCAATCGGCAATGCGATGGTCGAGCATCGGCACCCTCCCCGAAACAGCGTCGTCTCAGTGCTAGCAATGGCCGTCACCATACCGTGCGTCAAGGCTTTGGGGTGAAACATTTTAGGCTTGAAACAAATTTCGACTGGTGCGATCCTGCCTTCAGAACAGCCGACAAAATGGGAGGTCCGCTGTGCCGTCCGAACCGCCAATAGTCACCTTTCCGGTGACATGTCGACAAGGGTGTAGCCGGCCGCACGAAGCCTTC
Organism: Mesorhizobium sp. ESP6-5; assembly: GCF_020164695.1. Classification (NCBI taxonomy): domain Bacteria; kingdom Pseudomonadati; phylum Pseudomonadota; class Alphaproteobacteria; order Hyphomicrobiales; family Phyllobacteriaceae; genus Mesorhizobium; species Mesorhizobium sp. ESP6-5. The sequence goes on from NZ_JAIUGR010000008.1 coordinate 31,776, forward strand.
CGCGAGAGACAGGAATTCAGATCTACCGCCTCCCGCCACGTGCCTCGCGCGCTGGCCGGCGGCAGACAGGGACAGCGACGACATGCTTGGGCCTTCAGCGCATACCGACACGTTCACGCGCGATAATCTGCCGCCACCCGAGCAATGGCCCGACTTCCTGCTCGACGGCTTCGATTATCCAGAACACCTCAATGCCGGTGTCGAATTGACCGACAGGCTGGTCGAGAAGGGCCTTGGTGACCACACCGCGCTGATCGGCAATGGCCGCCGCCGCACTTACAAGGAACTGTCCGACTGGACGAACCGGCTTGCCCATGCGCTGGTCGAGAACTACGGCGTCAAGCCGGGGAACCGGGTGCTGATCCGCTCCGCCAACAACCCGGCAATGGTCGCCTGCTGGCTGGCCGCCACCAAGGTCGGTGCTGTCGTCGTCAACACCATGCCGATGTTGCGCGCCGGTGAACTCACCAAGATCGTCGACAAGGCCGAGATCACGACCGCGCTCTGCGACACCAGGCTGATGGACGAGATGACCGCCTGCGCCAAGGACAGCGCGTTCCTGAAGCAGGTGATCGGCTTCGACGGCACCGCCAACCATGACGCCGAGCTCGACCGCGCCGCCCTCGACAAGCCGGTTACCTTCACCGCCGTCAGCACCGGCCGCGACGATGTCGCCCTGCTCGGCTTCACTTCGGGCACGACCGGCGTGCCGAAGACGACGATGCATTTCCACCGCGACCTGCTGATCATCGCCGATGCCTACGCCCGTGAAGTCCTGCAGGTGACGCCCGACGACATCTTCGTCGGCTCGCCGCCGCTCGCCTTCACCTTCGGCCTTGGCGGGCTTGCCATCTTCCCCCTGCGCTTCGGCGCGGCGGCAACGCTTCTGGAACAGGCGACGCCACCCAACATGGTCCACATCATCGAGACCTACAAAGCGACCATTTCCTTCACCGCGCCGACCGCCTACCGGGCCATGCTGAAGGCCATGGACGAAGGCGCCGATCTTTCATCATTGCGCGTTGCCGTCTCGGCCGGCGAGACCTTGCCGGCTCCAGTCTTCGAAGAGTGGACGCGAAAGACCGGCAAGCCTATCCTTGATGGCATCGGCGCCACCGAAATGCTGCACATCTTCATCTCCAACCGCTTTGACGACAGGAAGCCCGCTTCGACGGGCAAGCCGGTGGGCGGTTACGAGGCGCGCATCGTCGACGAGGAGATGCGCGAGGTGCCGCGTGGCGAGACCGGACGGCTGGCGGTGCGCGGGCCGACCGGCTGCCGCTACATGGCCGATGACAGGCAGAAGGACTATGTGCGCGACGGCTGGAACCTCACCGGCGATACCTTTACGCAGGATGAGGACGGCTTCTTCCACTTCGCCGCGCGTTCCGACGACATGATCGTCAGCGCCGGCTACAACATCGCCGGACCCGAGGTCGAGGCGGCGCTGCTGTCGCATCCCGATGTCGCCGAATGCGCGGTCATCGGTGCCGAGGATGGCGAGCGCGGCCAGATCGTCGAAGCGCATGTCGTGCTGGTGCAAGGTGTCCCGCCAGACGCAATGACCGTCAAGCGCCTGCAGGACCACGTCAAGGCAGCCATCGCGCCCTACAAATATCCCCGATCGGTCAAATTCATCGCCGCTCTGCCGAAGACCCAGACCGGCAAGATCCAGCGGTTTCGGCTGCGCACGGAGAAGATCAATTGAGCGAGCCTTACGATCCGGCCTCTGAAGGCGCAGAGATGTCGTTCAAGGAGCGCATGTCCTACAGCGACTATCTGCACCTGGAGAAAGTGCTGGAGGCCCAGACACCGCTGTCCTCGGCGCATGACGAAATGCTGTTCATCATCCAGCACCAGACATCGGAATTGTGGATGAAACTCGCTTTGCACGAGATTGGCGCGGCGATCCGCTCGATCCGTGCCGACCGCCTCGAACCGAGCTTTAAGATGCTGTCGCGTGTCGCCCGCATTTTCGAGCAGTTGAACAATGCCTGGGACGTGCTGCGCACGATGACGCCCAGCGAATACACCGAGTTCCGCGACGCGCTCGGCCAGTCCTCGGGTTTCCAGTCCTGGCAGTATCGCGCCATCGAGTTCATGGCCGGTAACCGCAACCTCGCCATGCTCGGGCCGCACAAGCACCGGCCGGACCTCAGCCAGAAGCTGGAGGCGATCCTGGCCGAGCCGTCGCTCTACGATGAAGCGCTGCTGCTTCTGGCCCGCAATGGCTTCGACATCGGGGCGGACGCAAAGCGCACGGATTGGCGCGAGACGCGGACCGAGAACGAAGAAGTCCTGGTCGCCTGGCAGACGGTGTACCGCGATCCGCAGCGCTACTGGATGTTTTATGAACTGGCCGAGAAGCTGGTCGACTTCGAGGACTATTTCCGCCGCTGGCGCTTCAACCACGTCACCACCGTCGAGCGCATCATCGGCCTGAAGCGCGGCACCGGCGGCACGTCGGGCGCCTCCTATCTCAAGAAGATGCTCGAAGTCGTCCTGTTTCCGGAACTGTGGACGGTTCGCACCCGGCTCTGAACTCTCGTCTGACGCAATTCCTGTGGGAAATCGTGTCACACTTTTCCCGACTTCGCGCCGGCTTCAGGTCACTGCCGTCTTGACCGCGAAGCGTGCATCCTGCCAGGCGCCAGTGCGCAGGATATCTTCCAGGACTTCGACCGCCTGCCATACATCGGCGTAGCCGACATAGAGCGGGGTGAAGCCGAAGCGGATCGTCGACGGCGCACGGAAATCGCCGATCACGCCGCGCTCAATCAGGGCCCGCATCACCTGGTAGCCGTTGGGGTGGAGGAAGGACACCTGGCTGCCACGCTGATTGCCGTCGCGCGGGCTTTCCAGCTCCAGGCCGTAGGCGCCGCATCTGGTCTCGACGAGCTGGATGAACAGGTCGGTGAGCGCGACGCTCTTCTTGCGCACCGTCGCCATGTCGACATCGTCCCAGATATCCAGCGCCCCCTTCAGCGCTCGCATCGATAACACCGGCTGCGTGCCGCACAGGAACCGGCGGATACCGCTGCCGGCCGCATAACCCTGCTCGAAGGCGAAGGGCCGCGCATGGCCCCACCAACCGCTGAGCGGCTGCTGGACTTTATCGTGATGACGCTCGGCGGCGTAGATGAAGGCCGGCGCGCCCGGGCCGCCATTGAGATATTTGTAGGTGCAGCCGATGGCGAAATCGGCATTGGCGCTGTCGAGCTCGACAGGCAGCGCGCCGGCGGTGTGGCAGAGATCCCAGACGATCAGCGCTCCGACCTGATGGGCCTTGCATGTCAGTGCCGCCATGTCGCGCAGCTGGCCGGACTTGTAGTTGACGTGGTTGATCAGGATGACCGCAACGCGCTCGTCGATCAGCTCCTCAATGGTCGGCGCATCAACGCCCTCAAGCCGCAACACCGTGCCGGGGCGCGTCGAGGCCACGCCTTCGGCCATGTAGAGATCGGTTGGAAAGCTGTCGCCCTCGGCGACGATGACCGAGCGGTCCGGCCGCATGCCGAGTGCGGCATGCAGCACCTTGTAGATGTTGATCGAGGTCGTATCGCAGACCACCGTCTGGCCGGTCGCCGCGCCTATCAGCCGCCCCAGTTGGTCGCCGAGCGCGACCGGCATGTCGAACCAGCCGGCGGTGTTCCAGGCACGGATCAGATCCTGCGCCCACTCCTGGGTCGCGGCTTTCCGCAGCTCGTCGAAGACGGCGGGTGCCGCGGCGCCGAGTGAATTGCCGTCGAGGTAGATCACGCCTTCCGGCAAGATGAACCGGTCGCGCATGGCACGCAGCGGGTCCGCCGCATCCATGGCATCGACGGCTGCGAGATCGAGCGTCGTAGGCATCATTTGTGACATTCCCTGGTTATTCACGCCTTGGTCATTCACGCCGGGTTACTCACGAATCGCTTCGCGAACCGGTGCGGGCCCCCGGCTGCGCTTGAGGCTGGGCAAGGCAAGCATGGCCAGTACGAACAGGCCCGTGGCAAGCTTCAGGTCAGGCGGCGGCATGCCGGCCGCCAGGCAGAACGACACCAGCTGGTAGTAGATGATCGCGCCGGCGAAGGGCGCCAGCAATTGCCGCCACACTGTTTGCTTGCCGACGACGGCTTCGCCGATCATCAGCGCGGCAAGGCCGTTGATGAGAATTCCCAGGCCCATATTGACGTCGGCGAACCCTTGCGACTGCACCATCAGCGCACCGCTTGACGCCGAAAAAGCGCTGGCCAGCCCGACACCGCCTATGGTCGCGGCCCAGACATTGATGCCTTGCGCTTCGGCCATGTCAGGATTGGCGCCCACGGCGCGCACGGCGGTCCCCTTCTCGGTCCTGAAGAACATGTAGAGCAGCATGAAGGCGGCAAGCGCGAGGAGACCCGCGACGACAATCTTGCTGGCGGGGAAACCCGGCCGCGCGAACGGCACCCAGTCGAACACCGAGGGCGAACCGAAGACGGACAGGTTGGACTTGCCCATAATGCGAAGGTTGATGCTGTAGAGCATCGTCATCATCAGGATGCCCGCAAGCAGCGTGTGGATGCGGAAGCGCAGATGGATGAAGGCGGTGCAGCAGCCCGCCGCGAAGCCGGCGACAAGGGCGGCAGCAACGCCCATCAGCGGCGATGCGCCGGCGGCAAGGAGAACGCCGCAGACGCAGCCGCCCAGCGGAAAAGCGCCTTCGCTGGTGAGATCGGGAAAATTCAGCATGCGAAACGGGATCATGATCCCGAGCACGACAAAGGCCAGGATCAGGCTTTGCGCCAGGGTGACCGGCATGATCGCGACGAAGCTGGTGAGAACGTCCCCAACAAAATCCATGATGATCAGCTCGCCAGCAACATGCGATCGGTCTTGACGGAGAAATGGCCGATCAGATCAATAACCGTGACCCTCGCCTTCTCCTGCCCGGCGACTTCCAGGAGCACCCGGCCCGCATCGAGCATGATCACCCGGCTGCCATAATCGACGGCGTGTTGCATGTTGTGGGTCACCATCAAAGTCGTCAGTTTCAGCGCGTTGACGGCGCGCACGGTCGCTTGCATGACGATTTCGGCCGTGCGCGGGTCGAGGGCCGCGGTATGCTCGTCGAGCAGCAGCAAGTCCGGCGATCCGCCGACCGCCATGATCAGCGACAAGGATTGCCGCTGCCCGCCGGAGAGCAGGTCGACGCGCGTGTCGAGACGATTTTCCAGACCGAGACCCAGGATCGACAGGCGTTCCCTGTAGGATGCAAGCCGGGTGGTGTTCAGCCCCGGGCGCAAGGTGCGCTTTTGGCTGCGCAAATCGGCCAGCAGCATGTTTTCCGCAACCGTCATGCTGGCGGCGGTGCCGCGCATCGGGTCCTGGAACACGCGCGCCAGTTTCGCGGCGCGCTTGTGCACCGGCATTGCAGTCACGTCGGCGCCGTTGATCAGGATCTGGCCGGAATCGAGGATCAGGGCGCCGGAAATGGCGTTGAGCATGCTGCTCTTGCCGGCCCCGTTGGAGCCGATGACGATGCCGAACTCTCCGGTGGCCAAGGACAGGCTGAGACCGTCCAGCGCGACCTTCTCGTCGGCCTGGCCCTTGTAGAACACTTTGCGCGCGGATCGAATCTCGAGCATCGTTTCTCCCTGACCTCGGGATAGCGGCGCCGACGCCGTCACCCCGGCAGTTCCGATGTTAGTCGACGATGCAGCCGCAATCGGCCATTGAAGCCGGTATCTCGATGCCGAACGCGGCCATCGCCTTGCGCGAGATCGTTGCCATGTGGTCCTTGTAGGCCGGGCGCGACGGCGCGATCGTCTTGGGATCCTTGCCCTTGAGGATCTCGGCGGCGATGTTGCCGGCGTTGACGCCGACCTGCGTGTAATTGACCGCGAAGCTCGCCGGCACGGTGCCGTTACGGACCGCACTGTCATCGGAGTTGACGACCGGGATACCGGCCTGGCGCGCGGCCGCGGAGACAGCGGCGATCGCCGGCTGGATCAGGTTCGAGGCCGGGCCGTAGATCACGTCGGCCTTGCCGGCGAGCGAAGCGATGCGTTGCTGGATGTCATTGACGTTGTCGATGCCGACCTCCACCACCTCGAAGCCCGCGGCCGGTGCCGCCGCCTTGATCTTTTCGACCAAGGCAACGTCATTGGCCTCACCGGGATTATAAGGCACGCCGAAGCGCTTGGCGTTCGGCAGCAGCTTCTTGGTGAAGGCCATCACCGCGGCGACGTCCTGCAGATCGCTGGCGCCGGTCATGCCTTCGTCTCCGGCGTCCCATGACGGCACCAGCTTGGCCGCCACCGGATCGGTGACCGCGGCAAAAACGATCGGAATGCCGGAACCGGCAAGCGCTTTCTTGGCGATCTGCGATACCGGCGTGGTGATGGTGTAGATCAGCTTGGGCTGCTCGGCCTGCAGCTTGGCGATCATCTGCGGCACCAGCGATGCATCGAAATTGGTGTGGCTCTCCGTGTAGACGACGTCCTTACCCTCGACGTAGCCATTATCCGTCAGCGCCTTCTTGAAGCCGGCTATGGCGGCGTTCAATTGCGGATGCTCGCCGAAATTGGCAATGCCGATACGGATCTGATCGGCCGCGGCACTGCCGGCACTGACCATCAATGCGCCTGCCAGGGCCAAGCCCGACAACCAAGCGGATTTCGACTTCAACATCATTTCCTCCCAGATTTGATCAGGGCCGCTTGGAAACGCGGCTACTACGGCGATCATGGTGAGTCCGCTGGTCTGTGTCAAACATTATATATAATTGTTGCTGTGACGCACTATCATATATACTTTTCGCCAGACGACGGATTGATCACCATGCTGAATGAAACGAGTTCCACAAAAACGGAAGCCGCCTATCAGCTGTTGCGGCGCGACATCCTGACCACGCGCCTCATGCCCGGCGCCCCGCTCAAACTGAGTGCGCTGCGCGGCACCTATGGCGTCGGCTGGACACCGTTGCGCGAAGCCCTGTCGCGGCTCGAGGCCGAACGCCTGGTCACCGCGATCAGCAATCGTGGTTTTGCCGTGGCTCCGGTGTCGCGGGCCGAGCTGGAGGATCTGGCACGCGCCAGGATGGTGATCGAGATACCCCTGTTCCTCGAATCGATGGAAAAAGGCGGCAGGGAGTGGGAGGATGCCGTGGTCACCGCCCACTACCGGCTCTCGCGTTGCAAGACGGCGGTCGACGATCCCTCGGACGCGGCCGTCGACAGATGGGACGAGAACCACGAGGCTTTCCATGCGGCGCTGCTGAGCGCCGCCACATGCGACTGGCTGTTGCGGTTCCGCTCGACGATCTCGGATCAGCTGCGCCGGCATCATCGCTTTCTTGGTCTGGCGCCGACACTGCGGGCCGCGGCCGGCCTCAAGGATGGCTATGAAGAGGCAATCGAAGCGCTACGCGAAGCGATTGCGATCGAACACCATACCGCGATCATGGAAGCGGCGCTCGACCGTGACGTCGAGCGGGCCAAGGCGCTGATGACGGCGCATATCGGCTACACACTGCACGTCTATGTCCACAGCGAAGACAGCGGCGCTACCAGATACGCCGCTCGCGCCGGCAGCTTGAAGGCGGGTTCGGGATAACTTCAGCGCTTCCGCGACGCCTATTCGAACGCGCTGGCCGGAGTGCGCCGAACGCCCCGATCCATGGCCGCCCGAAGCTACCAATCGTTGGCATTTTGGTTTCGTTTCGTTCCGCGAATAATGGCTCCGCGAATTATACGTCCCTCCGAGGAGAAGCCTTCCAACTAACTGATGCCAAAGCCTCGTCGGCGGATGGGCCACAGGCCATTAACCAAAACGATTTCAATGCGCCTGCCGACGGCGGAAAGGACTGGTTGCCGCCCGCCGTCGCGGGCAAAAAACTTCAGACCCCTTAACAAATTCATTAAACTTTAAACGGTTGCAGAACACAACTGGAACAGATAGTGTTTGTTCTGGGTTTGTTTTTTCGATTCTGGTTCAACCTTTCGTTCAATGTCTTGGGGGCCGCCATGCTGACACGCAAGCAACATGAACTGCTGATGTTCATCCACGAACGGCTCAAGGAAAGCGGGATACCGCCTTCCTTCGACGAGATGAAGGAAGCACTCGATCTTGCCTCCAAGTCGGGGATCCATCGCCTGATCACGGCCCTGGAGGAGCGCGGCTTCATTCGCCGGCTACCCAATCGGGCGCGCGCGCTGGAAGTGCTGCGGCTGCCGGACTCGATCGCGCCGGGCCTCAATGCGGCAAAGAAGTTCTCGCCAAGCGTCATCCAAGGCAGCCTTGGCCAAGGCAGTCTCGGACGCCAGATCAGGCCGGCCGCTGCGCCTTCGCGCCTGCCCGCGGCCGGCAACGACGACGACGCGGTTTCAGCCGTGTCCATCCCGGTCATGGGCCGTATCGCCGCCGGTGTGCCGATCGATGCCATCCAGCATCAGACGCATTCGATCTCGGTGCCGCCGGACATGATCATGGGCGGCGAGCACTATGCGTTGGAGGTCAAGGGCGACTCGATGATCGAGGCTGGTATCTTCGATGGAGACACGGTCATTATCCGCAATGCCGACACGGCAAGCCCGGGCGAAATTATCGTGGCACTGGTCGACGAAGAGGAAGCGACACTGAAGCGGTTCCGCCGCAAAGGCGCTTCGATCGCGCTCGAGGCCGCCAATCCAGCCTACGAAACGCGCATTTTCGGGCCGGACAGGGTCAAGGTACAAGGCAAGCTGGTCGGGTTGATCAGGCGCTACTGAACCGGCTTGTCATCGGGCTTGTCGGGTTTTTTGTACGGCGGCAGCCCCCTCGCCTCGCGTGAGAATTTTCGCTGTTCGTGCCAGGGCCGATATGGTCCGTCGACGGCAAATGCGATCGCGGCCCGGGTCGTGGCCGACTGGGGATTGAAGAAGACGGCAGCGCTTCCCTTGCGGGCGAGCTGCCGTTTGGTGACGACGAGAACCAGTGGATTGTGGCAGGCGTCATAGGCGGTTGCGTCATTGACGATGATCAGGTCGGCGAAAGCGCAGGCTTTCCAGGTGGTCTTGCGGTCCTCGACATAGGCAATGATCGCGCCGGAAGGGTGCCTGGCAAGGCACAGGCCTTCGCGGCAGTAGAAGGGCGATCCCGGCGGCAGGTCGGTGGGACTGGCAACATCGAATTGCCTGTCTGTCGTGTCGAACATTTCCGGTTTGACGATTGTTTCGGAGATCAGGGCGCGCTTCCAGTTGTCGGTTGCGAATTCGTTCGGACGTTCCCGGTTGACGGCCAGTTCGCCATTGCCGATCGGCAGCGCGACCAGCCGCGCATCTTCCGAGATCAGCACATCGGGCGCGCGTGTGTGCGACACAGTCAACAGGCCGGCGAGCGCGAATGGCAGCGCCGCGAGCCGCAGCCATGTCGTCGCCATCGTCGCGATAACCAGCGCGACGGTGACCAGCAGCACGGATTGCTGCGAAATCAGCCCGACTCCATCGACCGGAGAGCGCTCCGATATCCACGCCGACACGGCGATCATTGCTGTCAGGCCCTTGCCCATGAGGTAGAGAGCCGGCCAATCCAATCCGAATGGCATCAACAGCGCGCTGGCGACGGCCAGGAACATCACGACCGACACGATAGGCATCACGGCCAGATTGGCGAACAGGCTGAGCGGCGATACCCGCTGGAAATGCCAGATGGCAAACAGTGCCGTGGCGCTGCCGGCGATAATGGACGTCATGGCCAGTCCACCTGTCGCCAGCAGGAATTTTCGCGTCAGGAACCCGGGCAGCGATCGCTTTGGCGGCGGTGGCCGCGTCTTTCCCGCACGGTGATCGGCCCAGCCGGCATAAGCGCCAACCAGGGCCGCGGTCGCGGCGAACGACATCTGAAAGCTCGGGCCGACGACCTCGTGAGGCGAGACCAGGATGACGGCGATCGCCGAGATCCCCAGATTGCGCATGGTCAGCGCAGCGCGATCGAAGAAGACGGCAATCAGCATCACCGCCAGCATGATGAAGCTGCGTTCGGCGGCAACGACGACACCGGAAATGATGAGATAGGCCGCGATCGAGAACAGTGCGGCGGCGGCCGCGTATTTCTTCACCGGCCGGCGCGCGGAAAAGTCTGGAAACAGCGCGAAGGCACCACGCAGCAGACCCATGATGGTGCCGGCCACAAGCGCCATATGCAGTCCCGAAATAGAGATGATGTGATAGATGCCGGTACGCCGCATCGCTTCATTGATTTCATCGGGTATGCCGGCGCGCACGCCGACGATCAGCGCCGCCGCGATCTCGCCTTCAGCGCCGCCGACGCTGCCCCTGATGTGGTCGGCGATGGCTTCGCGGGCATTTTCGATGCCTGAAAAAAGGCGAGCCGATAGCGGCATCTCACCGTCGTCGGCGGAAACAACCGTTGGATTGCCGAGAAAGAAGCCGCTGCCGCCGATGCCGGCGAAATAGCTGTCAAAAGAGAAGTCGTAGCTGTCCGGCCGCACCGGGCCGGTCGGCGGCAACAGTTTGGCGTAGCCTGTGATGAGCGAGCCGGCGGTCATTCCCGGCGGTATCTTGCGTGCGGAAAGCCGGACCCTTTCCGGCGCATAGCGCAGTTTCGGCCGGGCGGTCGAAATCACGTCCATGGTCAGCCGGATGCGGCCGCTCTCCATCTCCTCGATCGAGACCACGCGGCCGGTCAGTTGCGTGGAGATTTCCGAACCCAGCATCCGGGTTCCGGCTCGCCATGTTTCGACCTTCGCCGCGAGTAGGCCCAGCGCGCACAACAGCACTGCCATGAAACACAGATGGGTTTTCGACCAGGAGCGCGAGACGAAGGCACAGACCGCCATCAGCACCACGACCGCGACGGGTTTTGCAAAGTCGGGCTCGGATGCCAGCGAGAAATAGGCGATCGCCCCAACGGCCAGACAGACCGGCACCAGCAGGAACGCGATGCCCCGGTCGAGTTCGAGCTCCGCCGCCTTGGCCACGCCATGGCGCACGCGAGGCAAGGATACCAGGCCGACTTGCCGGCGCACGCGCGCGATCCTGCCCGCGGCAGGAGCCGGCGCCGGCTCCTGCCCACCTGCCTGCAGCGACCTGGTTTCGGGTGTAGCCACGAGCGGAGATGGCAGTGGGATCGTCGCAGGCGCCGCAAACAGGGATCGCTCGCTGACGCCGATAGCGGCATCCTCGCCCCGATCCGAGCCCCGGCCTCGTCCAGTCATCGGGTCTGCCCCTTGCACCCTCGACGTCCTATGCTACATGAACGCGCAACGCGCGAAAGTCCGCACGCTCTGCACCCAGCTTCAGACGTTTTCCGAGAGTTCCATGCCCGACAAGGTCATCACCCGTTTTGCCCCCTCGCCGACCGGCTATCTGCACATCGGCGGCGCGCGCACGGCGCTCTTCAACTGGCTCTATGCGAAGCATACCGGCGGCACGATGCTGCTGCGCATCGAGGACACCGATCGCGAGCGTTCGACCGATGCGGCCACATCGGCCATTCTCGATGGCCTGACCTGGCTTGGCCTTTCGTGGGACGGTGACGCGGTCTCCCAATTCGAGCGCGCGCCGCGCCATCGCGAGGTGGCCGAGGAGCTGGTGCGCCTGGGCAAGGCCTATTACAGCTACGAGACTTCAGCCGAGCTCGAGGCAATGCGCGAAGCTGCACGCGCCAAGGGCCTACCGCCACGCTATAACGGCCATTGGCGTGACCGCGACCCGTCGGAGGCGCCGTCCGGCGTCAGGGGCGCCATCCGCATCAAGGCACCGGCCGAGGGCGAGACGGTGGTGCAGGACCGGGTCCAGGGAGACGTGCGCTTCCCCAACAAGGATCTCGACGACTTCATCATCCTGCGTTCGGACGGCAACCCGACCTACATGCATGCCGTCGTCGTCGACGATCACGACATGGGCGTCACCCACATCATCCGTGGCGACGATCACCTGACCAACGCCGCCCGCCAGACCGTGATCTACAACGCCATGGGCTGGGACGTGCCGTCGATGTCGCATATCCCGCTGATCCACGGCGCCGACGGCGCCAAGCTGTCGAAGCGCCACGGCGCGCTCGGCGTCGAAGCCTATCGCGCCATGGGCTATCTGCCGGAGGCGCTGCTCAATTATCTTGCGCGGCTCGGCTGGAGCCATGGCGACGACGAGATCATGTCGATCGAGGACATGGTCTCGTGGTTCGACATTGGCGACGTCAACAAGGGCGCGGCGCGCTTCGATTTCGCCAAGCTGGAAGCGATCAACGGCGCGCATATGCGACGTATGGCCGACACCGAGCTGTTCGATATCTTTATCGCCACCTTGCCCTATCTGGAGGGCGGCCCGGCGATGGCGGCGCGGCTCAACGAGAAGAACAAGGCGCAGCTGCTGGCAGCACTTCCGGGCCTGAAGGAGCGCGCCAAGACGCTGGTCGAGCTTGTCGACGGCGCCGCCTTCCTGTTTGCCGCGCGGCCGCTGCCGATCGACGACAAGGCGGCACTCCTGCTCAATGACGACGCGCGCAAGATCCTGCGTGGCGCTCACGAAGCTTTGAAGTCGCTGTCAGGCGACTGGACGGCGGCCACGGCCGAGGCCGCGATCCGCGACTTTGCGCTGGCTGGCGGGCACAAGCTTGGCGCCGTGGCCCAGCCGTTGCGGGCTGCGTTGACCGGCAAGAGCACGTCACCGGGCGTATTCGACGTGCTTGCCGTTCTGGGGCGTGAGGAAAGCCTGGCGCGCGTAGCGGATCAAATCGATTAGGAGCAAACTGGCCCAAGAAGATTGGCATTGAAAGGCGGGTTTCGCAGTGCAACATTAGGCCTTGGCCCAATCTGGCACGCACCTCCTAGAATGCGGTGGCGAATACGCGCATTGCGGTGATTTCGACGTGTCGCTCTGCGGAATTTGCCTTTGCCGGCATGAGGAAACAAGAAGGAGTTTGCAATGACCGAAGCTGCGAAAAAACTGGATGTGGGCGGCCAAGAGGCCACGGCAACGCTGGAATTCGCCGGCAAGACTCACGAATTCAAGGTGCGAAGCGGCTCGGTCGGACCTGACGTCATCGACATCGCCTCGCTCTACAGCACCACCGGCGCCTTCACCTATGACCCCGGCTTTACCTCGACGGCAAGCTGCGAGTCGGAAATCACCTTCATCGATGGCGACGCCGGCATCCTCCTGCATCGGGGCTATCCGATCGACCAGCTGGCCGAACATGGCGACTTCCTCGAAGTCTGCTACCTCCTGCTCTACGGCGAATTGCCGACCAAGGCGCAGAAGGACGATTTCGACTACCGCGTAACGCGCCACACAATGGTGCACGAGCAGATGTCGCGCTTTTTCACCGGCTTCCGCCGCGACGCGCACCCGATGGCGGTGATGTGCGGCGTGGTTGGCGCGCTGTCGGCCTTCTATCATGACTCGACCGACATCTCCGACCCGTACCAGCGCATGGTTGCCTCCATGCGCCTGATCGCCAAAATGCCGACGATCGCGGCCATGGCCTACAAGTACCACATCGGCCAGCCCTTTATTTATCCGAAGAACGATCTCGGTTTCGCGGCAAACTTCCTGCACATGTGCTTTGCCGTGCCGTGCGAGGAGTACAAGATCAACCCGGTGCTGGCGCGCGCCATGGAGCGTATCTTCATCCTGCATGCCGATCATGAGCAGAACGCTTCGACCTCGACCGTTCGCCTCGCCGGTTCCTCGGGCGCCAACCCGTTCGCCTGCATCGCCGCCGGGATTGCTTGCCTGTGGGGCCCGGCCCATGGCGGCGCCAACGAAGCGGCGCTCAACATGCTGGGCGAGATCGGGCATGTCGATCACATCCCGGAATTCATCGCCCGCGCCAAGGACAAGAACGATCCGTTCCGCCTGATGGGCTTTGGCCACCGCGTCTACAAGAACTACGATCCGCGTGCCAAGATCATGCAGAAGACGGCGCATGAGGTTCTGGGCGAACTCGGCATCAAGGACGATCCGCTGCTCGACATCGCGATGGAACTGGAAAAGATCGCGCTGACCGATCCCTATTTCATCGAGAAGAAACTCTACCCGAACGTCGACTTCTATTCCGGCATCACGCTGAAGGCGCTGGGCTTCCCCACCACCATGTTCACCGTGCTGTTCGCGGTTGCCCGCACGGTCGGCTGGATCGCCCAGTGGAAGGAAATGATCGAGGATCCACGCCAGAAGATCGGCCGTCCGCGCCAGCTCTACACCGGCGCGCCGGAGCGCGACTACGTGCCGATCGCCAAGCGCTGAGACGAGTGAGTAGAGTGAGTAGTGAGTAGTGAGTAGTGAGTAGTGACTAGTGAGTAGTCAGGTTAGAGAGTTTTCTAACTCACTATTCACTACTCACTAACCACTACTCACTACTCACTACTCACTATTCACCACTCACTACTGCCTACTCACTCTCTTGATACACCCCATCACCACCTGCGCCGCGATCTCACCGGACGGTTTGTCCGTTGCCATGCGCCGTGAAATCTCGGCGAACCCGTCTTTCTGCCAGGCGCGCATGCCACTGTCGGCCAACAGCGCTTCCAGCTGGCGTGCCAGATTGTTCGGCCTGACGTATTCGTCGTAGAACTCCGGGATCAGTGCGCGATCCGAGATCAGGTTGGGCAGCAGCGCCGACCAGACGGAAACGAAATACCGCGCCACGGCACGTGCGACAGGGTCGAGCCGGTAGCAAGAGATCATCGGCACGCCGGACAGTGCCAGTTCCAGGGAGACGGTGCCGGACGCGATCAACGCCGCGTCGGCCTTGCCGAAGGCCTGCCATTTGCGCTCCGGCTCCAGGATAATCTCGGGTTTTTCATCCCAGCGCGTGACCGCGGATCGTACGGTGTCCGCGACATGCGGCACCGTCGGCAACATCAGCCGAAGCCGATGCCCGCGTGCCCGCAGCATCGACACGGTCTCACCGAACGGCTCGAGCAGCCGCCGCACCTCGCCGCGCCGCGAGCCGGGCAGGACAAGCAGCGTCTTCACGCGGTCTGGTGAAAGATCACGCGGCTGGGCCTGCGCCCTGGCGGCCGACAGCACGCCTGGATCATGCGTCAGGCGATGGCCGACATAGGTGCCGGGCGGGCCACCCAGCCGATCGAGCTCCTTCACTTCGAACGGCAGGATGCACAGGATGTGATCGACATACGGCTTCATCGCCACCGCCCTGCCCGGCCGCCATGCCCAGACGCTCGGGCAGACATAGTGGACGATCGGGATCGTCGGGTTGGCGGCGCGCACCTTTTTGGCGACGCGCAGCGAAAAATCGGGGCTGTCGATGGTGACGAGGCAGTCCGGCTTGGCATCCGCAACCAGCCCCGCCAGCTGACCGATCCGCCGCATCAGGCGCGGCAGGTCACGCAGGACGGCGCTGAACCCCATCAGCGCGACCTCGCTGGCGTCGAACGGCGAAACCAGCCCAAGCGCCTGCAGGTGGCGGCCACCGAGGCCGACGAGCTGCACCTCGCGTCCTGTTATTTGGCGCAGCGACTGGACAATGTCGGCGCCAAGCAGGTCGCCTGACTCCTCGCCCGCGACGATCGCGATCTTCAGCGCCCTGTCAGCCATGACCTGACTCCGTTGCGGCCAGGCCGACAATGAACAGCCCAAGGTCATTGGCACGCGAGAGGGTTGCGGGACCTTCGAGGATCAGGGAGCGTCCCGCCTCGACGGCAATGCCGGCAAGCCCGGCCGCATGCGCTGCTTCTACCGTCTGAGGCCCCATGGAAGGAAGATCCGCGCGCAGCTCCTGGCCAGGCTTGGCGCATTTGACCAGCACGCCGCGCGTCTTGCCGGCGATACGGCCGTGGCCGCGCAGCAGCCTGGCGCGGTCCAGCAATCCGGCCGTGCCCTCGATACCTTCAAGCGCGATGGTCCGGCCACCGACCGCGATCGCCGCCTGGCCGATATCCAGCGCCCCGATAGCTTTTGCCGCGGCAAAACCTGCATCGATGTCCCGCCAGTCCGACTTCCGGGGCGTGGCCCTGGTCAACACCCCTTCGGCGGCGACAAGGTTCGGCACGATCTCGTGGGCGCCCACGACCTTTATCCCCCGGGCCTCGAGCCCGCGCGCCACCACCTTGAGCAGTCCGTCGTCGCCGCGCGCCAACGCCATGACGACGACGGGTATCACAGCGAGCAGGCTGAGGCTTGGGCGCATCTGTGTCAGCCTTGGCCTGCGCTTAATCTCGCCGGCAAGCACCAGATGCGTAATCCGGTTACGCTTGAGCAGCGGAATGAGCGATCCTATCGCTTCCAGGGCAAGGGTCTCATGCTCGTAACGGCACAATTCAGCCAGGCGGTCGGCCTCACCGTCCATGAGCACGACGAAGGGCGGATGACCCTGTCCGGCCAAACCGGCAGCGACTTCGACCGGAAGGCTGCCGCCGCCGGCGATGATGCCGACCCTGGCACCAGGCGGGAGATCAAGACCAGCCGCGGCTGTCTCAGCCTTCGTCATCGGCATCGTCGCCATCGCCGCCCTTGAGCGATGGCACCGCATAGTGCCGCTTGCCGCGACTGGTGATGAAGTCGATGATCTTCATCGCTGTCGGCGACGAGGCGAACTCCACCTTGGCGAACTCGATGTTCTCGCCGACGGTGCGGGAGCGGTCGAAGATCGTCTTGTAGGCCTTGCGCAGCAGATGGATTTCGGAACGCGGCAGACCGGCGCGCTTGAGGCCGATGATGTTCAAGCCGCGCAGGCTGGCGCGGTTACCGACGGCGATGGCATAGGGAATGACATCACCGACAAAAGCCGAGCACCCGCCAAGAAAGGCGTTGTCACCCACGCGCACGAATTGATGGACGGCGCTGAGGCCGCCAATATAGACGTTGTTGCCGATCTCGCAGTGGCCGCCCAATGTCGCCCCATTGGCGAAGGTGGCGTTGTTGCCGACGGCACAGTCATGGGCGATATGGGCGTAGGCGAGGAAATTGCCATTGTCGCCGACCGTGGTTTCGCCACGGCTGGTGTCGGTGCCGACATGCATGGTCACGCCTTCGCGGATGGTGCAGTTGGCGCCGATGACCAGCGTCGTGCGGCCGCCCTTGTGCTTGGTGTTTTGCGGCGGTGCGCCCAGTGTCGCCATCGGATAGACCTTGGTCGACGCCCCGATAGTGGTCGCGCCCATCACCGAGACATGGCTGACCAGTTCGACCCCGTCGCCGATCACGGCATCGGCGCTGACATGGCAGAACGGCCCTATGCGCACACCCTGGCCGATCTGGGCGCCTTCTTCCACGACGGAGGAAGGATGGATTGACGTCTTGATTTTCATAGGCACTCGATCGTCAGTCGCCGGTGACCATCATGGCTGAAATCTCGGCCTCGGCCGCCTTGGTACCTTCGACCAGGGCTTCACAGGCGAATTTGAGCAGGTTGCCGCGCTTCTTGATTTTCTTGACATGGATCTTCAACTGGTCGCCGGGGACGACCGGTTTGCGGAATTTGGCGTTGTCGATGGTCAGAAAATAGACCAGCGATGGCTTCGACGCCCCGAGGCTGCGGATGCAGATGGCTCCGGCCGTCTGGGCCATGGCCTCGACGATCAGCACGCCAGGCATCACCGGCTGCTCCGGGAAATGCCCCTGAAAATGCGGCTCGTTTATGGTCACGTTCTTGATGCCGATGGCGGAGTCGTCGCCGTCGATGTCCACGATGCGGTCGATCATCAGGAAGGGATAGCGGTGCGGCAGGAGCTTCATCAGCCCCAATATGTCGACCGCTTCCAGCGTTGTCGCCGCCACCATGTCAGCCATTGTCCTTGCCCTGCTTGCGTGCCCTGGCCATCGTGCGCAACATGGCTATCTCTCGCATGGCTTCCGCCATCGGCTGCGCCGGATAGCCACCCCAGATCTCGCCGGCGGGAACATTGCTCATAAATCCACTTCTGGCTGCAAGCTTGGCACCTGTACCAATCGTCAGATGATCCGCAAGCCCGACACCGCCGCCCATGGTGACATTGTCACCCACCACCACGGAACCGGAAATACCCGACAGCCCGGCCACTATACAATTGCGGCCGATGCGGACGTTATGGGCGATCTGAACGAGATTGTCGATCTTGGTGCCTTGCCCGATGATCGTATCGGACATGGCGCCACGATCGACGGTGGAATTGGAGCCGATCTCGACATCGTCCTGGATGACGACGCGTCCGATCTGTGGAACACGTTCCGGCCCCTTGGCGCCGCCGACAAAGCCAAAGCCGTCCTGGCCGATCCTGGCGCCACCATGGATGATGACCCGATTGCCGATCAGAGCGTACTGGATACTGGCGCCCGGCCCGACATAACCGTCACGGCCAATCTGGCAGGACTGTCCGATGACGGCGTTGGGCGCAATGACTGTGCCGCTGCCGATCGAGACACCAGGCCCGATGACCGCGCCGGCCTCGATGATAGCCCCGGCTTCGACATGCGCCGTCGGATCGACATGGGCATGCGGCGAAACACCGGTTTCACTGGTCATTGGCCCCGGCGTGGCGGCTGTCGGGAACAGCAGGCGCCCAACCAGCGCGAAAGCCTGCTGCGGCCGTGGATGAGTCAAGACAGCGACGCTGGAAGGCGCCTTGTTTGCGAATTCGGCCGTGCACAGGACCGCCGCCGCCCGCAGCGACGGCATCAGCGCGGAATTACGCCTGCCGTCGACGAAGACAAGCGCATTGGCGCCGCCTTCATTGGCCGGCGCCAGCGCTTCGATCAAAACGTCGGATTGGCCGGAATCGACAAGCACCGAGCCGGTCAGATTCGCGACTTCGGCCGCCGTATACCGGCGTGATGGCGCGAAGAACACCGGATCGGTCATTCCAGAAGCTATATCCAGCTAGGTCGGAACATTTCTCCCGGATCCAAAACCCGGGAGCATCGTTGGCCGCCGATCAGAAGCGGGTCGATATGCCGAAGTTGAATTCCTGCACGTCGTCGCTCGCTTCCTTCTTGACCGGGATTGCATAGTCGATACGGATCGGGCCGAACGGAGACGCCCACATCAGGCCGAGACCAACCGAGGCGCGCACCTTCATGCCGGTAGAATCTGGATCGACCAAGCCAGTGGCGATCTTGCTGCCATAGAGCGTTGCCGCATCAGCGAACACCGCGCCCCGCAAGCCGAAGCTCTCAGGCACGACCGGCAGCGGGAATTGCGCCTCCGCCGAAGCGTTGAAATAGGTCGTTCCACCCAGATGGTCACCGCTGGTGTCGTTAGCAACCGGGCCGATGCCACCATAGGCAAAGCCGCGGATCATGCGATCGGTGCTCTGGAAGTGATCGAAGATGCGCAGATCGCCGTCGCTGCCGTAGCCCTCGACATGTCCTGCGCCACCCGAAAGGAGGCCGACAAGGTCAAGCTGCTCGGACAGCGTCTGGTAGATGCTGCCGCGCCCGGTGATCTTCACGAACTTGGCATCGCCACCGAGACCGGCGACCTCCACTGTCGTGTTGGCATAGATACCCTCATGCGGGTTCTTCATGTCATCGATGGTATTGTAGACCAGCCCAAGGCTGACCGAGGACTTGATCCATGGGCTCTGCTCGATGCCATCCAGAATGGCCTGGGAAATGTTGCAGTTGCCGTCGGGATCGACAGGAGTGGGATCGCAACCGTCGTCGACCTTATATTTCTCCTGCGAGATGTTGTACGCCAACTGGGTCGTGATGCTGTTGGTGATTGGCAACCCGAAGCGGATCGTCGCGCCGGTGGTATCGCTGTCGTAATTGTTGTTGTATTCCCGCGTCGACTTGAAGATGTCGAAGCCGGCGGCGATGCGCCGCCCGAGGAAGTAGGGCTCGGTGAAGGACAGGCTGTAGTCGCGCGAGTTCTTGCCGCCACCGGCCGACACTTTGATGAACTGGCCGCGGCCGAGGAAGTTGCGCTCGGTGATCGATCCTTCGACGGACGGTCCAGCCGAATCGCCGCCGGTCGAATAGCCGGCGCCAACCGAGAATTCACCCGTCGACTTCTCGACCACGTCGACCACCAGCACGACCTGGTCAGGGGCCGAGCCAGGCACGGTCGAAATGTCGACCTTGTCAAAATAATTCAGGTCTTCCAGGCGCTTCTTCGCGCGCTGGATGAGCACCTGGTTGAACGCATCGCCTTCGCTGACATCGAATTCGCGACG
This sequence comes from Mesorhizobium sp. ESP6-5, assembly GCF_020164695.1. Classification (NCBI taxonomy): domain Bacteria; kingdom Pseudomonadati; phylum Pseudomonadota; class Alphaproteobacteria; order Hyphomicrobiales; family Phyllobacteriaceae; genus Mesorhizobium; species Mesorhizobium sp. ESP6-5. Next base: position 51,862 of record NZ_JAIUGR010000008.1, read on the forward strand.
GATGACATAGTCACGCGTGCGGTCGTTGCCGCGGATCTCGATGCGCTCGACATAGGCCTTGGTGCCCTGGTCGACGGTGTAGACCACCGAGATCGTGTGGTTCTCGAAGTTGCGGTCGCCGCGCGGTGTCACCTGGGCGAAAGCATAGCCCGAACCAGCCACCTTCTCCGTCAGCGCAATGATGGAGTCTTCGACGTTCTTGGCATTGTAGACATCGCCCTTGCGGGTTTCGACCACCGATTCCAGCGACTTGGAGTCGACTTCCGGAATCGTGCTTTCGACGCTGATGTCGCCAAAATTGTAGCGCTCGCCTTCCTGGACGGTGATGGTGACCGTGTATTTGTTGGTCGCATTGTCGAGCTCGCCGACGGCGGACACGACCTGGAAGTCGGCATAACCGTGATTGTAATAGAAGCGGCGCAGCAGCTCCTGGTCGGCGCGCAGCTTGTCTTCGTCGTAGACGTCGTCGCGCAGGATGAACGAGACCCAGGACGAGCGCTTGGTGTTGATCACATCAGACAGGCGGCGGCTGGAATAGGCGCTGTTGCCGACGAAATTGATTGCCGCGATCTGCGTGCGATCGCCTTCGGTGATGTGGAAGACCACGTTCACGCGGTTGTCGCCAAGCTCCATGATCTGCGCGGTCACGCCGGCATCGTCACGGCCGATACGCCTGTAGGCGGCCTTGACCGCCTCGACATCCGAATCCAGCGTAGCTTGAGAGAACGTGCCGCGCGGCTTCAGCTGAACCGCCGCCTGAAGCGCGTTGTCCTTGAGCTTCTTGTTGCCCTGGAACAGCACCTGGTTGACGACCTTGTATTCCGAAACCTTGACCACCAGGGTCGAGCCGACCTGGTTGATCTGGACATCCGAGAACAGGCCGGTGCCGAACAGCGCCTTGACCGCGCTATCGACATCGGAGCTGGAGAAGGCCTTGCCGGGCTTGATGGTGATGTAGTTGCGGATGGTATCGGCGTCGACACGCTGGTTGCCGCTCACCTCCACCCGGCTTACGACCGCGGCTTCGGCCGCCGATGTGGCAACGAACTGCACTGCGAGCGCACCTGGTACGACCAGAGCGGCGGACAGTGCCGCCGCTGACGCGGCGTTTAGAAACTTGGATGCTGCCTTCATCGGGCTTAATAACCTTTTCTCGTAGTCCCCACGGCGAGAAAACCGGACGTGCGGTCATTTCCCCTACCGTATTAACCGGATTTTCCCTACACGCAAGGCTTCTGGTTAATTTGTATTTACTTAACCCTGTTGCGTGGCTTTCGCGTCACTCATATCCCCGTGCATGGTAAACGGCGTCTCAACATCCGCCATGCTCAGGCCAAATTCCTTCATGATTTCAGCACCCAAAGAGATCGTTCCAGAACACGAACCCCATGAAGCACAGCACCAGAAGCAGACCGGCCCGATAGGCCATTTCCATCATCCGTTCCGACACCGGCCGGCGGATGACGGCCTCCACCCCGTAGAACAACAGATGGCCGCCGTCGAGGGGGGGAATCGGCAAAAGGTTTAGAATGCCTATCCCCACGGACAGCAGCGCGACGAGCTGCACCAGCCATTCGAAACCGAGTTTGGCCGCCTTGCCGGCCATGTCGGCGATCTTGACCGGGCCACCCAACTGGCACTTGTCCTCGCGCCCGACGGCGAAGCGCTGCAGGAACTGTCCTGTGCGCTCGATGACGTGGCCGGTTTCCTCAACGGCCGCCGCAACGGCTCCGACCGGGGTGTAGGTGATGAGGCGGGGCTGGCCGAGTTCCTTGTTGTTGACGACGCCGATCACGGCGACCTTGACCTTGTTGCCGAGCGCGTCCTCCTGCTCCATCAGCTGCGGCGACGCGGTCACCGTGACCTCCTTGCCGCCGCGCAGCATGACGAAGGTGATGGTGTCGCCGGCGCGGCCCGAGACCAGCCGCTGCACGTCGCCGAAGGTTTCGACCTTGCTGCCGTCAACGCTGACGAATCGGTCGCCTGGCAAGATGCCGGCCTTGGCCGCGGGACTGTCTGTTGTAACCTCCGCCACCATGGGCTCCGCGACATAACGCCCATAGGCGGCAAACAGCACGGAAAAGACGACGATCGTCAGCAGGAAGTTGAACAGCGGCCCGGCCACCACCGTTGCCGCGCGCTTCCAGATCGCCTGGGTGTGGAAGGCAACCTTGCGTTCCTCGACGGTCAGCGTTTCGAGTTCTTCCGATGTCGGCTGGCTGGAGGTGGCGTTCATGTCGCCGACAAACTTGACATAGCCGCCAAGCGGTATGGCGCAAAGCTTCCAGCGCGTACCATGCCTGTCGTTGAAGCCGATGAGCTCCGGACCGAAGCCGATTGAGAAGGCCCTGACCCCGATGCCGCACCAGCGGCCGACGAGATAGTGGCCCATCTCGTGAACGAACACCACGACGGTCAGAACGAAGAGAAACGGCACGAGCGTGCCGAGAAAGAGGCCTTCCGTGCTGAAAATCGCGTGAAGAATCTCGTTCAATTCAGGCCCTCAAGTTCTTCCGCGTCGCTGCGTGACTGTGACATCAATACAGGCGAATCCAAGGCGCCCGCGCCAGATCGTGGAATGACACCGTTCAAATGGGAAACAGCCCCTGTGCCGGATGCTCGGCGCCCGCCGCGATCCAGCCGATGACGTATAGGGCAAGAGCGGCCGCGACAAGCCCGTCGACACGGTCCATGACGCCGCCATGCCCAGGGATGAGCACGCCAGAATCCTTGCGGCCGTGCCGCCGCTTGACCCAGGATTCGAAGAGGTCGCCGGCCTGGGCGACGATCGACAGCACCAGCGCCACAACACCCAGCAACGCCAGGTTGCCGGCGCCGGCGAAGGCGGCAAGCAGAAGCCCTGCCACGACACCACCGACCGCCCCGCCGAGGGCGCCGCTGCGGGTCTTGCCGGGCGAGATCGAAGGGGCCAGTTTGGGCCCGCCAACGGCACGCCCGACGAAATAGGCAAAAATGTCGGTTGCCCAGACGACCGCGAACAGGAAAAGGATCGCGACGAGGCCCGAATGGTCGCCGTCGCGCAGCAGGGCAAGCGACAGGCCCGACATGCAGGCATAGGCAAGGCCGCCGGCGTCCCACTGGCCGATTTTGCGAACTCCAGCGGTGATCGCAGCTGTCGCAACCAGAATCACGACGAGCGGCAGCAGCCACCGTGCGGGCAGGCCGGCGATCAAGGCGCCGACGAAAATGACCATTAGCGCTTCCGGGAGAAAACCAAGCCCGTCGGCCGCGGCGGGCCGCGACATGCGTGTCCACTCGTAAAAGATCATTGCCGCCATGACGGCGCACAGCAGCCGGAACGGCAGGCCGCCGAGCCAGGTCAGGCCGAGGGCCACAATGGCCAGCACGACAGCCGACATGACGCGCAGCTGAAGGTTGCTCATCCCGCGGCCGGCCGCGAAGCAACGTCCTGCGGGCCCAGTCCGCCGAAGCGGCGCTCGCGGCCGGCATATTCGCGCAAGGCCTCGGCGAAATGCTCGCGGTTGAAGTCCGGCCAGTAGCACGGCAGGAAGACGAGTTCGCTGTAGGCGGCCTGCCACAACAGGAAGTTGGACAGGCGCAGTTCGCCGCTGGTGCGGATGACCAGCTCCGGATCGGGAATGCCTTGCGTGTCGAGAGAGCCGGCAAAGCTTTCGGCTGATATCGCCTCGCTGTCCATTTCGCCGCGCGCCACGGCCGCGGCAAGCTTGCGCGCCGTGCGGACGATCTCGTCGCGTCCGCCGTAATTGAAGGCGATCACCAGCGTCAGCGAGGTGTTGTGGATCGTCAGCGATTCGGCCTCGTCGAGCAGCCCCCTGATGTCCGCCTGCAGCCCTGTGCGGTCGCCGATGATCCTGACCCGTACGCCGCTCTGGTGCAGCTCGGCAAGGTCGCGACGGATGAACAGCTTCAACAGACCCATAAGATCGCTGACCTCGGACTTCGGCCGCGACCAGTTCTCCGACGAGAAAGCGTAGACGGTCAGGAAGGAGATGCCGAGACCCGGGGCGGCGCGCACCGCCTTGCGCAGGGCCTCGACGCCGGCGCGATGACCGGCGAGCCTCGGCATACCGCGCGCCTTGGCCCAGCGTCCATTTCCATCCATGATGATCGCGACATGCGCGGGCGTTGTCATGATCTCGCTTTCGGGTCAGCCAAGGGCCAACCCTAAACCTGCATGATTTCAGCTTCCTTGTCGGAAAGCAGATGATCGATGGTGCTGATGGTTTCGTCGGTAAGTTTCTGGACCTGGTCGGAACGCTTGCGCTGATCGTCCTCGCTGATGTCGCCGTCCTTCTCCGCCTTCTTCAGGAAATCCATGCCGTCGCGGCGCACGTGGCGCGCGGCGACACGGGCGTTCTCTGCGTAGCCATGCGAGATCTTGACCAGTTCCTTGCGGCGCTGTTCGTTGAGCTCCGGCAGCGGAATCCTCAGATTGGTGCCATCGACGATCGGGTTGAAGCCCAGATTGGATTCCCGGATCGCGCGGTCGACCGCGCCGACCATCGATTTGTCCCAGACCGAGACCGAGATCATGCGCGGCTCCGGCACCGAAACGTTGGCCACCTGGTTGATCGGCATGGTGGTGCCATAGGCCTGCACCTGGATCGCATCGAGCAGATTGCTGGAGGCGCGACCGGTCCGCAGCGAAGCCAGGTCATGCTTGAACGCGGCGATGGCCCCATCCATGCGCCGCTTCAGATCGTCGTACTCACCACTCATCTTAGTCTCCTCGACCCGTCTGCCGCGGGTTCACTGCTTCGGGGCAAGGGCCCCGTGTTCGAGCCTGATGTTCGAAAGCCGGTTTCCCCTTCCAGGGATCGGCCCCGATCATTCGTCCGCGACGACCGTGCAGCGGCCGCCGCCCCTTAGAATATCGCCGAAACCACCCTTTTCGTGGATCGAATAGACGATTATCGGAATGTTGTTTTCGCGCGCAAGTGCAATCGCAGCGGTATCCATGATGGAAAGGCCGCGATTTATGACTTCGGCGTGGCTGATGCGCTCGAAACGTGTCGCATTCGGGTCCTTTTTCGGGTCGGCCGAATAGACGCCGTCGACCTGTGTACCCTTGAACAGCGCGTCGGCGCCGATTTCGGCCGCGCGAAGTGCCGCCGCCGAATCAGTGGTGAAGAACGGATTGCCGGTGCCGCCGGCGAAGATCACCACCTTGCCCTGGTTTATGTAGGCGGTCGCCTGGCGCTGCGAAAAACTCTCGCAAAGCTCGGGCATGGCAATTGCGGACAGCACGACGGCATCGACACCGATCTTGTTCAGCGACGTGCGCAACGCCAGCGAATTGATGACCGTGGCAAGCATGCCCATGTGATCGCCGGTAACGCGGTCGCCTCCCTTGGATGCGACCGCCACGCCGCGAAAGATATTGCCGCCGCCGATAACGACACCCACCTCGATGCCCAGCGCACGGGCCTCGGCAATGTCGCCGGCGATGCGGTCGACGACCGAGACGTCGATGCCGAAATGCTGTTCGCCCATCAACGCTTCGCCCGAAGCTTTCAGCAGAACACGTCGGTAGCGGGGCTTGACCGTCATCTGGTTCCTCGAAATTCCGGCGTGGCAAGCTCTGAAGGCGAAAACGCCCCCTGCTTCGCCCGGCGGTGCTGTCATGACGGGTTGACCGGATACACGAAGGGCGCGGCGATGTCACGCCGCGCCCTTGTGCAAAATTCCAGGCTTTCTGGATCAGTTGCTGCTGATGGCAACCGCCTCGCCTTCGACCACGACCGGCAATGCGTAGCCTGACGGCTTGTCGCCGGTCACGACACCGCCCGCGACACGGACCTGGATCTCGGGACCGAAATAAGAATGCGGGAACGGTGCCGGCGTGCCGCTCACCTTGTCCAGGCGCTGGCGAAGCGCGGGCGGTATGGAGAAATCGAGCGCCGCAAGATTATCCTGCAGCTGCGAAAGCCGCGTTGCTCCGAGAATGACGGTGGCAACTCCTGGCTGAGTCGCCACCCAGTTCAGCGCGACCTGAGCCATGCCGCGGCCGAGTTCGGCGGCGACTTTCTCCAGCTCCGCCACCACAGCCCAGTTGTGCTCGCTGAATTTCTGGAAGCCTGGGTGGGTGGTGTTGCGGAAGCCGTCGAGCCGGCCGGCATTGCCCGCCTGCGCCGGGCGGTATTTGCCACTTAGCAGTCCGCTTGCCAGCGGGCTCCAGACCATGATGCCGGCGCCATGGCGTGTCCCGAACGGCACGAATTCATGCTCGATGGCACGCTCCGCCAGGGAGTATTCAAGCTGCAACGCAGAGATCGGCTCATAGCCGCGCAGTTCGGCGATCGCCTGCGCCCGCCCGGCATACCAGGCCGGCACGTCGGACAGGCCGATGTGACGTATCTTGCCTGCCCGAACCAGATCGTCGAGCGTACGCAGCACTTCTTCGGCCGGCGTCAGCCTGTCCCAGATATGCATGAGATAGAGATCGATATAGTCGGTACCCAGCCGCTTCAGCGATGCGTCGACGGCACGCATGATGTTCTTGCGGCCATTGCCGCCGGCGTTCGGATTGCCGGGGTTCGAGTTCATGGTGAATTTGGTGGCGATCACCGCCTTGTCGCGCAAGCCCCGCTCGGCTACGAATTCACCGAGCCAGGTCTCGGCCGTGCCGCCGGTGTAAAGGTCGGCGGTGTCGAAGAAATTGCCCCCGGCCTCGACATAGGCGTCGAACATCGCGCGCGCCGTATCCCGGTCCGCGCCCCAGCCCCATTCCGTCCCGAAAGTCATCGTGCCCAGTGCCAGCCGGCTGACGCGCAGCCCGCTGTTGCCGAGTGTGTAGTAGCTCATCGTCATTGTCTTTTCCGATCTTGGTCCGGTTGATGCGGGCGTCATTGGCCAGGTGTCGCCTTGACCCAGGGATTGCCGCGCTCATGCGTCATGCGGAAGGTGAAGCCATCGACCTTCCAGCCAGCCGCTGAGCGCGTGAGGTGATGCTCATACGTGCCCCAGACCTCCCAGAGCGGGTCGCCATTGCCCTCCATCCGGTTCCAGGCGTAGCCGTTCGACAGAACGGTCGCCGTGTCCGCTTCAAGGACGACCTGGTGATTGGTGCGCAGATGCAGGCTGGTCTTGCTGCCTTTGAGATTGCCGGCCCAGGCGCCGATCAGATCGTCGGAGGCGATGTTGGCCGCGGGCTGCCCGGACAGGCTGCTGAAGTCGGCGGTGACCCTATCCGCGAAATAGCTGCGCGCGCGTTTCCAGTCCTGCGCGTCGACCGCGCGGTCGATGGCATCGGCGATGCGGATGATGGCGCGGTCATCGGCAAGCGCCTGCCAGCCCATCGGTTCGGCCCCGCCGGCGTCGAGCGGCGCCAAGGCAAGCCCTGCGGCGAAGGTAGCGTGTTTCAAGGCGTTCATATCTCTTCTCCTCGATACCATCAGCCCGATCGCCGATGTGTTGGCGACAATGTGGACCTCTGCCTCGGCGTCGATAAGATTGCATTCTCCGCAAAGACTATGCGATACTGTTCATGAATGGACCGGGATCTGCTCAGCCATCTGCCTGTCATCATTGCGGTCGCCCGGCGCGGCGGTTTTGCCCTTGCCGCGGCCGAACTGGGCATGAGCCCTTCGGCGGTCAGCCATGCAGTGCGCCTCGTCGAGGAGCGGATCGGCCAGCCGCTGTTTGCGCGCACGACGCGCAGCGTTTCGCTCACCGAGGCGGGCAAGGCGCTGGTGGAAACGGCGGCCCCTGCCCTTCAGGATATCGCCGAGCGGATGGATCGTATCCGCAGCGTCAAGGGTAGGCCGTCCGGGCTGCTCAGGATCAACGCCTCCAACATTGCAATGCCGTTGGCGGTGACGCCGGTCGTGGCGGCGATGGCCGAGCGATATCCCGACATCACGGTCGAGATTTTTGCTGATCAAGGGTTGGTCGACATCGTCGGCGAAGGTTTTGACGGCGGCATCCGGCTCGGCGAGATGATCGCCCAGGACATGGTGGCCATCCGACTGACGCAGCCCTTCAAAGCCGTTATCGTCGCCTCGCCCGCCTATATCGGGCGACATGGCCGTCCGCGCAGCGTGGCCGATCTCGCGAACCACAATTGCATCGGATACCGTCTCGTTCGCTCCGGTGCCCTCTATCGCTGGGATTTGACCTGGGACGGCAAGGACGTGGTCATGGAAACCAGCGGTACGGCCATCGTGACGGACTCGCTTGCGGCAATCGATCTGGCTCTCGCCGGAGTGGGCCTTGCCTACATGTTCGAGCCGCTGGCGCGCGCCGATCTCGCGGCCGGTCGCCTGGTGCAGGTTCTGCCGCAATCAGCGATCGAGGAACCCGGCCTTTTCCTCTACTTTCCGCGTCGCGCGGCGATGGCGCCCAAACTCAGGGCCTTTATCGACACCGCGAACGAAATCGGCCGGGCATCCCAGCGGATGTCCGGCCGAAAAAACACAGGCGAAATGGACCGGTAAGAAGTTACTTCTTGACCGCCGCCGCGACTTCCGCGGCGAAATCCGTCTCTTCCTTCTCGATGCCCTCGCCAAGGGCGAAGCGCAAATAGGCCGTGATCTTGGCCGGCGCGCCGATTTCCTTTTCGGCATCCTGCAGCGCCTTCTCGACGGTGATGTCGGGATTGAGCACGAAGGCCTGCTTCAGGAGCACGACTTCCTCATAGAATTTGCGCAGGCGACCCTCGACCATCTTCTCGATGATGGCTTCCGGCTTGCCGGACTGGCGCGCCTGGTCGGAGAAGATTGCCTTCTCACGCTCGATCGCGGCCGGATCGATCTGCTCGGCGGTCAGCGCCATCGGGTTGGTGGCGGCGACATGCATGGCGACCTGGCGGCCAAAGGCATTGGCGGCATGCTCGTTGCCCGTGGTCTCGATCGCGACCAGCACACCGAGCTTGCCGAGACCATCGGCAACAGCGTTGTGCACATAGGTCGCAACCGCACCATGCGGAACGGTGAGCTTGGCCGAGCGGCGGAAGCCCATATTCTCGCCGATAGTGCCGACCGCGTCCTTGATGGTGTCGGTGACCGACTTGTCGGAGCCCGGATATTTGGCGGCGGCGACCGCTTCGGTCGTGCCATAGGCAAGCGCCACCTTGGCGACGTTGGCGACGATTTCCTGGAAGGCGGCATTGCGGGCGACGAAGTCGGTCTCGGAATTCACCTCGACCACGGCAGCTTCACGCACACCGTTGTCGACGCCGATCAGACCTTCGGCTGCCGTACGGCCGGCCTTCTTGTCGGCCTTGGAGATACCCTTCTTGCGCAGCCAGTCAACGGCCTCTTCCAAGTTGCCGTTGGTCTCGTTCAACGCCGCCTTGCAGTCCATCATGCCCGCGCCGGTCAAGTCGCGGAGTTCTTTGACCTGTGCAGCCGAAATGCTCATTGTCGCCTCTTTGTTTAAATGCACCGACGCACCATCGGTATTCGATGGTGCGTCTGTCTAGCGTGCCAAAATATGAGAAAGATGAAGGCCGCAACCGGCCTTCGATTGTCAAGCCTCGGGGGCTTCCGACGCCGGAGCCGGATCGAGCGCCGGTTCGACCGGAGCTTCGACCGAAGCGCCGATATCCATGCCGAGCGCGCCCTGCTGACGGGCGATGCCGTCGATGGCGGCCTTGGCAATCAGGTCGCAATAAAGCTGGATGGCGCGGGCCGCGTCGTCATTGCCGGGGATCGGGAAATCGATCTTGTCCGGATCGCAGTTCGAATCGATGATGGCGACGACCGGGATGCCCAGGCGCTTGGCCTCGAGGATGGCGATCGCCTCCTTGTTGGTGTCGATCACGAACATCAGGTCGGGCGTCGAGCCCATGTCCTTGATACCGCCGAGCGCCTTGTCGAGCTTCTCGCGCTCGCGATCGAGGTTCAGGCGTTCCTTCTTGGTCAACCCTTGCGCTTCGCCGGCCAGCATCTCGTCGAGCTTGCGCAGGCGCTGGATCGAGTTCGAGATCGTCTTCCAGTTGGTCAGCATGCCGCCGAGCCAACGCGAGTTGACGTAGTACTGGGCCGAACGCTGTGCCGCATCGGCAACGATGTCCGACGCCTGGCGCTTGGTGCCGACGAACAGCACGCGGCCGCCCTTGGCGACGGTGTCGGAAACCTGCTTCAGCGCCTGGTGCAGCAAAGGCACCGTCTGCGAGAGGTCGATGATGTGGATGTTGTTGCGGGCGCCGTAGATGTAGGACGCCATCTTCGGGTTCCAGCGGTGGGTCTGGTGGCCGAAGTGAATGCCAGCTTCCAAAAGCTGGCGCATACTGAAATCAGGCAGTGCCATTCTAAGTTCCTTTCCGGTTAGCCTCCACGGACACAGGCATTTTTGGACCGAGGTCCTCGAACACCACCGGAGGTCTCAGCCGGATTTCTCCCGGGCAGACACCAAAGTCCGTGTGTGGAATGAGCGCGCATATAGAGGGGAAGTCCGACAAACGCAAGCGGGGCGGCGCTTTAACGCCTAGCGTGCGGCAATCAGCGCTCCGGTGCCGATCATGGCGCTGCCGGCGAACCTGTTCATCAGCCGCATGCGCCTGGGTGTCCTGAACCAGCCCGAAGCCCGGCCCGCGAGCGCGGCATAGACCCCCATTGTCACGATATTGACGCTGATGACGGTCGCCACCACCAGCAGGCCATCGAAAAAGGTCATCGTGTCGAGATCGAGAATCAGCGGCATGATCGAGGCATGGAACAGGATCGCCTTCGGGTTTCCGAGCGCTATGGACGCGCCGAGCAGGAAGGATCGGGACAACTTCGCCTGCCCCGTCCGCGGCTCATTCGATTGCGCGACCGAGGCCCGCCACATCCTGACGCCGAGAAAGATCAGATAAACGGCGCCGGCATATTTCAACAGGAGGAAGATCCATTCGAAGGTCTGAGCCAGGGCCACCAACCCCAGCAGCGCCAGAGTGACGAGCACGGCATCGCCGGCGGCGACCCCAAGGCCGGCCATGAAGGCCCGCAGGAACCCACGCGACACGCCGTTGGTGATGACCGCGAACATTGCCGGCCCCGGCGTGGCGGCGGCGAGCGTCACAGCGGCGCAATATGCCAGGAATGCCGTTGGTGTCATCGCTTGGACTTTCCGTTGGGCACCCGCACGCGCCGGAAGATGGCGACGATCTGCTCGCGGCTGCACTCGATGGCGCCGAGCCGCACCGCACGGTCGCGCTCGAAGCCGGTTATGTCATAGTGCGGAGCGGATGTCTTGGGCGGGCCCTGGTAGGACGAGCGCTTGATGCCGAGTTCCGCCGCAAAGCGATGCAATTCGTCGGTGTCGTCGGCTAGGAGATGGCACCAGAGATGGCCGGCCCATTTCCAGATCGCCGCATCTACATAGACTGCCATCAAGCCCGCCACGGCCAGCTCAATTGCCCGACCCTGCTATTTCGATACTGGGCAAGGCTTTGTCTGGTCGAACAGCGATAGGTTGACCAGCTTGCCGGTCATCGAGAAGTCGCCATAGTCCATGACGAGATCACGGGTGATGCCGTTCTCGTGCAGCTTGAAGCTGATCCGGTATTCCGGCACTTCCTCGCCGTTCTGGGCGCTGTCGTCGAAATAGGCGATGTCGACCGGCCAGTATTTGTCGGTGGCAAGCTTCGCCAATGCCGGCGCTTCCGGATCGGCCTTGTCGGCCTCGCTCTTCTTGCCGACGACAACCGTGGTCGTCATCACCTTGTTGGCGTCTTCCGAGCCGTCGAACAAGTTGGTCTGATAGAAGTTTTCGCCTTTTTCGGCCTTTCCGATCAGCTCGACCAGATGCTGGGTCGGAAACTGGGTGGCGGCGAGTTCGAGACTGTTCTTCTCCGGCTTGTCGATATCGACCTTGAGGCCCTTCGCGTCTTTCGTGGCCATACCCTTGACCTCCTTGTCGAGGTTCTGGTCGACAAAGGATTTCGTCACGAACGAAAAGGTCTTGCCTTCGGCATCCTCGAAAGTCGTCGTCTGCTGGTCGGTCAGCTTCGTGTTGTCGTTGGTGGCGATCTGGGTGACGAAACGGAATTTCACCGTATAGCCTTCGCAGGCCGAGCCATTGAACTCGTAGACCATGCGGCCGGTGATGCCGGTGATGCCGGACCGATCGTCCGCCTTCTTGAGCGTGAGATCATAGACGGCACGATGCGCCTGCAGCGCCGGTGCGGCGACAGCGGCGCCTGTTGGCAAAAGCGCCGACAACAGAACGGCGTGGAATGCAAGGCGCGTCGCGCGCATGAGGTACTCCGATCGTCGCGGCTGATGGCAGGCCGCAGGGAAAGATGGTCCAGCTTAAAAAAAGTCGTGGCGGAAGCGAGGCAAAAATAGCAATTTCGGCCCGGCCAGCGCGGCGCCTTCCAGCAATAGGGAAAAGCAATGAGTGAAACAATCGAAAAGCGGCTAAGTGATCTCGGCGTGACGCTTCCCGTCGCCGCCGCACCCGCCGCCAACTACGTGCCCTATTGCAGGACCGGCAACCTGCTGTTCACCGCTGGTCAGTTGCCGCTCAAGGACGGCAAGCTGCAGGCAAGCGGCCTGCTCGGCCGCGACGTCGACACGGCAAGCGGCAAGGACGCGGCGAAATACTGCGCCATCAACATCCTGGCACAGGCCAAGGCGGCACTTGGCGACCTCGAGAAGATCCGTCGCCTGGTGAAGATCACCGTCTTCGTGGCCTCTGCCCCCGACTTCGTCGAGCAGCATCTGGTCGCCAACGGCGCCTCCGATTTCCTGGTTGCCGCGCTCGGCGAAAGCGGCAAGCACGCGCGCTCGGCCGTCGGCACCGCCTCCCTGCCGCTTAATGCCGCGGTGGAAATCGAAGCGATCTTCGAAGTCGAATGAGTGTAGGTGCTGACATGACCGACCTCTCCTGGCTGACGGCCCGGCCGGTTGCCCATCGCGGCTTTCACGACATGAACAAGACGCGCTGGGAAAACACGCTTTCCGCCTTCGCTGCCGCGGCCGAACGCGGCTACGCGATCGAATGCGACGTGCATCTGTCGTCGGATGGCGTCCCCATCGTCATCCATGACGACGATTTGCAACGGCTGACCGGGCAGGACGGTTTCGTCTGGCAACGCAGCGCGGCCGAACTTACCGCGCTCAAGGTTGGCGGCACGGCGGATCACGTGCCGACGTTGCAGGAAGCGCTCGACCTCGTCGATGGTCGCGTGCCCATGGTCGTCGAACTGAAAGGAACTCCCGGTCGCGACGAAGGCCTGGTGGCGCGCGTCGGCAAGATGCTCAAGCGCTACAAGGGCAAGGCGGCGATCATGTCATTCGATCACTGGCTGATCCGCGATTTCCCCAAACACGCGCCCGGCATCCCGGCTGGATTGACCGCCTATGGCAAGGACGCCAAGCTGATCGAAGCACATTTCGCCATGCTGGCGCACGAACTCGCCTTTACCTCCTATGCCGCAGGCGACTTGCCGAATCCGTTTGTCAGCTTCGTGCGCGAAAAGCTCAAAATGCCTGTCATCACCTGGACGGTGCATGATCAGCCCGCGATCGACCTGACCTTTAGATATGCCGACCAGATGACGTTCGAAGGGTTCGAACCCGACCTGGTCGAAGTCGCCTGAGCAGGGTGCCCGAAACGTGACTTGTAGCGGCCCGAATGGAGCTTAAATAAGCCTCATGGATCAGGGCGATGACGGCGACGGACAAATGGCGAATGCAGACTATTCGATCCGCATCGCCGCCGGCATCGGTGCCTTTACCTGCGACGAATGGAACGGCTTTGCCGGAACCACGCGTGGCGACACGGAAGCTGGGTACAACCCGCTCGTTTCATTCGCTTTTTTGAGCGCTCTGGAGGATTCCGGCTGTGCCGTGCGTCGCACCGGCTGGCAAGGTCATCACCTGCGGCTGGAGACCGCGCAAGGCAGGCTCCTCGGCGCCGTTCCCTGTTATCTCAAGTCGCACAGCCAGGGCGAATACGTGTTCGATCACGGCTGGTCGGATGCCTTCGAACGCGCCGGCGGCCGTTACTATCCAAAACTGCAAAGTGCCGTGCCGTTCACCCCCGTCACCGGCCCTCGCCTGCTGGTCGGCAAAGGCGAGGATCAGGATGCGGTGAAGGCTGGGCTTGCGGCCGGTCTCAAAATGGTGACCGACAAGCTCGGCGTGTCCTCTGCGCATGTCACCTTCGTGCAGGAGAGCGACGTCGCGACGCTGGAAGCCGCGGGCTTCCTGCATCGCACCGACCAGCAATTCCATTTCTTCAACGAAGGCTTTTCGACCTATGACGACTTCCTCGCCACGCTTGCCTCACGCAAACGCAAGGCGATGAGGAAGGAACGGCGCGAGGCGCTGGCCGATGGCATCTCGATCGACTGGTTGACCGGAAAGGACCTGACCGAAAAGACCTGGGACGACTTCTTCGCCTTCTATATGGACACCGGCAGCCGCAAATGGGGCCGCCCCTACCTGAACCGCCAGTTCTTCTCGCTGATCGGCGAACGCATGGCGGACGACATCCTGCTGGTGATGGCCAGGCGCGACGGGCGCTATATTGCCGGCGCCATCAACTTCATCGGTTCCGACGCGCTCTACGGCCGCAACTGGGGCTGCATCGAGGATCACCCCTACCTGCATTTCGAGGTTTGCTATCACCAGGCCATCGACTTCGCCATCGAACGCAAGTTGAAGGTGGTCGAGGCAGGCGCGCAAGGCGAACACAAGCTGGCGCGCGGCTACCGGCCGGTGACTATGCATTCGGCCCACTACATTTCCCATCCTGGCCTGCGCAACGCGGTCGCCGACTATCTCAGGCGCGAGCGGCGCGAAGTGGAGCGGATGGGCGAATATCTGGAAGAACATACCCCGTTCCGCAAGGATCTCGAGGAATAGCAGGCTCTTTGGCGTGCCATGCCCCGGCCATGGGTGCGTAAGCACCATCGCAGCGCAAAAGGCGCTTCATGACGCGCTTGTCGAATTTGGGATGGCCGATCACGTCGGCCATAGTCTTGCCGCTCCGGAAGAGCTTCGCTACACGGGACGGCGAGGCACAATCCGGAGCGTTCGCCATGGCCGAAACCGCCTATGACACAGACAACATTTTCGCAAAGATCCTGCGTGGAGAAATTCCTTCGCACCGCGTTTACGAAGATAACGCCGTAGTGGCCTTCATGGACGTGATGCCGCAAGGACCGGGCCATACGCTGGTGGTGCCGAAAGCGCCGTCGCGCAACTTGCTCGACGCCAACCCGGAGATATTTGGCTCGCTCTTTACAGTTGTTCAAAAAATGGCGCTGGCGGTGAAGAAAGCCTTTAACGCCGATGGCGTCACCATAATGCAGTTCAACGAGCCAGCCTCCGGACAGACCGTCTATCACCTGCATGTGCATGTGGTTCCGCGCTTCGAGGGCGTGGCGCTCAAACCGCATTCCGGACAGATGGAGAAGCCGGAAGTGCTGGCGGAGAATGCCGGCAAGATCCGTGCCGCGCTCGCGGGCTGAGGTGTCTGTTCGCCGCTTTCATATGACTTTGGCGCAATGAAAAAGCCCCGTTTCCGGGGCTTTTCCGAGTAAGTTCCGATCAGCCCTTGCGGGGCAATTGCGGCACCAGGCTGCGTTTGCCGCCATCCTTGCCCTTGGGCTCCGGCTTCTGCGCGACGACCTTCTTGGCCGCGGGCTTCTTGGCCACCGCCTTGGGCGGCTTCGGCGCGTCTTCGGGCTCTTCCTTCTTCGGCTTCACCGGCGCCTCGTCGGCGAGTGATTCGAGCTTCAGGCCGGTCTCGCCGGTTTCCTTCTTCTCGACGGTGACGCGCACCGTGCCGCCCTTCTTCAGCTTGCCGAACAGCACCTCGTCGGCCAGCGGCTTCTTGATGTGCTCCTGGATGACGCGGCCAAGTGGACGCGCGCCCATGCGTTCGTCATAACCCTTGTCGGCAAGCCAGGCGATCGCGTCCGGCGACAGGTCGAAGGTGACGCCGCGCTCGGAGAGCTGGGCTTCCAGCTGCATGACGAACTTCTGCACCACCTGATGGATCACCGGCACCGGCAGCGAGCCGAACGGGATGATCGCATCGAGACGGTTGCGGAATTCCGGCGTGAACAGCCGGTTGATCGCCTCGACATCGTCGCCTTCGCGCTTGGTCGAACCGAAACCGATCGCCGCGCGCTGCGCATCGGATGCGCCCGCATTGGTGGTCATGATCAGGATGACATTGCGGAAGTCGATCTGCTTGCCATTGTGGTCGGTCAGCTTGCCGTGGTCCATCACCTGCAACAGGATGTTGAACAGGTCCGGATGCGCCTTCTCGACCTCGTCGAGAAGCAGCACGCAGTGCGGATGCTGGTCGACACCGTCGGTCAAAAGGCCGCCTTGGTCGAAACCGACATAGCCGGGAGGCGCGCCGATCAGCCGCGAGACGGTGTGGCGTTCCATATATTCCGACATGTCGAAGCGGATCAGTTCGACGCCGAGCGAGGCGGCCAACTGCTTGGCGACCTCCGTCTTGCCGACGCCGGTCGGGCCCGAGAACAGGTACGAGCCGATCGGCTTTTCCGGTTCGCGCAGGCCGGCCCGTGCCAGCTTGATCGCCGAGGTCAGCGCCGTAATGGCGGTGTCCTGGCCGTAGACGACGCGCTTGAGCTCAATGTCCAGGCCCTGCAGCACCTTCTCGTCATCGGCCGAAACCGTCTTCGGCGGGATACGCGCCATGGTGGCGATCGTCGCTTCGATCTCCTTGATGCCGATCGTCTTCTTGCGCTTGGCTTCCGGCACCAGCATCTGCGAGGCGCCGGTCTCGTCGATCACGTCGATCGCTTTGTCCGGCAGCTTGCGGTCGTTGATGTAGCGCGCCGACAGCTCCACCGAGGCCTTGATCGCCTCGTTGGTGAACTTCACCTTGTGAAATTCCTCATAATAGGGCTTCAAGCCCTTCATGATCTCGATGGCGTCCTCGACGGTCGGTTCGTTGACGTCGATCTTCTGGAAGCGCCGCACCAAGGCACGGTCCTTCTCGAAGAACTGGCGGAACTCCTTGTAGGTGGTCGAACCGATGCAGCGGATCGCACCGGAAGACAGCGCCGGCTTCAACAGGTTCGACGCATCCATGGCGCCGCCCGAAGTGGCGCCGGCGCCGATCACCGTATGGATTTCGTCTATGAACAGCACGGCACCCGGATAATCCTCGAGCTCCTTGACGACCTGCTTCAGCCGTTCCTCGAAATCGCCACGATAGCGCGTGCCGGCCAACAGCGTGCCCATGTCGAGCGCGAAGATGGTGGCATTGTGCAGCACTTCCGGCACGTCGCCCTCGACGATGCGCTTGGCCAGACCTTCGGCGATCGCCGTCTTGCCGACCCCGGGGTCACCGACATAGAGCGGGTTGTTCTTGGAACGGCGGCACAGCACCTGGATGGTGCGGTTGATCTCGCCTTCGCGGCCGATCAGCGGATCGATCTTGCCGGCCTTGGCCTTGTTGTTGAGGTTGACGCAATAAGCGGTCAGCGCGTCCTGCTGCTGCTTCTTCTTGCCGCCCTCCTCCTGTGGCTCGGCGCCGTTCGGGCCGCCCTGCTCGTCATCGGCACCGCGCGGGCTGCGGCTCTCCGACGCGCCCGGCCGCTTGGCGATGCCATGCGAGATGTAGTTGACCGCGTCGTAGCGGGTCATCTGCTGTTCCTGCAGGAAATAAGCGGCATGGCTTTCGCGCTCGGCGAAGATCGCCACGAGCACGTTGGCACCCGACACTTCCTCGCGACCCGATGACTGCACATGGATCACCGCGCGCTGGATGACGCGCTGGAAGCCGGCGGTCGGCTTGGAGTCCTCGTCGTAGCCGGTAACCAGATTGTCGAGCTCGGTATCGATGTAGGTGAGAACGGTGTGCTTCAGCTCGTCGAGATCGACGTTGCAGGCGCGCATGACGGCGGCCGCCTCGGTGTCGTCGATGAGCGCGAGCAGCAAATGTTCAAGGGTTGCATATTCATGGTGGCGCTCATTGGCGAGCGTCAGCGCCTGGTGAAGCGCCTTTTCCAGGCCTTGGGAGAAAGCCGGCATGTTACCTCACTTCTTCTCCATCACGCATTGCAGCGGATGCTGATTCTGTCGGGCGAAATCCATGACCTGAGACACTTTGGTCTCGGCCACCTCGAATGTATAGACCCCGCACTCGCCCACTCCATGATTGTGAACATGAAGCATGATGCGTGTGGCGGCTTCGCGGTCCTTCTGGAAAAAACGCTCCAGCACGTGAACCACGAACTCCATCGGAGTGTAGTCGTCGTTGAGGATGAGGACCCGGTAAAGGCTGGGCTTTTTGGTTTTGGTTTTGGTGCGCGTGATGACGGCCGTCCCGCGGCCGGCCTCATTGCCGTCGCCGCCGCCGTTTTGCATCCGCGCCACTTGTCTCGTGGCAGTCAAACCGATCGTCACGTAATCCTGCCTCTTTCGAATCCTCATGCGAGTTCAACATGTAGGTGTTCGATGGACGATTTTAAGCCCTTCTGGTTAGCTGACAATATGGCTAGGTGACCAACCTGGCGGTTTTTCGCAATCGTGAAGCGCTGGCATGAAAAAACCCGGCCGCGTTTCCGCGGTCGGGTTTTGTCCCGCGCCCAAAGGGCCGGATTTTCAATTCACGGGCGAAAAATTACTTTGCCTTGGCAACGATCGATTCGAACGGCTTGTAGGCCTCTTTGGCGAGTTCGGCATAGAGGTCGCCGATCTTGGTAGCCTCGGCGACGAACGCCTCGTACGACTGCTTGGCATAGTCGGATTGAATCTCGATCGCCTTGTCCAGCGACTTGGCCGAGAACAGCTTCTCGCACGCGACGCTGCCGGCTTCGAAGCTCTTCTTGGTGTATTCGCCGGCCTCGGTGGCGATCGCCTGCGCGCCCTTGGACAAGGAGGCGAAGCTCTTCAATCCGGTGTCGGCGAACTCCTTGCCGTATTTGCTGAAGTCCTCATAGGTCTGGGTCATTTCGTACTCTCCCTGGACGGTTGACGCGCCCTGCCCCGAGCGCCGTTGTGCAATGCATAATATATATTGTGCAGCGCACAAAAGTCAAGAAGTCGGGGACTCGCGACCCCGCGGGCAGCGGCAATGGCTAAAATTCGAATAAAGGAAGGCTCAAACCCCCAGAAAATGGTGAACGCGGCGGTTACCATAAACGGATTGGTAACGCTGCCCCGCTAGCTTGGCCAGAAGTGAGGCAGGATCCCTTTGCCGCCTCCAGCGCAACGAGAAATTCAAAGGAACTACCAGTGCGTCAGGCGTTGTCGGGCTTCGTTTCCAAATCCGCGTTCCCTCTTAAAACGATCATGATCCTCGCCATGGCGATGACCTTCGTCGTCGCGGACGTCGCCTCGTCGCTCGCGGCGAAATCCGCGGCCATCGTCGTCGATGCCAAAACCGGCAAGGTGCTGTACTCGGCTAATGCCGATGGCCGGCGCTATCCCGCTTCGCTGACCAAGATGATGACGCTCTATCTGACCTTTGAAGCGATGGCGAAGGGCAAGATCAGCAGAAACTCGCCAGTCGTGTTTTCGGCCCATGCGTCAGCCGAGGCGCCGACCAAGCTCGGCGTGAAGCCTGGTGGATCGGTGGCGGTCGAGACCGCGATCCTGTCGATCGTGACGAAGTCGGCCAACGACTCGGCGACCGCGCTCGGCGAAATGCTCGGCGGCAACGAAACCAACTTCGCCCGCATGATGACGGCCAAGGCGCGGCAGCTCGGCATGAACGGCACGGTCTTCCGCAACGCCAACGGCCTGCCGGATCCGGGACAGTTCACCACCGCGCGCGACATGGCCACGCTCGGCATTGCGCTCAGGGAACATTTTCCCCAGTACTACGGCTATTTCGCGCAGCGATCCTTTCTCTACGGTCGCCAGCGCATCAATGGCCATAACCGTCTGCTCGGACGCATCAAGGGCGTCGACGGCATCAAGACCGGCTATACCCGCGCCTCCGGCTTCAATCTCGTCTCCTCCGTTAATGACGGCAACCGCCGCCTGGTCGCCGTTGTCATGGGCGGCACGTCGGGCGGCAGCCGAGACAACCAGATGGCAGGCCTGATCAACACCTATCTGCCGAGGGCCTCGACCCGCGGTGGCGGCGACCTCGTTGCCAAGGCGGACAGCAACCCCATCAGCGCACTTGCAAAGGTTCTCCTGCCCAAGCATGACGCGCCGACCCCGGACGAAAAGCCGGTGGCCGTGGCGGAAGCCGATACGGCCGTCGCCGACGACGCGACCATTGCCCAGGGCGACAGCGAGGACGAGGATACAGCCGAGGCGGAGGCACCCAAGCTGGTTGTCCCGGCAAAGAAGGTAAAGACGGTCATCGTCTCCGCTCCCAAGGTCGCCACCGCCCAGGTCGTGGCCGCCTATGCCGAGCCCACCCCGGCCGTTGATCCGGTCAGCACCGCGTCGGTTCCGTCAGGCTGGGCCATCCAGGTTGCCTCCTCGCCGAAGCAGTCCGAAGCCCAGGCTTTCCTCGACAAGACCACCAAGCAGGCTCCCAAGGTGCTGGCCAACGCTTCCGGCTTCACCGTCGCTTTCGACAAGGACGGCGCCACCTACTACCGCGCTCGCTTCGGCGGCTTTGGGTCCAAGGATGCCGCCTGGAAGGCCTGCACCGCTTTGAAGAAGAAGAAAATCGAGTGCTACGCCGTCCAGCAATAGGACTGCGTGGAAGATATCTCCCGGAAAATTTTTGCGTCGAAGGAGACTAGTTGTGATTGGAGAGCAAGACGTCCTTGGCTTCGTTAATCCGCGCCGCCAGGAAAGACGTGCCGCCGATATCGGGGTGCAGGCGCTGCATCAGGCGGCGGTGCGCCTTGCGGACATCCGCCGCGGCGGCCCCCGCTTCAAGACCAAGGACCTTGTAGGCCTCCTCCTTAGTCATGGCGCCCGGACCTGGCGCAACACCCAGCCTTTCGCCACCGTTCGTCTCAGCGTATTTGCGCCAGACGGGAAATCTGCCGTCAAGATACGTCTCTAGCAACTGCCGGCTCTCCGGATCGCCGGAGAGTTCGCGGTAGAGATGCTGCAATTGCGCAAGGGTCATCGAGCCAAGCATCTTGCCATCGTGGCGGCCGGCCAGCACCAGCCCTTCCAGGCCGCCAGTATTGTGATCGAGTTCCATCTCGAGTGCCGCCGTCCGCACCGTTGAGCGTTTTCCAGCACCCGGTCTGGCCTTTGGCCCGCCCGTATGCATGGCGCCGTACCAGGCGATTGCCACGAACAGGATGATGCCGCCGATGCCTTGGCGCCCGACCAGGAGCACGGCGCCACCCACCAGCGCCAGCAGGATCGGTCCCAATTTTCTCATTCCGCTTGCGAGTTGCGCCGGATCCGCGCGGAGAAATGCGGTGGCTACCCCCAGCAGCACCAGCAACAACGCGACCACGATGATAATTGCGCCTAACATTTCGCACCGCCCCGCAGGGGTCCTGTCCGCTCGGACAGCCGCGTGATGTCCTTCAACACTTTTCGTGCGCCAGAATCATGGCCTTTAATCGGGCCGGAAGGAGGACCATCATGCGAACTGATCCTCCAAAGCACAGCGGCCTGTGTCGACAGTTCTTCATCGCGCATGGATTTCAAGATGTGGCGTCGTCGCGTCGCTTGCAAGTCCAGCGCGGGGCAAGATTGAGGGCCAGAAAACGCGGGCGCGGCAGTAGGCAATCCTTCGCTCAAGCCCTAGAGCAGGCCGAGGTCGGCCAGCTCGCGCCTGAGTTTCGGCGGCATCTCGACCAATCCCGCCTTGCCCTTGCCGAGGTCGGCCGGGGCGTCCGCCGGCTTCAGGTAACGCCAGCCCTGGAAGGCGCGGCGCGGCTGCCAGTCGGTGCGCACCACCTCGGGATCGAGCATCAAATGGCAGCGGCCAATGCCGTCGTCATCGGTGAACGGCCGGATTTCCGTGATCAACTGGCGGCACTGCACGCTGCCCTTGATCACCCAGTAGAGCGAACCGCCATCGGTGACCTCGTCGCCACGTGTCGGCATCATGCGGGTGGTGTGCCAGTGTTCGGCTGGTTCGCCGGCACGGCGGCGCTCGTCAAGGCGGAAGGCGATCCACTCTTCGAGATCCTCGACACTGTCGCAACCGACGCAAAGCTTTAGGAGATTGAGAGCCATCGCCCAAGGTTAGTCCGGAGCGCCGGGACGTCAACGGCCTGACGGACTTCTCCACAGTGCCGGCTTGGGCCAGCCCTCAACACTCAACGACATTGACCGCCAGGCCGCCAAGGCTGGTTTCCTTGTACTTCTCGTTCATGTCGAGGCCGGTCTGGCGCATCGTCTCGATCGCTGCATCGAGCGGCACGAAATGCACGCCGTCGCCTTTGATGGCCAGTGACGCGGCCGTCACCGCCTTGACGGCACCCAATGCGTTGCGCTCGATGCAGGGCACCTGGACCAGCCCGCCGACCGGGTCGCAAGTCATGCCGAGATGGTGTTCCAAGGCGATTTCGGCAGCATTCTCGACCTGCTCGGGCGTGCCGCCCATGACCGCGCACAGGCCGGCCGCAGCCATCGCCGAGGCGGAACCGACCTCGCCCTGGCAGCCGACCTCGGCGCCCGATATCGACGCATTGGACTTGATGATGCCGCCAACGGCGGCTGCCGTCAGCAGGAAGTCGCGAATGCTCGGCTGGTCGGCCTCGGGATGGAAATGCAGCCAGTAGCGCAGCACCGCCGGCAGTGTGCCCGCGGCACCATTGGTCGGCGCGGTGACGACACGCCCGCCCGCCGCATTCTCCTCGTTGACCGCCATCGCATAGATCGACAGCCAGTCATTGGCGAGCAGCGGGTTCGGCCGGTTCTGCTGCCACTGCTCCTGCAGCTTGTCATGGAGCTGTCTGGCGCGGCGGCGCACTTTCAGGCCGCCGGGCATGATGCCGTCCTGCGAAAGGCCACGGTCGATACAGCCCTTCATGGCGTCCCATATCGCGTCGAGGCCGGTGTCGAGCGCCTCGCGCGACATCTGCGTCTCCTCGTTGACGCGCTTCATTTCGGCAATGGAAAGGCCGCTCTTGGCCGCCATCTTCAGCATCTCGACCGCATTCTTGAAGGGATACGGCACTTTCTTGCCCTCGGTTGTGACCGAGCCCTTCGACTTCATCCGTTGCAGCTCTTCTTCCGAAACCACGAAGCCGCCGCCGATCGAATAGTAGATGCGTTTGAGCAGCAACCGGCCGCCGGCGTCGTAAGCGTAGAACGCCATGCCGTTGGCATGGCCGGTGAGCGGCGTCTTGCGGTCGAGAACCAGATCGGTGGCCGGATCGAAATGGTAGGAGGGGTGGCCGGGCGGTGAAACCAGCTTGTCGGCGGTGATGCGGCTGACAATGTCGTCGGCTCGGTCGGGGTCGACCGTTTGTGGCGTCTGGCCGGCAAGGCCGAGAATGACGGCACGGTCGCTGCCATGGCCGATGCCGGTATAGGCGAGCGAGCCATGCAGGCTGGCGCCGATGCGATCGACCTTGGCGCCGGCGGGACGCGGCCAGTCGTCGCCCGCGACCTCGTCGAGGAAGCGGCGCGCAGCCGTCATCGGTCCCATCGTGTGCGAGCTCGAGGGGCCGATGCCGATCTTGAACAGGTCGAAAACCGAAAGGAACACGCTGTCTCCTGGGTCACGTCGAGGATTACATATAGGAATTCCCGGGATGTTTCCGCTCTTTTGACAATCGCGGCGCAGCACCTGCCGACCTTGTTTGCTCCGGCAGCGACATCGAGTGCAACGCGCCGTGCAAGGTCATCGAAGCAACCGGGCCGAATATGGTAGATTCGGCGCCATGGGCGATTCCTATCTTTCGACGGCCGATCTCGCGGCGCTGGGCTTTTTCCTCCTCGCATGGGTGCTGCACACGCTCGCCTCGGACGGCCACCTGGTCAGCCGCGTGTCGCTGACCACCGCCATGAATGCGCAACGCGAGGCCTGGATGCGCACCATGGCCGAGCGCGAGATCCGCATCGTCGACACCGCCATCATGAGCGGCCTGCAGCAGGGTACCGCCTTCTTCGCCTCCAGTTCGCTGATCGCGCTCGGCGGCTGCTTCGCCCTGCTTGGCGCGTCGGACCGGGTGCTTGAGGTGCTGAGCACCCTGCCCTTGGGCGGCGCGCCGTCGCGCTCGGCCTTTCAGATCAAGGTGCTGGGACTGGTGCTGATCCTGGCCTTTTCCTTCTTCAAATTCGGCTGGGCCTACAGGCTGTTCAACTACTGTTCGATCCTGATCGGCGCCGTGCCGATCCCGCATGGCGAGGCCTCGCGCAATCCCCTCACGCAAACGGCCGTGTGGCGCGCGACGCAAATGAACATGCTGGCCGGCAAGCATTTCAACTCGGGCCTGCGCGGCGTGTTCTTCTCGATCGGCTATCTCGGCTGGTTCGTCGATCCCCTGGTGTTCGTGCTGTCGACGCTTCTGCTGCTGGCCGTCCTGGTACGGCGGCAGTTCTTCTCCGCGGCGCGGCGCGCGGTGATCGGTCAGCCGCCCGGCGTCGGAAACGGCTGATCGATGCGTCCGGAAAGCCAATAGGCGAAAAGCCCGATCCATTCGCGGACCGCGACGGTCGTGTTCTGCAGTGAATCGGCCGCATTGTCGCGAAACAAGCCGATGCCTTCCCGACCCGAGGTGCGATAGTCGACCGGCCATTGGACAGTTGGAAAGCCCGCCTTGTCGAACAGGGCCTTGGCGCGCGGCATGTGAAAGGCTGATGTCACCAAAAGCCATGTCTCGCCCGGTTTGGGCTTGACCAGTTCGCGGCTGAAGACCGCGTTCTCGTAAGTGTTGCGGGATTTGTCTTCGAGGAGCAGCCGGTCGGCCTGGACATCCAGCGCCTCGAGCAGGCGCGGCGCGGTGTCGGCATCACCTTCGCCGTCGAAGAACAGTGAACCGTTTCCACCGGAGACCACCACCTTTGCCTGCGGGAAACGCCGGGCGAGGATCGCGGTCTCGACCATGCGATCGCCGCTGCTGTTCAATTCATAGCCGCCGCGCACAAGGTTGATAGCGCCCTCGAAGCCGCCGCCGAGCACGACGATGCCGTCTACCTTCTCCGGCAGCGGCGGCCTGGGAAAGCGTTCCTCCAGCAGATTGAGCATTATCGCTCCAAGTGACGTCCAGGCCGACAGCGCGAGGATCAGAAACGCCAGCACGCCGCCGCTGACGGCAAGTCGCCGCCGGCCGGCCATCCCGGCGAGCAGCCCTGCCAAAAGCAGGAAGATCGTCAGGTTGAGCGGCTGGATGAAGAACCAGAATATCTTGGAAAGATAGTAGAACATCGCTCACTCATTACAGCCCGCAAGGCTGACCAAAATCGATCGCGATTTTCAGGACCATGCGTCAGGCGAGCGATACCCTTACCACCACTTCTCCGGCTGGAATGTGCCGGCCGCCTGCTCGATGACGGCGGCGGTCTGGAACAGCGTCTCTTCCTCGAACGGCCTGCCGATCAATTGCAGGCCGAGCGGCAGCCCCTTGGGGTCGAGGCCGGCGGGCACGGCGATGCCGGGCAGGCCGGCCATGTTCACGGTGACCGTGAAAATGTCGTTGAGATACATCTTGACCGGATCGGCGGCCATGTCCTCGTCGGCAATGCCGAAGGCAGCGGACGGCGTCGCAGGTGTCAGGATGACATCGACGCCGGCGGCGAAGACATTTTCGAAGTCGCGCTTGATCAGGTTGCGCACCTTCTGAGCCTGCAGGTAGTAGGCGTCATAGTAGCCGGCCGACAGCACATAGGTGCCGATCATGATGCGGCGCTTGACCTCGCGGCCGAAGCCGGCGGCGCGGGTCTTCTCATACATCTCGACGATGTCCTTGCCCGGCACGCGCAAGCCGTAGCGGACGCCGTCATAGCGGGCGAGGTTGGAAGAAGCTTCCGCGGGCGCCACGATGTAATAGGCCGGCAGCGCGTATTTGGTGTGCGGCAGGGAGATGTCGACGATTTCGGCGCCGGCGTCCTTGAGCCAGGCAATGCCCTTCTGCCACAACGCCTCGATCTCTTCCGGCATGCCGTCGACACGGTATTCCTTGGGAATGCCGACTTTCATGCCCTTGATCGGCTTGCCGATCGCCGCCTCGTAGTCCGGCACCGGCCGGTCGACGGACGTGGTGTCCTTGGGATCGACCGAGGCCATGGATTTCAGAAGAATGGCGGCGTCGCGGACGTCGCGGGCGATCGGTCCGGCCTGATCGAGCGACGAGGCGAAGGCGACGATGCCCCAGCGCGAGCAGCGGCCATAGGTCGGCTTGATGCCGACGGTCCCGGTGAACGCGGCTGGCTGGCGGATCGAACCGCCGGTGTCGGTGGCGGTTGCGCCTGCACACAGAAAGGCGGACACGGCGGTCGCCGAACCACCAGAAGAACCACCCGGCACCAGCTGCGCATTGTGGAGGCTACGCTGGGTTTTCGTGCCACCTGCTGAGACGAAGCCGCCATCACCCTGATGCGTCGTCGGCATCACCACCGTATCGAGGCGCGAACGCCGCCATGGGTTGATGACCGGGCCGTAGTAGGAGGTTTCGTTGGACGAGCCCATGGCGAATTCGTCCATGTTGAGCTTGCCCAGCATGACCGCGCCGTCGGCCCACAGGTTGGACGTGACCGTTGATTCATAGCGCGGCTTGAAACCGTCGAGCACGTGGCTGCAGGCCTGGGTGTGGACGCCTTCGGTACCGAACAGGTCCTTGATCCCGAGCGGAATGCCTTCCAGCGCACCGCCCTCGCCCTTGAGCAGCCTGGCGTCCGACGTCTTGGCCATGTCGCGCGCCTTGTCGCCCGTCACCGCCACATAGGCATTGAGCGCCGGATTGGCGCGATCGATCGCCAAGAGATAGGCTTCGGTGATCTCGGTCGCGGTGATTTCCTTGGCGC
This sequence comes from Mesorhizobium sp. ESP6-5, assembly GCF_020164695.1. Lineage (NCBI taxonomy): Bacteria > Pseudomonadati > Pseudomonadota > Alphaproteobacteria > Hyphomicrobiales > Phyllobacteriaceae > Mesorhizobium > Mesorhizobium sp. ESP6-5. Next base: position 78,642 of record NZ_JAIUGR010000008.1, read on the forward strand.
GCAGCTTGGCGCGGGCCTGCGAAATCGTCAGATGGGTCAGGTCGCTCATCAAAGGCTCTTTTCGTAAAACACCGACCACTCGGAATCGGGATAGTCCAGCACCGGGCCGCAGCGCGAGAACCCGGCGCGTTCATAGACGGTCCAGGCGGCGGGATGGCGATCGCCGGTCTCCAGCACCAGCCGCTTCAACCCTTCATCGCGCGCCAGCGCCTCGACCCGTTGGACGATTCCAGCGCCGATCTTGCGGCCACGATGCGAAGGCCTCGTGTACATACGCTTGACCTCGCCAATGGCATCGTCATGGCGCTTGAGTGCACCACAACCAATGGCGACGCCGTTGTCGCGAGCGATGAAAACCGTCGTGTCCTTGCCTGCCATCTGCTCGACCGTCAGGTGGTAGCAGTGCTCCGGCGGCGTCAGTTCGAGCAAGGTCGCGTTGAGTTCCGCGACCAGGCCGCGCACGTCGTCCTGCAGCGGCGTTTCGATGGCGATCTCGATAGCCATCGGTGCCTTACTCCACGACCTTCGGCACGAGGAAGAAATTCTCGTCGGTCGCGGGCGCGTTGGCGACGATGTCGGCCGCCTTGTTGCCGTCGGTGACGACATCGCCGCGCTTCTTCATTTCCATCGGCGTCACCGACGTCATTGGCTCGACGCCGGAAACATCGACCTCGTTCAACTGCTCGACGAAGCCCAGTATGGCATTCAACTCGCCGGTCATACGCTCGGCATCTTCCTCGCTCACCGCGATGCGGGCGAGATGCGCCACGCGCTTCACTGTCTTGACATCAACGGACATGTATTTGCCTCGGGGAAAACCAGTCCGGGCTATAGCGGCGCGGCGCGCGACGCGCAACATGTGCCGCCCGACAATCGGGCAACAACCTCATGGCAGAGCAATGCCCGCGCACAGATAGTAGCTGCCGCTGTTGCCGCTCGCCTCGCTTTCATCGTCGATCGGCCGGGCCGACACGAGATCGACCTGCGTCGGGTTCATCTGCGTCACCGACAGGACGTCAGGAAAGACATAGCCCGGCTCCTGGCAGATCGCCGTCACAGCCCAGCTCGGCGAGCGTGTCGCCTTGCTGACCTGAACGAATTCGCAATTGTATTCGACGCCTTGCAGGCCGTTCTTCGAAAGAACGATGTTGCCGGCATCGATCAGCGTCTGCAGCGTATCCTTTTTGGCTTGGGTACAGAGTTCCTCCGACTGGAGATAGACACCTTCGATGAAGTCATCCGCGGCAAGCGCGGGCGACGCCGCGACAAACATCGATACGCAAAGAGATCGCCCTAATGCCATGGATTTGTTCCGCTTTGGCTGTTCTAGATGGTAATCGTTTCACCAATCTTCGGCAATGCAAGCTTGACCCCAGATCCTTCCAGCCCGGCTTCGAACTTCTCGGGCGTCGGGTCGATCATTGGAAACGTGCCGAAATGGCAAGGGACCACCGTTTCGAACTTGAAGAAGCGGCGGCAGGCAAGGGCCGCCACCGCACCGCCCATGGTGAAGCGATCGCCGATCGGAACGATGCCAATCTTTGGCTCGTGCAATTCATTGATCAGCGCCATGTCGGAAAAGATGTCGGTGTCACCCATGTGGTAGAGCGTCTGGTCTTCCGGGAAATGCAGGACCAGCCCACCCGGATTGCCGAGATAGACGTTCTTGCCGCCCTCTTCGCCAAAGGAGGATGAATGCAGCGCCTGAACGAAAGTGGAGGTGAAACCGCCGCAATCGACCGTGCCGCCAATGTTGCCGGGATTGATCTTCTTGTCGCTGACGCCCCTGCCGACAAGGTACATGCAGATCTCGAAATTGGCGACCAGTTGCGCGCCGCTCTTGCCGAGCACTTCCAGCGCGCCGCTGATGTGGTCGCTGTGCCCGTGCGTCAAAAGAACATGCGTGATCCCTTCGGCCGGTCCTTCCCACCCGCCCGTCCAGGACGGGTTGCCGATCAGATAGGGATCGATGAGGATTTTCGCGTCACCGGTTTCGATGCGGAAGGCCGAGTGGCCATACCAGGTCAGTTTCATGAATGCATTTCCTCGATTTTTCCCGAGCCAAAGGATAGAACGCCGATAGCCTTGAGATCAAAGGGTATAGTGTCCGCCGGGCATCCGAAAGGACGCGTGCCGTCGAAAAAAACGAGGGAAAACCGTTGACCGTCATCACGATTGAGCAATTGCCGGCACGGCTCGCCAACGGCAGGACCTTGGCGGGGCTCGATCTCGGCGACAAGACGATCGGCGTGGCGGTTTCCGATCGGGGGTTCTCCTTCGCTCATCCGCGTCCGGTCATCATGCGCAGGAAATTCTCGCTCGACGCCGCCGTCCTTCTGGCGTTGCTGACGAAGGAGAATGTCGGTGCGGTGGCGATCGGATTGCCGATCAACATGGATGGATCGGAAGGTCCGCGCGCACAGAAATCGCGCGCTTTCGTGCGCAACATGGCGCAGCTAAGCGACCTGCCCTTCGTGTTCTGGGATGAGCGGCTGTCGACTGTCGCGGCCGAACGGACGCTGATCGAGATGGACTTCTCGCGCGCCAAACGCGCCGGCAAGATCGATTCGGCGGCGGCCGCCTTTATTCTGCAGGGAGTTTTGGACCGGCTTCAGTCACTCGATACAGCCGATCGAACGGGACCGGACCCGTCCAGCGACGCCTGACCCAGCCCAATATCTCGCGACGCCTGCGAAACATCCATATCGCCACGAGCAGCAAGCCATCGAACACGCAGGCTTTTGCCACCATGCCCGGGATGGTTGCGGGGTCGATGCCGAGCATCTGACCGTAGAGCTGGAACACGAAATCGTGCAACTGCCGGCTGAGCATCACATAGCCGAAATTCATGTCGTTGAGCGACAGGTAGAACCAGCCCCAAAACAGCGCCATCGGCGCGGCCCACAACGCGAAGATGTAGCGCATCAGCGGCCTCCCTTCCCATTCGGGCCGGTCCGTCCCGATATCATGGAGAGCAGCGAATTATGCGCCGCGGCCTTCGCCATGCTGTGCGCCGTGGCGTGGAAATCCTCCTCATCCAGCGCAGCTACCGAACGCCGTTCGGCAAGCATCGCGACATAGGAGACCAGAAGTGCGGCCAGTTGCACGGCGACCACCATGAACAGGCCGTTGATGCCTTGGGCGGCACCGCCGATCAGGATCATCGACATCACGCCGGAAGCGGAAATAAAGGCGATGCGAACGACGCTGTCGGCGCCGGGGCTGGACGCGTCGTTGATCAGTGTATCGACAAAGGCCCAGAAGAACAGCACCGCCACGACCAGCAACGCGATCGCCAGCGGAGCGACCACGACGATGTTCTCCAGATTGACAAACTGGGCGCTCTCGACGGTCACGCCGAGTACGCCGAGAGCCGCCGTCACACCTCGATTTCCATCGATACAGATCACCGCAAGCAGGGCAAAAACGATCGCCCAGTGCACGGACAGAAAGGAGGTTAGTACGTGTCGCATCGTGATTCCTGCTTCGACAGGATTGACAGTGGGCTTTGCGGTTGGCCGCCGCAACGGAAACCATTTGTTAAGGTTAACGGCGACGGCGAGGTCAGTGGGGATTCCGGCAACGCCGCTCGAACATGAAAGGCATCTCCGTCAATTCACCGGCGGATAGAGCGTATCGATGATCATGCGCGCGTCGTGGCGCGAATCGAGCATGCCGTAGGTATTGCGCCACTGGCCCGCGAGCCGCGTCTCGACGAAGGCATCGGCGATCCGCCCTGCCCCGAGCCGACGCAACTCGGCGGCCGCCGCAGAGAGCGCAAGCTGTTCCGTCAGCAGCCGGGCCGAGCCCTCGTCGGTCGAAGCGACCTGCATGGCCGCCTTCAGAACGCCGATCGTACCGCGCCCGCCGGCGCCGAGGTCGCGGTCGATACCGGTCAATACTTCTTCGAAAAGCCCCGGCGCGCGGCCAAGCACGCGTAGCACGTCGAGCGCCATGACATTGCCCGATCCTTCCCAGATCGCGTTGACAGGCGCTTCGCGGTAATAACGGGCGAGCGGAGCTTCCTCGACATAGCCATTGCCGCCAAGGCACTCCATCGCCTCGTAAAGCAGCGGCGGCGCGATCTTGCAGACCCAGTATTTGACGACCGGCGTCATGGCGCGGGCGAACGCCGCCTCGCCGCGATCGCTCGCCGCCTCGTCGAAGGAACGCGCCAGCCGGAACGACAGCGCGGTCGCCGCGGCAACATCGAGCGCCATGTCGGCCAGCACGCGCTGCATCAACGGCTGCTCGATCAAGGTCGAACCGAACACCTGGCGATGGCGGGCATGATGGATCGCTTCGGCCAGCCCCGCCCGCATGATCGCCGAAGACGCCACCGCGCAGTCGAGCCGGGTCAGCGTCACCATGTCCATGATCGTCTTGACGCCGGCGCCGGGTTCGCCGACCATCTCCCCGATGGCGTTGACGAATTCAACCTCGGAAGACGCGTTCGAGCGATTGCCGAGCTTGTCCTTCAGCCGCTGGAAGCGAAAGCCGTTGCCAGACCCGTCGCCGAGCACGCGCGGCACCAGGAAGCAGGACAGTCCCTCCGGCGCCTGTGCCAGCACCAGGAAGGCGTCCGACATCGGCGCCGACATGAACCATTTATGTCCCGTCAGGCGGTAGAAGCCGCTGCCGACGCGTTCCGCCCGGGTCACATTGGCACGCACATCGGTGCCGCCCTGTTTCTCGGTCATGCCCATGCCGAGCGTCAGTCCGGTCTTTTCGACGGGCGGCTTCTGGCTCTGGTCGTATTTGCGCGTCGTCACGCGCGGCGCCCATTCGCGAAACAGTTTTGGGCTGGCCATCAATGCCGCCAGCGAGGCGCTGGTCATGGTGATGGGGCAGAGATGCCCGGTCTCGAGTTCCGCCGTCAGGTAAAAACGGGCGGCGCGCACCTGATGGCGGCGGCCGATCTCGGCGTCGCCATTTTCCCAGACCGAGGAATGCAGGCCGTTGGCCACCGAGCGGCGCATCAAGGCGTGGTAGGCGGGATGGAATTCGACCAGGTCGATGCGCCGTCCCTGGCGATCATGCGTCCTGAGTTTCGGCGTCTCGACATTGGCGAGGCGCGCCAGTTCCTGCGCTTCTTGCGTCAGCACGAAACGGCCGAGCCCGTCGAGATCCTTGCGCACCGGATCGGAAAAGCGCTCGGCAAGCTGGATCAGCAACGGATCGCCTCGCCAGGCGTTGCCGCCCGTCAGCGGCGGCGGCTGGTTCGTTACGTCGTCGGTCACGCCCAATCCCTCTAGCCGATCCTTCTAGAAAGGCCCTATTGTCGGAAAGCCTCGAATCCGAGGCCGTCGGCTTAGATATAGCCAAGCGTTGCTGCACGCGCGACGAAAATACCGGCCGATCTAATCGGCTATCTACACGAAAAAATTGAGGAGAACGGCGTCAATCCGAAGCGGGTGCTTGCGGGCGCGAAATCCGCACCCTATAGCAGCCCCTTGAGATGACCGACGCTTCGTCCCTGCCACTCTACCCTCACCGCCATCTTCTGGGCATCAGCGATCTTTCGCCCGCCGACATCGAGCTTTTGCTCGACAGGGCGGATCGGGCGGTCGCGATCTCGCGCCAGTCCGAAAAAAAGACTTCGACGCTGCGCGGCCGCACCCAGATCAATCTCTTCTACGAAGCCTCGACCCGCACGCAATCCTCGTTCGAGCTGGCCGGAAAGCGGCTCGGCGCCGATGTCATGAACATGTCGGTGGCGAGTTCCTCGGTAAAGAAGGGCGAAACGCTCATCGACACCGCGATGACGCTCAACGCCATGCGCCCTGACATATTGATCATCCGCCATCAGTCGGCGGGCGCGGCGGCCCTCCTGGCGCAGAAGGTCGGCTGCTCGGTGGTCAATGCCGGCGACGGCGCCCACGAACACCCGACACAGGCGCTGCTCGACGCACTCACCATCCGCCGCGCCAAGGGTGCGCTGTCGAAGCTGATCGTGGCGATCTGCGGCGACATCCTGCATTCGCGTGTGGCGCGCTCCAACATCATGCTGCTCAACGCACTCGGCGCACAAATACGGGTGGTGGCGCCCTCGACGCTATTGCCCTCGGGCATCGACAGGATGGGCGTGATCGTCTGCCGCTCGATGGCGGAGGGCCTGAAGGACGCGGATGTGGTGATGATGTTGCGCTTGCAGCGCGAGCGCATGGAAGGAGCCTTCGTGCCGTCGGTGCGCGAATATTTCCGCTATTTTGGTCTAGACGCCGAGAAACTGAAGGCCGCCAAGGATGACGCGCTTGTCATGCATCCTGGCCCGATGAACCGCGGTGTCGAGATCGCGTCCGAAATCGCCGACGGCCCGCAAAGCGTCATCCAGGAGCAGGTGGAAATGGGCGTCGCCGTGCGCATGGCGGTGATGGAAGCGCTGCTCGATCCCCGCCGCAATCAAGAGGGCCGCAATCAAGAAGGCCGCGGCGCATGAGCATCACGGTCTTTGAACGCGCCCGCATCATCGACCCGTCACGCGGCCTTGATGAAGTTGGCTCCGTCATAGTCGAAGGCAGGAAAATCGTTGCCGCGGGCAAGGCGGCGCTGAACCACGGCGTCCCCGACGGCGCTACGGCGATCGACTGCAGCGGCAAGGCGATCATCCCCGGCCTGATCGATGGTCGGGTCTTCATCGGCGAGCCCGGCGGCGAGCATCGCGAAACCATCGCTTCGGCAAGTGTCGCCGCGGCGACCGGCGGCGTCACGTCCATCGTGATGATGCCAGACACCGATCCGGTGATCGACAATGTGGCGCTGGTCGAATTCGTGCTGCGCACCGCCAAGGACACGGCCGTCGTCAATATCTTTCCGGCCGCCGCCATCACCAAGGGCCTCCACGGACGCGAAATGACGGAGTTCGGGCTGCTGCGCGAGGCGGGCGCGGTCGCCTTCACCGATGGCAGGCATACCATATCGAGCGCGCTGGTGATGCGTCGCGCGCTAACCTATGCGCGCGATTTCGGCGCCACCATCGTCCATGAAACGCAGGATGCCGATCTTGGGTCGTCGGGCGTCATGAACGAAGGCCTGTATGCCAGTTGGCTCGGCCTCTCCGGCATTCCACGTGAAGCCGAATCCATCCCGCTCGAGCGTGACCTCGCGCTGGCGCGGCTGACGCAAGGTTCGTACCACGCCGCGAAGATCTCGACGGCAATGGCGGCAAGCGCCGTGGCGCGTGCGAAGGCCGACGGCGCGGCAGTGACGTCTGGCGTGTCGATCCACAATCTGTCTCTCAATGAAAACGACGTTGGCGAGTACCGCACCTTCTTCCGCCTGACGCCGCCGCTGCGGGCCGAGGAGGACCGGTTGGCGATGATCGATGCGGTCAAGGACGGAACGGTCGATGTCATCGTCTCCTCGCACGATCCGCAGGACGTCGATACCAAGCGCCTGCCCTTCGCCGACGCCGCGGCCGGTGCCATTGGCCTCGAAACCCTGCTGGGCGCAGCCTTGCGCCTCTACCACAATGGCGACGTGCCCCTGCTCAGGCTGATCGAAACCTTGTCCACCGCGCCGGCGAGGCTGTTTGGATTGGCCGGCGGCACGCTGAAGCCAGGCGCCGTCGCCGATCTCGCGCTTGTCGACCTCGATGAACCCTGGATAGTCAGCGAAAGCGGTATCCGCTCGCGCTCGAAAAACACCTGCTTCGAAGGCGCACGGCTGCAAGGCAAGGTCTTGCAAACGCTGGTGGCGGGCCGCACAATATTTTCTGCCTGAGCCGGCGGTAGCCATGCGACTTCAGGCATGGTTGGGGGAACGCGGGGGGAACAATGACTTACGGCCCAATCCTGGCGCTGGTGTTCGGCTATCTGCTGGGCTCGATTCCGTTCGGCCTGCTGCTTACCCGCGCGGCCGGCCTTGGCGATGTGCGCAAGATCGGTTCAGGCAATATCGGCGCCACCAATGTGCTGCGCACCGGCAACAAGGGGCTTGCCGCCGCGACTTTGCTGCTCGATGTGCTGAAAGGCACGGCCGCCGTGCTGATAGCAAGCCATTTCGCGCCTGAAGCCGCGATCTGGGCTGGTCTCGGCGCCTTTCTGGGCCACCTGTTCCCGGCATGGCTCGGCTTCAAGGGTGGCAAGGGCGTCGCCACTTATCTCGGCGTGCTGGTCGGCCTTGCCTGGCAAGTCGCATTGATCTTCGCTGTCGTATGGTTGGTGATGGCTTTCCTCTTCCGCTACTCATCGCTGGCGGCGCTGGCTGCTGCCGTGGTGGTGCCGATCGCGCTTTATTTCCTGAGCACGCCGCAGATAGCCATTCTGTTCGTGGTGATGAGCATCATTGTCTTCATCAAGCACCGAGAAAACATTTCGCGACTGATTGCCGGCTCCGAAGGCAAGATCGGAGCCAAGGGGTGAGCGAACCGGCCGCCGGGCCGCGTCTCACCGATCGCCAGCGGCTGAGCTGGCTGCGGCTGATCCGCACCCAGAATGTCGGCCCTGCCTCCTTTCGCGACCTGATCAACCGTTTCGGTTCGGCCGAAATCGCGTTGGAAATGCTGCCGGAACTGATGATTTCCGGCGGCGCCAACCGGATCGTGCGCATCCCTTCCCTTGCCGAGGCCGAGGCCGAGATGGAGGCCGCGCGGCGAGTTGGAGCACGCTTTGTCGGTATTGGGGAGGCGGACTATCCGCCGCTGTTGCGCAGCATGGACAATCCGCCGCCGATGCTGGCGGTCAGGGGCAATGCCGCGGTGTTCCGGTTGCCGGGTGTCGCGATAGTCGGCGCCCGCAACGCATCGCTTGCCGGCATCAAGATGGCGCGCATGCTGGCAGCCGATCTCGGGCGAGACGGCTACGGCATCGTCTCCGGCCTGGCACGTGGCATCGACACGGCGGCGCATCAGGGCAGTGTCTTGACCGGTACGGTCGGCGTGCTCGCCGGTGGGCTCGACCTGCCCTACCCGCCCGAAAATGCCGGTCTGTGCGATGACATTGCGGAGCGTGGCGCCATCATCTCGGAAATGCCGTTCGGCTGGCAGCCGCGTGCCCAGGATTTCCCGCGCCGCAACCGCCTTGTCGCGGGCGCCGCTCTTGGGCTGGTGGTGATTGAGGCAGCACAGCGCTCAGGCTCGCTGATCAGCGCCAGGCTTGCCGGCGAGATGGGCCGGTTGGTCTTTGCGGTACCCGGCTCCCCGCTCGATCCGCGCGCGGCCGGTACTAACGGTCTGCTCAAAGACGGCGCCACGCTGGTCACCGAAGCTTCGGACATTTCCAGGGCGATCCTTCCGCTGACCGGCATGCGGGCGCCTGATCTGCCGCCGTTTGAGGACCCGCCCGACTTTTCGGCCACACCGCCACCAGGCGAGAGCGACCGGGCCAAGGTGATCGAGGCGCTGGGGCCGACACCGGTGCCGATCGACGAGATCATCCGCCACACCGGCCTGCATCCCGCCCAGGTCTTCATGGTGCTGCTTGAACTCGACCTTGCCGGCCGCCTCGAGCGTCACGCCGGTGGAAATGTTTCGCTTGTTTTCGGGGAAGGCTAACCGCCCTCAGTGGCGGCTGGTCTTTCTATCTCCGGTCTCGTCGTAATCCTGCATGTTGGCGTCAAAGAGATCCTTTTGAACAAACTGGCGCCAGACCTCATCCGCGTCCTGCGGGCGCGACGGATCGAAACTCGGCTGGGTCTCGTGCGTATTCGGCAGCGACCGCCGGCGTAGCCAGGCAGGCATGATCTCCAAGATGAGACTGGTGAATTGGGTCATCACGGACTCCTTCGATTGAAGGGATGGACCAGGCCGGTCGATCCACCCAAATTACGCTGGCTCACCGCACCCAGCCAAGCCAAAGCCTCCCCGACGTCGGCAAGCACATGGCGCGCCGCTGTCGGTCCGTGCGGTTTGATGCGGATCGACATGCCGTCCATCTCGTTCACGGCCTCGAAACCATTTTCGTCGGATGTGTCGTCGCCCAGAAACACCGGCCGCCGCCCCTCGAAAGCCGGCAGATCCAGAAAGCGCCTGATGGCGGCTCCCTTTGCTGCCTCCAGCGGCATCAATTCAACGCCGGCATTGCCGGCCAGCACCCGATATCCCGTAGGCAACCTGCCCAACGCCTGTTCGACCAGTTGCGTCGCGCGCTGCAACAGTTGCGGTGCCGCGCGCGTGTGGACTGCCAGGATCGGTCCCTTGCGCTCGATATAAACGTCCGAACTGCCCAGCTCCGCTTCGATTTCCTCGGCAAGTGCCGCAATGTCGGCCGGCTCTCCCGCTGCCTCGACCGGGCCGTCGCGGATGAGCCTGTGCTCAAGCCCATACAGCCCGGCGGCGCGCAATCTGAGCGGCTGGAAAAGATGGTCGACCGCGGCGATCGATCGTCCCGTGATGAACGCCAGAGCTCCATCCAATTGCAATTCGAGCCTCGCCAGCAGCGTACGCAATTCATCGCCGACAACCACCGCATCGGGATGCGCGGCGTGTTCGAGAAGCGTGCCGTCAATGTCCAGGAACAAGGCCCACGGGCCTGTTGGGAGCTCAGGCGCGGGCAGTTTTGGCAGAAGCGACATCACAGCGCCGCCACCCGTCTGCGATCGAGCAGCGAGATCACGTTGCCCGATGAGGTCGGGGCGGCGCCGACGGCGCGATCGACCGCAACGCGTTTGCGCAGGCGCGCGGCATCGAGAAGCATGCTGCCTGCCCACCGGTAGACATTATTGTCGCGAACGACCTCACGCATCCTTTGCATGCGCTGCCGCTGCTCTTCCGACGACATCGTCAAAGCCTGCAACAAGGCGTCGCCCATCATTGTGGCGTCGTAGGGATTGACGATCAGCGCTTCCAGCAATTCCTTGGAAGCGCCGGCGAACATGCTGAGCAGCAGGACCCCCTGTTCGTCATTGCGCGCCGCGACGAACTCCTTGGCCACCAGGTTCATGCCGTCATGCAGGCTCGTGACCAAGCAAACGTCGGCGGCCCGGTAGATTTCGTAGACCTGTTCCTGCGAATGATGTTCCGTGACCATCAGGACGGGAGTGTAGCCGTCGCGGCCATAGCGCCGGTTGAGATCCTCGGCTTGACGCAGACACTCTTCATGCAACTGTTGGTATGCGGGCAAGGTGCCGCGACTGGGTGCCGCGATCTGCAGGAAGGCGACCTTGCCAATCCATTCCGGATGGAGCCTCAGCAGCTCGTCGAGTGCGGTAAAGCGATCGAGGATGCCCTTGGTGTAGTCGAGACGTTCGACGCCAACACACAGCCTGACATCGTCCGCCAGCCCGAATTTTTCACGAACATGCCGCCGGCATTGCGCCACGTCGGGCAGCTGGGCCTGTCGAGCCGGCTCCCATTCGATTGAAATTGGATACGCGTGAACCAGGCTGATCTGGCCGCCATAGGAGATGGCGGAATCCTCGCGCTCGATCCTGCTCTCCAGGAAGCGGTCGACGCTGTCGATGAAGTTGTTGCAATGGAACTGGGTGTGAAAGCCGACGATCGAACTGCCCAGCAATCCTTCTAGGATCTTCTCGCGCCATGGGCAGATGCTGAATACCTCGGAATTCGGCCATGGAATGTGCCAGAAGGTGATGATGATGGCTTCCGGCAGGCGCTCCCGGATCATCCGCGGCAACAGGGCGAAATGGTAGTCCTGGACCAGCACGATGGGCCGCTCGTTGCGTGCCTCCGCGACGACGGTGTCGGCGAATTTGCGGTTGACCGCCTCGTAGGCCTCCCAGTCGGACGCACGGAATATCGGTCGGGTGAAGGCTATGTGGCACAGCGGCCAAAGCCCCTCATTGGCAAAGCCGAGATAATAGCCTTGCTGTTCTTCCTCGCTCAGCCAGACACGGCGCAACGTATAGGAAGGGTTTTCGGGCGGCACTTCGACGCGGTCGTTTTCGTCGACCACCAGCGCATCGGCCGAACCGCCGCCATAGGCGATCCATGTGCCCGCACAGGCGCGCGTGATCGGCTCCAGGGCGGAGACCAGCCCGCTGGCGGGTACGACCAGCTGGATGCCGTCGCCGTTGCGGTTATGGATGTAGGGTTCGCGATTTGACACCACGATCACCTGTGCATCGGGAAGTTCCTTCGCCAGAATGTGACGCAACGTTTCCGGCGACCATTGGACGAGGGCGGCGGCCGCGGATTGCCCGTTCTTTTCGAACTCCGGCAATGGGCTGCGAACGGATCCTGCTTCGAGACGGGCGAGCTTCATGTTTCTGGCCCGGCGCGCCCGTGACAGCACCACCGCGAGCGCGACGCATGAGATACCGACAATTACGAGAACGAAGAGCCACAGTGCGGCCGAGGGTACGACCAGGTACGAACTGTTGTCGGGCATTTCGAATTGATTACCTTTCAATGGGACGCGGCAGATCCACCGACAGGAACTCCAGCATCCTTGGCGTGCTGATCCAACGTTCCGCACCCGTGATGGTTCCGATTTTTCAGCTCTTGACCACCAGTGGCACCAATCCTTCATGCGCATCCGCAAGGAAGGCACCGACACGATCCCCCACGCGCTGAAACGTCAGGTCCACCGCCACATGTCCCACCGAGAGATGGCGAATGACAAGATTGTCGATGCCGATCGGCAAGTGCGGCCGGGTCACGTGAATTTCGTTCGTCCAACCGTCGATCTGTAGGCCGAGGCAGGCCTGCATGAGCATGAAGGCGGAGCCCGCGGACCAGGCCTGCGGCAGGCAAGCCACCGGATAGGCAATCGGCGCTTCGCCGGCCGAGCGCGTGAACCCGCAGAACAGTTCGGGTAGCCGCATGTTGAAATGAACCGCGGATTCGAAGGTCCCGCTCATCAACCGCACCACGCTGTCGCGGATGCCGTATCGCGCCAGCCCGGCGGCGCAGATCGCGGTGTCGTGCGGCCAGATGGAGCCGTTATGATAGGACATCGGATTGAAGAAGATCGCATCGTCCGCCAGCGTTCTCAGCCCCCAGCCGGAATGGAACGAAGCCGACAGCAGCTGGTCGGCGACCATGCGTGCGCGATCCGGATTGGGAAGGCCGACATAGAGCAGGTGACCCGCATTGGACGTGCGCACCTTGCAGGGTTGGCCATCGCCATCGATCGCCAGCGCATAGTAGCCAAGCTCTTCGATCCAGAAGTGGCGTTCGACTTGTTGGCGAATGGCATCGGCGCGCAGCTCCCAATTCTCCGCCCGCTCCTCTTCGCCGCGCAGCCGTGCCAGCTTTGCCAATCCCCGAAATGCTGCAAAGACGTAACCCTGCACCTCGACCAGCGCGATCGGCCCTTTCGGAATGCGGCCGTCGGCATGGAAGACGGAATCGAAGCTGTCCTTCCATCCCTGGTTGGCAAGGCCGGATTCCGCGGCGCGCTGATAGGTAAGAAACCCTGTCGAACGGCTCGCTGTCTCGATCCACTCGGCGGCGGCGCACAGCGATGGCCAAAGGCCATCGATGAAAGCCGTGTCTCCCGTGCGGTCCGCATAGGCGCAGGCGAGATGGATGTAGAGGGGCGTCGTATCGACGCCGCCATAGTAGCGGCCGAACGGCAACTCGCTCAGCGCCGCCATCTCGCCCTTGCGGGTCTCGTGCATGATCTTGCCGGGCTCGGAATCGCTGAAGGGAGAGGTTTCGGTCGCCTGGTGCTGGGCGAGAAAGGCAAGCACGCCACGAGCCAGGCCGGGATTGAGCCAAAGCATCTGCAGAGCTGAAATCACGCCGTCGCGGCCGAAGGCGGTGGAGAACCACGGGATACCGGCATATGGGTAAGGCCCGGTCGCCAGTTCCGTGGTGAGCAATGCCACATCGGCACGCGCCCGTTCCATCCAATCATTGAAGACGCGGCCTGAACTGTGCAGCGTTGCCCCATGCCGGCGCTTGGCGCGCATGCCGAAACGGGCGCGCGCCGCCGCGGCCCGGAAACGTTCACTTTGCGGGCGGGCCGTTGTCTTGCTCCCCACCTCCACATACAGCGTCTGGCGGCTGCGCTTGGTGACGGCAATGAAGAAATCCGCCCGCTCGGAGGTCAGTTGATCCGGGGGCTGTGAAAACGAAATGGCCGAGGTCCGCACGACCTTGTCCAGCCCTTCGTAGCGGAGCACGACCGAACTCTGGTCGATCTCGGCCGTGTGCGCGGTACCGCGCTTGGAGCGGGTCGAGCCCCGGACTTCGAACATGTCGCGAAAATCAACGCCGAAGCGCAGTGACACCAAGACCGTCGAATGCTCCCGGCTATAGTTCGAGAGCGTGATGCGTTCATATAGCCTTTCCTGCCACAGAAGCCTGACCCGCTCGATATGGATCGCGCCCTGCGGAATCTGGCGGCCCGCGGCGCTCTCGATCGGCAGATTGGTCAGGTTGCTGGTGAACAGGACGTTGTCCTGGCTGAGCGATGCGCCCAGCAGCGACAACGATCGTCCGCCAACCGTCAGGCGAAATTCGGAGAGCACGCGCGTGTCGTCGCGGAAGAAGCCGTCGCCGGCGCCACGTATGTCGCCATAGGCGTCGGCGACGGCAAAGCAATCGCCATGCTTGAGAGCGTAAAGCCGATGCGGCTCCCTGGGCGCGGTTTCGTCCAGGGAAGCCAGTGCTATCGCAGGATCGAGCTTGCGCTCGTCGAGTTGGGTAATGGTCAAGAAGATTGTCCCGTGCTGGTTTCCGAACGGGTTGAAGATCTATGAGGCCCTGCTCTCTTCGTGGCCGGTGGTCAGCCGCGAATAGGCCTCGACATAATCCCTGGCCATTCTATCGGCCGAAAACCGCCTTTCGAAGGCCGTTCTTATTCGTCGCCTGTCGAGTTGCAGGAGAGCCGGCATCGAGGCGACGGCATCTTCGATGGTTTCGACGACAAAGCCGGTGACCCCATGATCGATGATCTCGGGCATAGCGCCGCAACTCCAAGCCATGACCGGGGTTCCGCACGCCATGGCCTCGATCACCGCAAGCCCGAAGGGTTCAGGCCAGTCGATGGGAAACAGCAAGGCGGCCGCATTGCCCAGAAACCGGGCCTTCTGGTCCTCACCAATCTCGCCGACATACTCGACCCGGTCGCCATCGATCAGCGGCTGCACGACTTCCTCGAAATAGGCGCGGTCGCCATCGCCGACCTTGGCGGCGAGCTTCAGTTTCAGGCCGGTTCGGCGGGCAATCTCGATTGCCCGGTCCGGCCGCTTGTCGCGTGACATTCTGCCGAGAAAAGCAAGGTAGGTACCGTCCGAACCGGCCTCGAAATCGGCCTCATAAAGGTCAAGCGGCAGCCCGTGATGGATCGTCGCCAGCCAGTTCGCGGATGCGAACCGCGCCCGCTGGCTGCGGGATATGGAAATCATGGGGAACCGCGGGAACCGGTCATAGGCTTGCGCGAGGTCCGCGTAATCCAGCCTGCCATGCGGCGTTGTCACCGTGCGCTGCGGCATATCACGGAAAAACGGGAAATGCAGGAAATGGCTCAGATGGAAATGCACGACGTCGAAGTCGTCGGCCCGTTTGCGCACTTCGTCGAGCATCGACAAATGTGCCGCGATCTCGGACTTCAGCGGACGCGGATCGAGACGAAGCGCCCTTTCGCGGCATGGCACCAGTTTGGCGGAGCTCTTCGTGTCGCCGCTGGCAAACAACGTCACCTCGTGGCCGAGATCGACGAGAGCTTCGGTAAGATACGAGATGATACGCTCGGTACCCCCGTAAAGTCGTGGCGGCACCGATTCGTAGAGTGGTGCGACATGGGCAATCTTCATGTCCCGGCGTCCCTCAATGAGCTGGTCATAGAGCCAAAATGCATCAAGGCCCGGATCGTTCCTATATCAGCGCAAGATGCGTCGAATGATCGATCCGTCCCCTGTTTGAGTAGATCCGCCGCCCTATTTCCTTCTGGTGCTGTCGACCTTGCGCTTGCGGCAGCCGAAGGAGGCCCAGATGCAGCAACCCAGGGATATCGCAGCGCGGCGCCTGAGCATGATCATCGAGCAATATGTCGAGGCCAGAAAACGGCATTTTGGCTTTGTGTCGACTGATCAGGCTGCCCGAGTGATCCGCAGAACCCTGAAGCCAGATCCTTCGGAGCCAGCGCTTTCCGATCACGACCTCGACGACATGGTCGCCGCCCTCGCCGTGAAGAACGGCCTGGCCGTCATCTTCGACCGTGGCGTGCGGGGACCGGCCAACGGCGCCGAGGCCGACCTGAACAGAAAGGAACCGATCATGCGAGCACCGACGGAGACCCCGGATGTTGCCGGCGCGGTGGACGCTATCCTGAGCGATCGCACTGCCCAGCTTTCGATGAGCGCGGTCATCTCGTTGCTGCGCGAACGGACCGGCACCAAGCGATCCGACGCGGATCTGACAGGACTGATCGCCAAGAAAGCCGCCGTTCTGGACGTGCACCTGTCAGGAGGCGTCTGAACGGTCGTTGAGCGCCGCAAAGATACATGGGCAAATCAAAAGCGCTGGCATGTCATTTGACGATGGTGAGCGCGATGGGATTCGAACCCATGACCTACTGATTAAAAGTCAGTTGCTCTACCGGCTGAGCTACGCGCTCCCGCGGGCTCGAAAAGGCCGCCCTCGAAATTGCGCGGAACATAGGGAGAGTGCCGCGACCGGTCAACCGGAAAAGAGGGGTTCCAAACCTGCTCTTTGCCCTAATTCGCTGCCCCTTGCTTGTTCCCCCCGGGTTCTGGCGACCAGCCCGGCGGTTTGGGTTTCGTGCGGGAACGGCTGCCTACACGGCGGAACAAATCCGACGCACTGTCGTTTTTTGCCAAAGGGACGTTCGCCAACCCTCGAGGAGAATACCAATGAATAGAATCACAACGGGCCTGCTTGCCGCCACCCTTTCGGCGACATTCGTCGCGGCGGAGGTGGTGCCGGTCAACGCCCAGCCCAACTTCGTGCCACTCTCCCAGGCGGCAGCGCCGGATGTGCAGACGGTGCAATACCGGGAGTGGAGGAGAAACCGCTCCTTCGACCGCAATTTCTCGCGCAATCGAAGCTTTAGCCGCAACGGTGACATGTATTGGAATGGGCATCGCGGCTATCGTGAATATCGCCGCGGCTATCGCCGTCATGGCGACTACTGGTTCCCGCTGGCCGCCTTCGCGACTGGCGCGCTGATCACCGGCGCGATTGTCAACAACGAGAACAACCGCGTCTATGAAGGCAACTCGCACGTTCAGTGGTGCTACGATCATTATCGGAGCTACCGCGCTTCCGACAACACCTTCCAGCCGAACAATGGTCCTCGTCGGGAGTGCCGCTCCCCTTACTGATCCGTATTGAGTATCAGTAGCTGGTAATGGTGAGTAAAGGCCCGCGTGTAGAAGACGCGGGCCTTGTCGCGTCTATCCTAACATGGTTGGCAGTGGTCGCGTTTGTCGCTGGCCCAGCTCAGGCTCTTGATAACCAGGTAAGACCGCCGCCTTTGCCGCGGGGAGAGCGGTACGCTCCAACAGCGTCGCAAATCCGTACCATAGCCCCGCTGAGTTCCCATCCGAGTGCTTCGAGGTCGTCGTCGGTATCGACCACGTAAGCCTGCGCCAGCTCGTCGATGCCGTTCTGTTCCCCGAAGGATCGGACCTGCTTTGCGTCCGCAAGGAGTTCGTCGGGCAGGTTGGAGTTCGCCCAGGCCCACAGCCAGTTGCCAGCCATTGTGCTCGTGGAACCTGCGATCTGGATTTCGGCGACGACCGCGACCTTCCCTTCCTGTGAAAACAGCAGCTTCCCCGTTGTCAGGTCGTAGTCATAGCGCGGCCAGTGCCCCAAGTGGAAATCCTTCTCCAGACGGGCGTTCTTCGCGGTAAGCTGTTCGAATGCCTCCGCGCACCAGTTGCTATACCATTCCGGCGTCATTTCCCCCTCGCCAAGCCCTCACCTCAAGGACGCTCAATGTCCGGCGCACAGCGTCCCGCCAGCCCGCCAATTTGACGGACCGGGTAGCGGATTCCATGTCGGGCACGAACCGCCGCTCCAAGGCCCAGGTCTTGGCGAATTCCCGCGCCTTCGGCCATACGCCGGCCTTCGAACCGGCAAGCCATGCCGCCCCCAGCGCGGTCGTCTCCAGAATTGTCGGCCGATCGACCGGCGCGTCGAGAATGTCGGCCAGGCGCTGCATGGTCCAGTCCGATGCCACCATGCCGCCATCGACCCTGAGCACCGTCTTTGCCTTGGCGCCCTTCCAATCCTTGTGCATGGCGTCGAGCAGGTCGCGGGTCTGGTAGGCGACGGATTCCAGTGCCGCGCGGGCAAACTCCGCCGGTCCGGTGTTGCGGGTCAATCCGAAAATCGCGCCCCGCGCCTCGGCATCCCAGTGCGGCGCACCGAGCCCGACAAAGGCCGGCACCAGATAGACGTTCTGCGTCGGATCGGCTTCCGCCGCGAGTTTGCCGCTCTGCTCTGCCTTGCCGATCACCTTGATGCCGTCGCGCAGCCATTGCACGGCAGCCCCAGCGATGAAGATCGAGCCTTCCAGCGCATAGGTGGTCTTGCCGTTCAGCCGATAGGCAATGGTGGTCAAGAGTCGGTTCTTCGACCGCACCAGGTCGCTGCCGGTGTTGAGCAACGCAAAACAGCCGGTGCCATAGGTGGATTTCATCATGCCCGGCTCGAAGCAGGCCTGGCCAATCGTCGCGGCATGCTGGTCGCCGGCAACGCCGAGGATTCTGATTTCGGCGCCAAACAGGTTTTTCTCTGTTATTCCATAATCATCGGCGCAATCCTTGACTTCGGGCAGCATCGCGGCGGGGATGCGCAGGATGGCCAGCAGCTCCTCGTCCCAGGCATTCTCCGCAATGTTGTAGACCAGCGTGCGCGACGCGTTGGTGGCATCCGTGGCGTGAACCTTGCCGCCGGTCAGCCGCCAGATCAAAAAGCTGTCGATGGTGCCGGCGAGCAGCTCGCCCTTCTCGGCACGCTTCCTCGCGCCCTTCACCTTGTCCAGCATCCAGGCGATCTTGGTGCCGGAGAAATAGGGGTCGAGCAGCAGGCCGGTCTTGCGGGTGAATTTCTTCTCAAGCCCCTGCTTCCTGAGCTTCTGGCATAACGGTGCGGTGCGCCGGTCTTGCCAGACAATGGCGTTGTGAATCGGTTTGCCGGTCGCTTTGTCCCAGATGACGACCGTCTCGCGCTGGTTGGTGATGCCGATCGCAGCCACATCCGAAGCGTCGCGGCCGGCATTCTTCAGCGCGGCCCTCACCGTCTCAATGACGCTCGACCAGATCTCCTCCGGATCGTGTTCGACCCAGCCTGAGGCCGGATAGTGCTGGGCGAATTCCTTCTGTCCGCTGCCCGCGACATTCATCGTGCCGTCGAACAGGATCGCCCGTGTCGATGTCGTTCCCTGGTCGATCGCAAGCACCAAACCGCTCATTCTGCATCCTCCGCCTTGACAAAAAGAAGGGAGACGGCAACGCGCCGCCTCCCTCAATTTCACACGGGCGCGAACGCCCGCATAGATCGTCTTACTTTTGCCAGCTCTTGACCAGTTCGTCGTAGTTGATGGTGACCGGCTTTTCCTTCTCGTTCTCGATCTTGAGCTGAGGCGCGAGATTGCCCTTCTTGACCGCGTCGGCGTTCCAGTAGGCGAGATCATGCTCTTCGGCCATCTTCGGGCCGATATCGCCCTGGACACCCGATTTCTCGATGCGGCTCATCACCTTCTCCTGCTCGCCGCAGAGCGAGTCCATCGCTTCCTGCGCCGTCTTGGCTCCGGACGACGCATCGCCGATTGCCTGCCACCAGAGCTGAGCCAGCTTCGGATAGTCAGGCACGTTGGTGCCGGTCGGGGACCACTGCACACGGGCGGGTGAGCGGTAGAACTCGATCAGGCCGCCGAGCTTCGGCGCACGTTCGGTGAAGCTCTTGTCGTGGATAGTACTCTCGCGGATGAAGGTCAGGCCGACATGGCTCTTCTTCACGTCCACGGTCTTCGAGGTGACGAATTGCGCGTAAAGCCAGGCGGCCTTGGCGCGATCGGTCGGCGTCGACTTCATCAGCGTCCAGGAACCCACGTCCTGGTAGCCGAGCTTCATGCCGTCCTTCCAGTAGACGCCGTGCGGCGACGGCGCCATGCGCCACTTCGGCGTGCCATCGTCGTTCAGCACCGCCTTGGCGCCGGCGTCGACCATCGAAGCGGTGAAGGCGGTGTACCAGAAGATCTGCTGGGCAACCGCCCCTTGCGCCGGCACCGGGCCGGATTCAGAGAAGGTCATGCCTTGCGCTTCGGCAGGCGCGTAGGCTTTCAACCAGTCGAGATACTTCTGGATCGAATAGACCGCCGCAGGACCATTGGTATCGCCGCCGCGGGCGGTGCAGGAGCCGACAGGGCGTGAATTCTCGTCGACCTTGATGCCCCACTCGTCGACCGGCAAGCCATTCGGCAGGCCCTTGTCGCCATTGCCGGCCATCGACAGCCAGGCGTCGGTGAACCGCCAGCCCAGCGACGGGTCCTTCTTGCCGTAGTCCATGTGGCCATAGACCTTCTTGCCGTCTATCTCGCGACCGGTGAAGAATTCGGCGATGTCCTCATACGCCGACCAATTGACCGGAACGCCGAGGTCGTAGCCGTATTTCGCCTTGAAGTCGGCCTTGTTCTTCTCGTCGTTGAACCAGTCGTAACGGAACCAGTAGAGGTTGGCGAACTGCTGATCGGGCAGTTGGTAGAGCTTCTTGTCGGGAGCCGTCGTGAACGAGGTGCCGATGAAGTCCTTCAGGTCCAGGTTCGGATTTGTGACGTCCTTGCCCTCACCCGCCATCCAGTCGGTCAGATTGCGCACCTGCTGGTAGCGCCAGTGGGTGCCGATCAGGTCGGAATCGTTGACCCAGCCGTCATAGAGGTTCTGGCCGGTCTGCATCTGCGTCTGGATCTTCTCAACGACGTCGCCTTCCTGGATAACGTCATGTGTGATCTTGATGCCGGTGATGGCGGTAAAGGCCGGCGCCAGCACCTGCGATTCATACTGGTGGGTGGCGATGGTTTCAGAGACGACCTTGATGTCCATGCCGGCGAACGGCTTGGCGGCGTCGATGAACCATTGCATTTCGGCTTCCTGATCGGCGCGCGAAAGCGTCGACAGGGGGCCGATTTCCTTGTCCAGGAAGGACTTGGCTTCGTCCATTCCGGCATAGGCATTGCCTGCCCCCAGCAACAGGACAAGGGCGGTCGTTGACGTTAAAAATTGCCGTCGCATTAGTTTCCTCCACAGTTTTAAGTTTCAAGTGCGATCTGGAGCAGTCGCCGGCACGCGGCCGCTCCAACAGTTTCCCCCTCTATACGTAGCGGAACACGCCGACGGCGTAGACCACGGAGAGAGCGAGAGCCCACCAAAGGTTGGATCCGACGAGACCCAGCCAAGCGAGATGAATAAAGGCACTGCCAAGCAGCGACAGAAACAGGCGATCGCCGCGTGTCGTCTCGAAGCGCAGCATGCCGACGCGCGGATTGCCGCCTGGCGAGGCGTATTCCCAAGCGGCCATGCCGCACAGCAACAGAAGAATGGTGGCGAAGAAAGCGGCCGTCGGCCACGTCCACGCCATCCAGGAGAGGTCGAGATTCATGATCATACCCTCCCCAGGGCGAAGCCCTTGGCGATATAGTTGCGGACAAACCAGATGACGAGCGCGCCAGGGATCAGCGTCAGCACGCCGGCTGCGGCAAGGAGGCCCCAGTCCATGCCGGCGGCCGATACGGTGCGCGTCATGGTGGCGGCGATCGGCTTGGCGTCGGTGGTGGTCAGCGTGCGCGCGATCAACAGTTCCACCCATGAGAACATGAAGCAGAAGAAGCAGGCGACGCCGATGCCGCTGGCGATCAGCGGCATGAATATCCTGACAAAGAAACGCGGGAACGAATAGCCGTCGATATAGGCGGTTTCATCGATCTCCTTCGGCACGCCCGACATGAAGCCTTCGAGGATCCACACCGCCAGCGGCACGTTGAACAGGCAGTGCGCCAGCGCCACCGCAATGTGCGTGTCGATGAGGCCGAAGGCCGAATAGAGCTGGAAGAACGGCAGTGCGAACACGGCCGGCGGCGCCATGCGGTTGGTCAGCAGCCAGAAGAACAGATGCTTATCGCCGAGGAAACGATAGCGCGAGAAAGCGTAAGCCGCAGGCAGCGCCACCGACACCGAAATCACCATGTTCATGACGACATAGGTGATCGAGTTGATGTAGCCGGAATACCAAGCCCTCTGCGTGAAGATGGTGACGTAGTTGGCGATCGTCGGCGTGTGCGGGTAGAGCGTCATCGAGTTGACGATCTCGGCATTGGTCTTGAAGCTCATATTGATGAGCCAGTAAATCGGCAGCAGAAGTACGATGATGTAGAGCGTCGGCACGATCCACCACCAGCGCGATTCCTCGCCGCGCCGGCGCATGCGCCTGTCGAGATCGCTCTGCGACAGTGTACCGGCGAGACTTTCCGAGGCGGTCCCGTTCATCGCATTGCGCTCGGTTCGTTCATTGGCGCCAGCCATTTCAGCGCTCCGCGTCGTAATTGGTCATCACGGTGTAGAACACCCATGACAACAACAGGATGATGAGGAAGTAGACCAGCGACATGGCGGCCGCCGGGCCAAGGTCGAACTGGCCGAGCGCCGTCTTGACGAGGTCGATCGACAGGAAGGTCGTCGAGTTGCCCGGCCCGCCGCCGGTGACGACGAACGGTTCGGTGTAGATCATGAAACTGTCCATGAAGCGCAGCAGCACGGCGATCAAAAGCACGCGCTGCATCTTCGGCAGCTGGATGTAGCGGAATACCGCCCAGCGCGAGGCCCCGTCGATCTTTGCCGCCTGGTAGAAGGCATCGGGGATCGAGACCAGCCCGGCATAGCAGAGCAGCACGACGAGGCTGGTCCAGTGCCAGACATCCATGACGATGATCGTCACCCAGGCATCGAACGGATCCTGCACGTAATTGTAGTCGATGCCGATCGCGTTGAGGTAATAGCCCAACAGTCCGATGTCGTTGCGTCCGAACACCTGCCAGATGGTGCCGACGACATTCCACGGGATCAGCAGTGGCAGCGACATCAGCACCAGGCAGACCGGCACGCCCCAGCCCTTCTTCGGCATGTTGAGCGCGATGAAGATGCCGAGCGGCACCTCGATCGCCAGGATGATAAAGGAAAAGATCAGGTTGCGAACCATCGCTTCCCAGAAGCGGCTGGATGAAAGCAGTTCCTCGAACCATTCGGTGCCGGCCCAGGTGAAGACATTGTTGCCGAACGTGTCCTGCACGGAATAGTTGACGACCGTCATCAGCGGGATGACGGCGGTGAAGGCCACCAGCACCAGCACCGGCAGCACGAGGAACCAGGCCTTGTTGTTCCAGGTCTTGTCCATCTATGCCCCCATCTCGACACGCCAGGAACCGGCATAGATGTTGATGCCGGCCGGATCGAACCGCACCTTCGGTTCGGCTGGCACGGTCTCGTCCTCACCGATGACGGCAGCGATGTCCCTGCCTTCCAGCTTGGCGCGAACCACCTTGTGGCGGCCGACATCCTCGACCTTGGTGATCGAGACGGCCATGCCGTCCCGGCCGAGCCGCACATATTCGGGGCGAATGCCGAGTTCGACGGCGCCGCCGGCGGCTTTGGGCGCGCCCGGCAGTTCGATACGCTGCGAGCCGAGCGTCGCCGTCTTGCCGTCGATCGCCACAGGCATGACGTTCATGCCCGGCGAACCGATGAAATAACCGACAAAGGTATGGCGCGGCCGCTCGAACAGTTCGGCCGGCGTGCCGATCTGCACGATGCCGCCATCATACATGACGACGACCTGGTCAGCGAAGGTCAGCGCCTCGGTCTGGTCGTGGGTGACATACACCATCGTGTAGCCGAAGCGGCGATGAAGCTGTTTCAATTGCGAGCGCAGCACCCACTTCATATGCGGGTCGATGACGGTCAGCGGCTCGTCGAACAGGATGGCGTTGACGTCCGAGCGCACCAGGCCGCGGCCGAGCGAGATCTTCTGCTTCTGGTCAGCGGTCAGGCCCCTGGCCTTCTTCTTGGCCCAGGACGCCAGGTCGATCATCTCCAGCGTCTCGCGCACCTTGCGGTCGACGTCTGCCTCCGGCACGCCGCGATTGCGCAGCGGGAAGGCCAGATTGTCATAGACAGTCATGGTATCGTAGATGACCGGGAACTGGAACACCTGCGCGATATTGCGCTCCTGCGTCGACAGGGTGGTCACGTCCCTGCCGTTGAACAGCAACTGGCCATGCGAGGGATGCAGCAGCCCCGATATGATGTTGAGCAGCGTGGTCTTGCCGCAGCCGGACGGCCCGAGCAGCGCGTAGGCACCACCATCCTCGAAAGTGTGATGCACTTCGCGCAGCGCGAAATCGGCATCCTTGCGCGGGTTCGGTAGATAGGAATGCCTGACATGGTTGACGTCGATGCGCGCCATATCGTCCTCCTCAAGCCGCCAGCTTCGGCGCGGTCACGGCCCGGCCGTGCTCGTCGAAGACCATGATGTGACGTGGATCGATGAACACTTCGACCACCGCGTCTGTCTCGAAATCCCTGATGCCATGGGTCAACATCACCCAGCGCACATCGGCAAAGTCGAGATGGATGAAGCTTTCGGACCCGGTGATTTCCGTGATGGTGACTTTCGCCCGCACCGGCACCGCGGAGGCATTGGGCCGGTCGAGCGAAAGATGGTGCGGCTGGAAGCCGACCGTATAGTTCGCATCGGCGATGTCGACGAGATCAGCGGGCACCGGCAGCTTGACGCCGCCCTCCAGCAGAAAATCCGCCCCCTTCTTGGCCAGCACGATGGTGTTGAGCGGCGGATCGGCGAAGGTCCTCGCCGTCACCAGGTCGACCGGTTTGCGGAACACGTCGATGGTCGGCCCAAACTGGGTGATGCGGCCTTCCGACAGCGTTGCCGTATTGCCGCCGAGCAGCAGGGCCTCATGTGGCTCGGTGGTGGCATAGACGAAGATGGTACCGGCGGCCGCGAATATCCTCGGCAGTTCGGCTCGCAATTCCTCGCGCAATTTGTAGTCGAGATTTGCAAGGGGTTCGTCGAGCAGCACAAGGCTGGCATTCTTGACGATGGCGCGCGCCAGCGCGGTGCGCTGCTGCTGCCCGCCCGACAGACTGAGCGGCGTGCGGTCGAGATAGGGGGTCAGTTTGAGGAGTGCCGCCGCTTCGCGCACCTGGCTGTCGATCTTGCCCTGCTCGACGCCGGCCACCTTGAGGGGTGAGGCGATATTGTCATAGACGGTCATCGCCGGATAATTGATGAACTGCTGGTAGACCATGGCGATCTTGCGCTTCTGCACAGGCGTGCCAGTGACATTCCGGCCGTCGAACCAGACCGAGCCGGAGGTCGGCACATCGAGGCCGGCCATCAGCCGCATCAGGCTGGTCTTGCCTGAAAGCGTGGGCCCGAGCAAAACGTTGAGCGAGCCGTGCTGAAGCGTCAGCGACACGTCGCGGATGTGCTCGACCGCACCGACCGTCTTGGTGACGTTCCTCAGTTCCAGCATGACGCCTCCTCCCAGGCTTTCCGCATCAGCTCAAAACCCCTCTTCATTCGGCGGCCGCGACGTGCTGCCGGCTTATGCCGCGCATGAATTCATCGAGTGCCGCGACCTGCTCGCGGTTAAGATGCAGGCCGCGCTTGGTCCGCCGCCACAGCACGTCTTCCGCCGTGACAGCCCATTCGTTTTCGACGAGATAGCGCACCTCGGCTTCGTGGAGATCGCCACCGAAATTGCGGCCGAGATCGGCGATCGACTTGGCCAAGCCGAGCAGCACCTGTACACGCGTTCCATAGAGCCTCGTCAGCCGGCGCGCCAAGCGCTGGTCGAGGAAAGGATAGGCGCTTTTCAGCTTCGCCACCTGCGCATCGAAACCCGTGGCCGGAAAATCGCCGCCCGGCAGCGGCGCATCTGATGTCCACGGCTTGCCGCGCTTGCCGAGAAAACCTTCGATCTTCTCCAGCATCGATTCCGACAGCCGGCGGTAGGTGGTGATCTTGCCGCCAAACGCGTTGACCAGCGGCGCGGCGCCGTCGCCGCCATCCGCCTTCAGCACATAGTCACGTGTCGCTTCCTGCGCCTTGGAGGCGCCGTCATCGTAGAGCGGACGCACGGCCGAATAGGTCCAGACGATGTCGGAACGCTTGACGGGCACCGCGAAATACTCGCTCGCTGCGGCACAGAGATAGTCGATCTCGGTGTCGCTGATCTTCACATCATGTGGGTCGCCGGGATAATCCTGGTCGGTGGTGCCGATCAGCGTGAACTCGTCCTCGTAGGGGATGGCGAAGATGATGCGACCATCCCTGTTCTGGAAGAAATAGGCGCGCGGGTCGTCGAACTTCTTGGCGATGACGATGTGGCTGCCCTGCACGAGGCGGACATTGTGCACGTCGTTGAGGCCGACGACGCCGGACAGCACGTGGTCGACCCAAGGACCCGCCGCATTGACCAGCAACCGTGCCTTGACCTCGTCGGTCTCGCCGGTCTGCAGGTCCTCGATCTTTATCGCCCAGATTCCGCCCTCGCGGCGCGCTCCAACCACTTTGGTGCGAGTCCGGATCGTTGCGCCCCGGTCAGCGGCGTCACGTGCATTCAGCGCCACCAGCCGCGCGTCGTTGACCCAGCCATCCGAATATTCGAAAGCCTTTTTGAACAGCGGCTTCAAAGGCTTGCCCGCCGGGTCGCTTGCCATGTCGAGCGTTCTGGTCGCCGGCAGCAACTTGCGCCCGCCGATGTGGTCGTAAAGGAAAAGGCCGAGCCGGATCAGCCAGGCCGGGCGCAGGCCCTTGGCATAGGGCAGCACGAAGCGCATCGGCCAGATGATGTGCGGAGCGTTCTTCCACAGAACCTCGCGCTCCATCAGCGCCTCGCGCACCAGGCGGAATTCATAGAATTCGAGATAGCGCAGCCCGCCATGGATCAGCTTGGTCGAACCGGACGAGGTTCCGCTGGCGAGATCGTTCATTTCGGCGAGAAAGACCGAGAACCCGCGTCCCACGGCATCACGGGCGATGCCGCAGCCGTTGATGCCGCCACCTATGACGAAAATGTCCCGGACTGAAGATGTGTCCACCTAGCTCCTCCACGATTTCGCATTGCACCATTTTTGCTCTTTTGCGAAACCGTGGCGGAATTATTTCGAACTCATAACGAATGTCAAACGAAATATCACACGCCTGTGAGAAGACCGTGAATTGCGTCAGCCAAGCGACGTCTCGATGAGCTGAACCTCGGCCTCCTGGCAGATCTTGCGCACGGACGGGATGTCGCAGCGATCGGTGATGAAGGTGTTGACCTGCGACAGATGGCCGATACGCACAGGCGCCGTGCGTTCGAACTTGGTCTGGTCGGAAACCAGGATGACGTGCCTGGCGTTGGCGATGATCGCTTGCGCCACCTTCACCTCGCGGAAATCAAA
Organism: Mesorhizobium sp. ESP6-5; assembly: GCF_020164695.1. Lineage (NCBI taxonomy): Bacteria > Pseudomonadati > Pseudomonadota > Alphaproteobacteria > Hyphomicrobiales > Phyllobacteriaceae > Mesorhizobium > Mesorhizobium sp. ESP6-5. The sequence goes on from NZ_JAIUGR010000008.1 coordinate 105,978, forward strand.
ATCGAGCAGCGCGCCATCATGATCGATAGCCGAGGCGCCGATGACAGCGTAGTCGACCTTGAACTGCCTGATGAAATCGACCGCCGCCTCGCCGACAACACCCCCGTCGGAGCCGCGCACCACGCCGCCCGCAATCACCACCTCGATCGAGGGATAGATGCGCATCCTATTGGCAACATTGATGTTATTGGTGATGACCATCAGGCCGTCGTGATCGAGTAGCGCCTTGCTGACCGCCTCTGTCGTGGTGCCGATGTTGATGAACAGCGAGGCGTTGTCGGGGATCAGCCTGGCCGCCGCGCGGCCTATCGCTTCCTTCTCGTCGGCCGCGATCTTGCGCCTGGCTTCATACTCCATGTTCTCGATGCCGGACGGGAACAAGGCGCCGCCATGGACACGCGAAAGCAGCCGCTGGTCGCACAAATCGTTGAGGTCCTTGCGTATGGTCTGTGGCGTCACGTTGAAATGCGTGGCTAGGTCATCGACCAGCACGCGGCCGTTGTCCTTGGCCATCTGGATGATCTCGGCATGGCGCGGCGACAGATACATAAGGCAAGCTCCCGTTTTCGTTTTTTTTGCTTATAATAGAAAACGAAACCGATGAAAAGGTGCAAGCCGGCTAACGAAATCTGATGATTGTACGGGTGAACCTCGGTGCCACCTTCATCCAGCCTTTTCAGGCCGTGGCACGCGCAATTTCAGTAATGGCGGTGAAAGCGGCATCGACGTCTCCCGCCGTCGCGTCGAACTGGCCGACCTGGAAGCGGATCGCCACCTTTCCATCGACCTTCGTTTGCGTCAGGTAGATGCGGCCATCGTCGTTGATCGCATTGACGAGCCGCAGATTGTGCTCGTCGGCATCGGCGCCCGAGGCAGCCTTGTGCCGGAACGAAAACAGCGACAGCATCGGCTCGGTGACGATCTCGAAATCCACCTCCCTTGCCAGCCGAGCGGCAAGGCCCTCGCTCCAGGCGACATGGTTGCGGATCATGGTTCGCAGGTTTTCCAGTCCATGCGCGCGCAGCAGAAACCAAAGCTTCAGCGCCCGGAAGCGCCGACCAAGCGGCACCGACCATTCGGAATAGTTGATGATGCCGTCGCGGCCATGTGTCTTAAGGAATTCGGGCTTGATGGCCAGCGTGCGAACGAGGTCCTCGGGCTGGCGAATGAACTGCATCGAGCAGTCGAATTGCGCGCCCAGCCATTTGTGGGGGTTGAAGACGATGGAATCCGCCAGCTCGGCGCCGGCCCAGAAATGCCGGTACTCCGGGCAGATCATCGCCGACCCGGCCCAGGCGGCATCGACATGCAGGTAGAGCCCATGCCGACCGGCGACCGCCGCAATTGCTGCAATATCGTCCGTGCCCCCGGTGCTGGTGCCGCCGACGCTGGCGATGATGCCGGCGGGCAACATGCCGGCCGCGCGGTCGGCGACGATTGCCGCGTCGAGTGCGGCTGCGTCCATGGCGCGAAAACGGCCGGCGACAGGAATGCGCATGAGATTGTCCTCGCCTATGCCTGACACCCAGATCGCCCGATCGATCGAAGTGTGCACCTGATCGGAGGAATAGATGCGCAATCGGCCCTGCCCGGCCAATCCTTTTTTGTTGCCTTGCCAGTCCAGCGCCCGCTCGCGCATCGTCAACACCGCGTTGAGTGTCGCCGACGAGGCCGAATCCTGGATAACGCCGGAGAATCCTTCCGGCAGGCCGAGCGCCTGGCGCATCCAGTCGACGGTCCGCATTTCAAGCTCGGTCGCCGCCGGCGAGGTCTGCCAGAGCATGCATTGCGCGGCCATCGCCGACACCAGATATTCAGCCACCACCGAGACCGGCGCCGCGTTGGCCGGGAAATAGGCGAAGAAGCGCGGGTGCTGCCAATGCGTCATCCCCGGCACGATCTTCTCTTGGAAATCGGCGAAAATCCTGTCCATCGACTCCGCGTCTTCGGGCGGCGACGCCTCGATGCTCCTGAAAATGTCGCCCGGCTCGATCAGCGGCCGCACCGGCCGCTCACGCAAATTATTGCGATAGTCGGCGCCCCAATCGGCGGCGCGTTGCGACCATTGCCGGAAATCATCATTGTTCATCTTGTCCTCCCGACACGATCATTGGCTGCCGGTGGTAGCCGCCGGCTCCTCAAGATCGGATATTAGTCACCATGTGAAATATTTGAAGCCGCCGGCGGACTGCGAGATATGCGGACTAGCCAGGAAAATCCGGCAGGCTGGCGAAGGCCGTCTTCAGAGCATTCGACCATCCATCGGAGATCGTGCGGTAATACTGGTCGTCCTGGCCGATCCGCTTTTTGAGGCCGACCTGAAAGGCGTCCTGCTCCAGGAAAAGCAGGTCGAGCGGCAGGCCGACCGACAGGTTCGACTTCAGCGTCGAATCGAACGACACCAGAAGCAGTTTCACCGTCTCGGCCAGGCTCATCGTCTTTTCGTAGGCGCGAATGATGATCGGCTTGCCGTACTTGGTCTCTCCGATCTGGAAGAACGGCGTGTCATCGGTCGACTCGATGAAATTGCCTTCGGGGTAGATCATGAACAGGCGTGGCGGGCTGCCCTTGATCTGCCCGCCCAGGATGAAGGAAGCATTGAAATAGGAATCGGCCTTCTCGCCGGCGGGCGACGATTGCGCGATCACTTCCTTCACCGTGTCGCCGAGCAGCCGCACCGTCTGGTACATGGATGGCGTCTCGAGCAGCTTCTCATGGCGGTCGGTCACCGCCTTGGTGCGCTCGTCGAGCAGGCTGACCACGGCCTGTGTCGTCGCCAGGTTGCCGGCCGACATCAGCACGATGACGCGCTCGCCCGGCTGTTCCCAGACATGCATCTTCTTGAAGGTCGAGATCGAATCCATACCGGCGTTGGTACGCGTGTCCGACATGAACACGAGCCCGCGATCGATCTTGAGGCCGACGCAATAGGTCATGGAATCTCTTAAGGCGGTAATCCCTGGGGGATTACTGCTCTACCGTGACGGTGACCGCAAGCAGTTCTTCCGCCTGTCCCAGTCGAATTCCCGACACAGGCGAAGCGTCACGGTAGTCGCGGCCGGTTGCCACCTTCACATAGCGTTCGTCGGGAGAAATACCGTTCGCGGGGTCGAAGGCAACCCAGCCGAGCCCCGCGACATGCGCTTCGGCCCAGGCGTGGCTTGCAGCCTGCTCCACCGCATCCATCATCAGATAGCCGCTGACATAGCGGGCCGGAAATCCCATGGCGCGCGCTGCGGCGGCAAAGATGTGGCTATGGTCCTGGCAGACTCCGGTTTTCAGTACCAAAGCTTCCTCGGCCGAGGTCGTCGCATTGGTTGTCCCCGGCGTGTAGGCGACGCGCTCACCAATGGCGGCCATCAGCCGGTGCAGCCTGTCAAGGTCGGTGCCCTTGCCGACCGCCTCGGTAAGATCACGGATGCCGCCGCCTATGGTGGTCAAAGCGGTCTCCTGCGCGAACAACCAGAGTGGCGCGAAGCCTTGATGAGGCCCGCAAACACCCGATGTATCGCGCGTCACCACCTCGCCCAACGCTTCGACTGTAATGAAGTCGTGGTCACCCTCGACGCTCAACAGCCTGTTGTCGTTGCCGTAATGGTCGGTAAATCGCACTTCCTCGCGCGCACCCTCGACCTTCAGCGCCCAGGACAGCACGGTCTGAGTCGGCCCGCTCACGGGAAGCAGCCGCAGCCTCTGGAGCAAATACTGCACCGGTGCGTCGTAGCGGTATTCGGTCCGGTGCGTGATTTTCAGCCGCATGGCCATCTTCCGTTCGCGTGCATGATCTCTAGCGAAAACCGATATCCACTTCCCGGCATCATGCTCAATAAAACCTGTAGTCCTGCGCGATCTCGTCGCCGAGCCTTGTGTTGTCGCGAATGAACCCGGCCAGGAACTCGTGCAGCCCGGCATCGAATATGTCCTTGATCGATCCTGCTTGCAGCATTGTCTGCGTGTTTTGCGCCGTCGCATGGCAGGCATGGCGCTCGCCATAGTCGTCGCCCAGGAACTTCAGATGCTCTGCCAGGAAGCGATAGCAGAAGGTCAGCGATCGCGGCATGCGGACGTTGAGGATCAGGTAGTCGGCGATGTTGGTCGGCTTATAGTCGGCATCATAAACCCAGCGATACGAGCGATGCGCCGACACCGAGCGCAGGATCGATTCCCACTGATAGTTGTCGAGCGTCGAGCCGACCCAGGAGATCGACGGCAACAGCACGTAGTATTTCACGTCGAGGATGCGCGCGGTGTTGTCGGCGCGCTCGACATAGGTGCCGAGCTGCGAGAAATCGAAGATCTCGTTGCGCAGCATGGTGCCGTAAAACGAGCCGCGGATCAGCGCTGTCTCGCGCTTGATCGCGTCGAGCACGTTGGGCAGGTCGCGCTCGTCTATCGGCCTCGCCAGCATCCGTTTCAGCGCCATCCAGGCTTCGTTGATGCTCTCCCACGTCTCGCGCGTCAGCGCGGTGCGCACCATGCGCGCATTGTTGCGGGCGGTCTCGATCGACGACATCGTGCTCGATGGGTTCGACGTGTCGCGCAAGAGAAAATCGGAGACATTGGCCGCGGTATAGTCCGGGTATTTCTGCTTGAAGGTGATGTCGGAGCCGGCGCTGAGCAGCACCGAATTCCACTCCTCCGACGCGCTCTGGGTGCGGGTGAGCGCCATGCGCAGCCCGGCGTCGACCAGCCGCGCCATGTTTTCCGCCCGCTCAATATAGCGGTTCATCCAGTAGAGCCCGTTGGCGGTGCGGCCGAGAAGCATGGGAAGGCCCTTGGGCTAGTGAGTAGGGATTAGTGAGTAGTCAGTAGTAAATAGTTGAATCCATATGAGATATGACATGCGCTTTCCCTCTATAGCTGACTACTCACTACTCACTACTCACTACTCACTACTTACTAATCGCTAATCCCTACTCGCTCAGCTCAATCATCCAGCACCCAGGTATCTTTCGTCCCGCCGCCCTGGGAGGAGTTCACCACCAGTGAGCCTTCCTTCAGCGCGACCCGCGTCAGCCCGCCGGGCACGATCTGGATGCGATCCGAGACCAGTACGTAGGGCCTGAGATCGACATGGCGCGGCGCCAGCCCCTTTTCAGTCAGGATCGGACAGGTCGAGAGCGCGAGCGTCGGCTGGGCGATGTAATTAGACGGTTTGGCCTGCAGCTTCTTGGCGAAATCCTGACATTCCTTCTTGGTCGCCGCCGGTCCGACCAGCATGCCGTAGCCGCCGGAACCATGCACTTCCTTGATGACCAGTTCGTGGATGTGCTCGAGCACGTATTTCAGGCTGTCCGGTTCCGAACAGCGCCAGGTCGGGATGTTGCCGAGGATCGCCTTGCGGCCGGTGTAGAATTCGACAATCTCGGGCATATAGGAATAGATCGCCTTGTCGTCGGCGATACCCGTGCCAGGCGCATTGGCGATGGTGATATTGCCGGCGCGATAGACATCCATGATGCCGGGTATGCCAAGCGCTGAATCCGGCCTGAAGGTCAGCGGATCGAGGAAGGAATCATCGACGCGGCGGTAAAGCACGTCGATCTGCTTGTAGCCTTCGGTGGTGCGCATCGCGACATGGCCGTCGACGACGCGCAGATCCTGGCCCTCCACAAGCTGCACACCCATCTGGTCGGCAAGGAAAGCGTGTTCGAAATAGGCGGAATTGAAACTGCCCGGCGTGAGCACCGCGATGGTCGGGGCACCCTCGGTGTTCTGCGGCCGCACGGCCGCCAGCGACTGGCGCAGCAGCTGCGGGTAGTTCTCCACTGGCCGCACCTTGATCTTCTGGAACAGCTCGGGGAACAGCTGCATCATCGTTTCGCGGTTCTCCAGCATGTAGGAGACACCGGACGGCGTGCGCGCATTGTCTTCCAGAACGTAGAACTCGTCCTCGCTGATGCGAACGATGTCGACGCCGATAATGTGGGTATAGACGCCGGCCGGCGGCCGCACGCCGATCATCTCCGGCAGGAAGGCCTCATTCCTGGCGATGAGATCCCTTGGGACGCGGCCGGCGCGCAGGATTTCTTGGCGATGGTAGATGTCGTCGAGGAAGGCGTTCAGCGCCTGGACGCGCTGCTCGATGCCTTGCGTCAGGCGCCGCCACTCATTGCCTGAAATGATGCGAGGGACGATGTCGAACGGGATCAGCCGTTCGGAGGCTTCCTGTTCGCCGTAGACGGCGAAGGTAATGCCCGTCTTGCGAAAGACGCGTTCGGCGTCCTGCATCTTCTCGGTAAGCCTGGCTGGATCCTGCTCCTTCAGCCAGCGATCGTAAGCCGAATACGGTCTTCTCAATCCGGAGACTTCCGGAAGCATTTCATCGAACGCTGCCAATCGCATACTCCCCTGTGAAGCCATTTCACTGGCGTCGCGGGAGAAAATCAAGCGCAATCGGTGATTTGGGGGAAGCGGACGATCAGTATGTTGCGGCTGCCCAAAATTAAGGCAGCCCAAATACGAGCTTGATCAGCCTTTGCCTCGTGCCGGGGCAACTGACTCGCACTGTTAGAAGGCGCGGAAGGTGACGACGGTGAACGTGTCCTTGATGCCGGGAAGAATCTGCACCTTCTCGTTGACGAAATGGCCGACGTCTTCTTCGTCGTCGACATAGAATTTGGCGAGCAGATCGTAGTTGCCGGCGGTGGAGTAGATTTCCGAGGCGATCTCGGCGTCGGCAAGCGCGCTGGCAACCTCATAGGATTTGCCCAGCTCGCATTTGATCTGCACGAAAAAGGCCTTCATGGCTTCGTCCCGCTAAACTTCCAGGTCCAAGCGGCCCTTCTGGCAGACTGGAGGCAGCCTTTCAAGCACTGGAATGCGCGCTTAGCCGGCGCGGGGTCCCGGCCACCGCCTCGCGCGGCCCCGCAACCGGCATGCCGTGCTTGCAGAGCCTGCCGCCGATCACCAGCGCGGGCATGCCCTGCAATATCGTTCGTGCATGGCTTCTGCACCGAGGCGCGACGAATATTGGCGGCCGCTGAAACCGTGAGGCGCCCTGGCACGTATGTTAGGATGTCTCCTGGAACTTCTGGAGGCGGTTCGAGGACGGTGGAGACAAGCCATGCGCCGCGGCTTTTTCGCATTCGCGTTCGTTTCGCTCATGCTGGCTTTCCAGGCGTCTGCCGGAGATGCCGAGATCAAGGCTGGTCAGGCCGTCATCGACAGTCAGTTGAAGGCCCTCATCGCCGATGACGGCGCCAAGGCGTACAGCTTTGCCGCCCCAAACGTGAAGCAGATATTCCCGACCGTCGATGCCTTCATGAATATGGTGACCAACGGCTACCCGCCTGTGCGCAAACCCCAGTCCTATGCTTTCGGCAAGGTCGAGCAGACTGGTCCCGGTTCGATCGTCCAGCAAGTGCTGATCGTCGGCCCCGACGGCAAGGACTACGAGGCGGTCTACACGCTGCAGCAGCAGCCTGACGGCACATTCCAGATCACCGGCTGCAGCCTGCGGGCGTCGAACTCGCTCAGCACCTGAACGGGTCTACAGCGCCGGGATATCGCCCCTCGCCCAACCCTCTGATATCTCGGCCCCGCGTGCCTCGAAGCCGCCGGTCTCGATCGCGGCGCGGATATCCTGCATAAGCTTTTGGTAATACGAAAGATTGTTCCAGGTCAGCAGCATCGCGCCGAGCGCCTCCTGCGAGCGCACCAGATGGTGCAGATAGGCACGCGAATAATCCCTGGCTGCCGGGCAGTCGCTCTCTTCATCGAGCGGGCGCGCATCGTCGGCATGGCGGGCGTTGCGCAGGTTGACCTTGCCGCGCCTAGTATAGGCCAGCCCGTGCCGGCCGGCGCGCGTCGGCATCACGCAATCGAACATGTCGATGCCGCGGGCAACCGATTTCAGGATATCGTCCGGGGTTCCCACGCCCATCAGATAGCGTGGCTTGTTATCTGGCAGTTCGGGACAGGTGATGTCGAGCATATCGAGCATCACCGCCTGCGGCTCGCCGACGGCCAAGCCGCCGACAGCATAGCCCTTGAGCTCCATCGCGCTCAGCGCCTGTGCCGAGCGCATCCTGAGCGCCGCGTTGTCACCACCCTGCACGATGCCGAACATCGCTTTGCCCGGCTGGTCGCCGAACGCCGTCTTGCAGCGCTCCGCCCAGCGCAGCGACAGTTCCATGGCGCGCTCGATCTCCTTGATCTCGGCCGGCAACGCGGTGCATTCGTCGAGTTGCATCTGGATGTCGGAATCGAGCAGACCTTGAATTTCGATCGAGCGCTCCGGCGACATCTCGTAGGCCGCACCATCGATGTGAGAGCGGAAGGTGACGCCCTTTTCCGTCAGCTTCCTCAGCTTCGACAGCGACATCACCTGAAAACCGCCGCTGTCGGTCAGGATCGGGTGCGGCCAGCGGGCGAATTCGTGCAGACCGCCGAGCCGCGCCACGCGCTCGGCCCCGGGCCGCAGCATCAGGTGATAGGTGTTGCCCAGGATGATGTCGGCACCAACGCCGCGCACCTGGTCCATGTACATGGCTTTGACCGTGCCACCGGTGCCGACCGGCATGAAGGCCGGCGTGCGGATTTCGCCGCGCGGCATGTCGATCAGGCCGCGCCGCGCCTTGCCATCGGTCGCCAACACCCTGAAGGTGAAATTCTCAGCCATTGAACTCCTTGTCGAATACCGGCGCATCCGGCGCCTGCTCGTCGAGCGACTGACGGTATTGGATGCAGCCGCGCATGAATTTTGGCCAGGGCGGCACCGCGATTGACGGCTCGGTCCTTTCCGGCAGCAGGTCCCACAGATCGGGGTGATGCCAGCAGAGGTCATGACCTGATGTATCGCGGTGCGCGCGAATGCCGGCGCGCAGCCTTTTCACTTCCGCGATCAGCCTGTCGCGGTCGAAGGTTTGCAGATCATCGTCCATCGTTCTCCTCCCTGAACAGAAGACTGGCGTCTCCATAGGAATAGAACCTGTAACCGCTCTCGATGGCATGCGCATAGGCGGCACGCATCGTGTCGAGGCCACTGAAAGCCGAGACCAGCATGAACAGCGTCGAGCGCGGCAGATGGAAGTTGGTCATCAGCATGTCGGCCGTGCGAAAGCGGTAGCCGGGCGTGATGAAGATGTCGGTCGGTCCGGACCATGGCGCCAGCGTGCCGTCCTCACGCGCCGCACTCTCGAGCAGGCGCAGCGAGGTCGTACCGACGGCAATGACGCGCCCGCCCCTCGCCTTCGCCGCATTGAGCGCATCGGCGGTCGCCTGGCTGACCGAGCCGATCTCGGCATGCATCTTATGGTCCGCGGTATCGTCCGCCTTGACCGGCAGGAACGTACCGGCGCCCACATGCAAGGTGACGAAGCGGCGTTCGACCCCTTTGGCGTCCAGCGCCGCGAAAAGCGCCGGCGTGAAGTGCAGGCCCGCGGTGGGCGCCGCTACCGCGCCTTCTTCCCGGGCATAGATGGTCTGGTAGTCGGCACGATCGCGCTCGTCGTCATCGCGCTTCGAGGCGATGTAGGGCGGTAGTGGAATGTGGCCGACCGCGTGCAGCGCTTCGTCGAGGAAAGGACCGGATAGATCAAAGCCGAGCAGCGCTTCGCCGCCCTCGCCTTTTTCGATCACGGTGGCGTCGAGCTGGCCGAGGAAACAGGAATTGCCGTCATGGCCGAAATGGATGCGGTCGCCGGCGGCAATGCGCTTGCCCGGCCGCATGAAGGCCAGCCAGCGGTCCGGCGCCATGCGCATGTGCAGCGTGGCCTCGACCTGCGACTGTGCTTCGCCGCGCCGCCTGATGCCTTTCAACTGCGCCGGAATGACCTTGGTGTCGTTGAAAACCAGCACGTCGCCAGCACGGAGCAACGATGGCAGATCGCCAACCGTCCTGTCCACCAGCCCCTTGCCTGGCTTGACCACCAGCATTTTGGCGCTGTCGCGCGGTTCTGCCGGGCGAAGCGCGATGCGCTCCTCCGGCAGGTCGAAGTCAAAGAGGTCGACGCGCATCGGGACTCAAAACAGCCGAACGAGCAGCGCTCCGGCCAGCAGAAGCACCGCGCCGGCGACGCGGCCGAGCGAGATTTCACGCACGGCGACCCCAAGGAAGCCGACGCGGTCGATGAGCATACCCGCAAGCAGCTGGCCGGCCACCAGGAACGCCATCAGCGCGGCCGCGCCGATGCGCGGCGTCAGGATCGTCGAAAGCGTGACATAGAAGCCGCCAAGCATGCCGCCGGCGACAAACAACCAGGGCGCGGGCGCCTTCCAGTCAAGCGAGATGCCCTGCAGCTTCACCACCGTGACGGAGATGATGCCAAGCACGACCGCGCCCGACAGGAACGAAAACGCGGCCGCCGCGACCGGGACACCCAAGCCGCGCGCAAGCTGCGAATTGATCGGCGCCTGGATGGCAATGAAGGCGCCGGACAGGATGCCGAGAAGCGACCAGACGACGCCCATCATTGTCGTTTGTCCTTACTTGACGTCGGCCGCGACCTTTAGGGACACGATCTTGTCGGGATCCTGCACCGGCTCGCCGCGCTTGATCTTGTCGACGTTGTCCATGCCCTCGATGACCTGGCCCCAGACCGTGTACTGGCGGTTGAGGAACGCGGCGTCGTCGAAGCAGATGAAGAACTGCGAATTGGCCGAGTTCGGGTTCTGCGAACGAGCCATCGAGCAGGTGCCGCGGCCGTGGTTCGCGTTGGAGAACTCGGCCTTCAGGTCAGGCTTTTCCGAGCCGCCCATGCCGGCGCGAGACGGCGCGAAGCTGGGCTTGCTGGAATTGCCGAATTTCACGTCGCCGGTCTGGGCCATGAAGCCTTCGATGACGCGGTGGAAGACGACGCCGTCATAGGCGCCTTCACGCGCCAATTCCTTGATGCGGGCGACATGGCCAGGAGCCAAATCGGGAAACAGTTCGATGACGACCTTGCCCTTGGTCGTTTCCATGATGAGCGCGTTCTCGCGGTCCTTGATCTCAGCCATGTCAGATATCCTTTTGTAAAAATGAAACTATTTGTCGGCGGCGATGCGCACTTTGATCATCCGGTCGGGATCGGTGACCGTGCCATTGTCCGCCTCGTCGCCCTTCTTGATCTTGTCCACCAGGTCCATGCCGCTGACGACATTGCCGACGATCGTATACTGGCCATCGAGCGGCGGCGCCGGTGCGAACATGATGAAGAACTGCGAATTGGCGGAGTTCGGATCCTGCGAACGGGCCATGCCGACCACGCCGCGCTTGTAATGCTCGGCCTGCGAGAACTCGGCAGGCAGGTCGGGCAGGTCGGAGCCGCCGGTGCCGACGGCCTGGGCATTGAAACCCTTATTCATGTTGCCGAACTTGACGTCGCCGGTCTGCGCCATGAAGCCGTCGATGACACGGTGGAATGCGACATTGTCGTAGGCATGGTCACGCACCAGCTTCTTGATCTGCGCGACATGCTTGGGCGCCAGATCGGGGCGCAGCGCGATGGTCACGTCGCCATCTTTCAGCGTGATGATCATCGTGTTTTCCGGATCTGCGGCATAGGCCGAGACCGATGCGGTCACGAGACCGGCGAGCACAACAAGGAATGAGGCGAGCCTTTTGAGCTGCATGAGGGTTCTCCGAGCTTATTTCGCGAATTTTGCGGTGAGCGCGCCGGCCACGGCCGCCGGCACGAAGGGGCGGATGTCGCCGCCCATTGAGGCTATCTGGCGCACAAGTGTGGCGGTAATGGTGCGCACCGACGGGCTGGCGGGCAGGAAAACCGTCTGCAATTCAGGCGCCATGGTTTCGTTCATGCCGGCCATCTGCATTTCGTAGTCGAGGTCGGTGCCGTCGCGCAGACCGCGGATCATGATCGAGGCGCCTTCTCTCCTGGCCGCATCGATCACCAGCCCATCGAAGGCAACCACCTTGATGCGGGCGCCGTCGCGGCCGAATTCGGCCTTCGCGGCGGCTTCGATCAACTGCACCCGATCCTCGAACGAAAACAGCGGCTTCTTGCCCGGATGAATGCCGATCGCGGCATAAACAATGTCGGCAACGGCCAGCGAAGCTTTCAGCACATCGAGATGGCCGTTGGTCAGCGGGTCGAAGGAGCCGGCATAAAGGGCGATGCGTTCGGTCATGTCGGAGCTTCTAGCGAGCCTCTATCACAAAGGCAAATCCGATTGGCAGGCGGCCCATGAACCTTTTCCGGCACATGAACGACAGATGAACACGCTGATCACGAAGCCTTCACGCAGCGTTCACTAGGCTGCACCCTTAATAAGATGAAACCAAAGTCCCATATCTCCGTTGTAAGGCGCAGGAGAACACGCACATGCTGATCTACATGCTCGCCACCGCAATGACCGTCGCCATGCTGATCGCCACAGTATTCGGGCTGCATCAGGAAGCACAGCGCATCCGCGTCAAGGCCACCACCAAGCGCTTCGAAGGCTTTGGCCTGCGCAAGCCGTATCGCCACTACTAAGACAGTCCGCAACGCTGCCGCGCCGGCCGACAGGCCGGCGTTGCTATGTCAAACGTACCAGGAACTATTCGGCGTTGTCCGGACCGCTGTCATTCGAATCCGGCCCCGCGCCACCCTCGACGGCCTCTTCCACTTCCTCGTCCGATTGCGGCTCCGAAATCCGCTCGACCGAAACCACCTTCTCACCTTCAGCCGTGTTGAAGATGGTCACGCCCTTGGTGGCGCGGCTAGCGAAACGGATGCCGTTGACGGGTACCCGGATGACGGTGCCGCCATCCGACACCAGCATGATCTGATCGTCATTGCCGACCGGGAAGGTTGCCACCAGCTGGCCGATTTCGGCTGCCTTGGACACGTCGGTGGCACGGATGCCCTTGCCGCCGCGGCCGGTCAGGCGGAAATCGTAGGACGACGAGCGCTTGCCGTATCCATATTCAGTCACCGTCAGCACGTACTGCTCATGCGCCTTGAGGAATTCGTAGCGGTCGTCTGGAAGCTCGGTCTCCTCGCCGATCTCCTCATTGGTGAGCGCGATCTCTTCTTCCTCTCCGGCTGTCTCGGCGGCAAGCCGCCGCTCCGACGCCGCCCGCTTGAGGTAAGCGGCGCGTTCCGCCGGTGAAGCATTGACATGCTCGATCACCGACATGGAGATGATGCGGTCGGTTTCAGCCATGGTTATGCCGCGAACGCCGACGGAATTGCGGCTCTGGAAGACGCGCACGTCGCCGACGGAGAAGCGAATGCACTGGCCCGAATTCGCCGTCAGAAGCACGTCGTCATTGTCGGTGCAGGTCTCGACGCCGAGAATTTCGTCGCCCTCCTCCTCCAGCTTCATGGCGATCTTGCCGTTGCGATTGACCTGGACGAAGTCGGACAATTTGTTGCGGCGCACGGTGCCGCGCGTCGTGGCGAACATCACGTCGAGATCGCCCCAGCTCGTCTCGTCCTCGGGCAGCGGCATGATGGTGGTGATGCGCTCGCCCTGCTCCAGCGGCAGCATGTTGATCAGCGCCTTGCCGCGTGACTGCGGGTTGCCGATCGGCAGCCGCCAGACCTTTTCCTTGTAGACGATGCCGCGCGAGGAGAAGAACAGCACCGGCGTGTGGGTGTTGGCCACGAACAGCCGGGTGACGAAATCCTCTTCCTTGGTCGACATGCCGGAGCGGCCCTTGCCGCCGCGGCGCTGCGCCCGATAGAGCGACAGCGGCACGCGCTTGATGTAGCCGGAATGGCTCACCGTCACGACCATGTCCTCGCGCTGGATCAGATCCTCGTCTTCCATGTCCGCGCCGCCATCGGTGAGCTCGGTGCGGCGTGGCGTGCCGAATTCGTCGCGCACGGCGGCGAGCTCGTCCTTGACGATCTGCTGGATGCGCGCGCGCGACGACAGAATGTCGAGGTAGTCCTTGATCTCGTCGCCGATCGTATTCAACTCATCGGCGATTTCGTCGCGGCCAAGCGCGGTCAGGCGCTGCAGGCGCAGTTCGAGGATAGCGCGCGCCTGTTCCTCGGACAGATTGTAGGTGCCGTCCTCGTTGATACGATGGCGCGGATCGTCGATCAGGAGGATCAACGATTCAACGTCACCCGAGGGCCAGCGCCGCTCCATCAACTGCTCGCGCGCCGTCTGCGGGTCCGGCGCGGTACGGATCAGCTTGATGACCTCGTCGATGTTGGCGACGGCGATGGCCAGGCCAACCAGCACATGGGCGCGGTCCCGCGCCTTGCGCAGCAGGAACTTCGTCCGCCGGCTGATCACCTCCTCGCGGAAGGTGACGAACGCCTTCAGCATGTCGGTCAGGTTCAGCAGTTCCGGCTTGCCGCCGTTCAGAGCCACCATATTGGCGCCGAAAGAGGTCTGCAGCGGCGTGAACCGGTAGAGCTGGTTGAGGACGACGTCGGCAACGGCGTCACGCTTGAGCTCGATGACGACGCGATAACCCTGGCGGTCGCTTTCGTCGCGGATATCGGAAATGCCCTCGACGCGCTTGTCGCGCACCAGTTCGGCCATCTTCTCGATCATCGAGGCCTTGTTCACCTGATAGGGAACCTCGGTGATGATGATCGATTCGCGGTCATTGCCGCGCTGCTCTATGTTGACCTTGCCGCGCATGACGATGGAGCCGCGGCCGGTGGAATAGGCGCTGTAGATGCCGGAGCGGCCAAGCACGATGCCGCCGGTCGGGAAATCGGGGCCTGGAATGATCTCCATCAGCGCCGGCAGGTCGATCGCCGGATTGTCGATGACGGCAATAGCGGCGTTGCAGACTTCACCGAGATTGTGCGGCGGAATGTTGGTGGCCATGCCGACGGCAATGCCGCCCGAACCGTTGACCAGCAGATTGGGAAAGCGCGCCGGCAGAACCTTCGGCTCGGTGTCCGAAGCATCATAAGTGTCCTGGAAATCGACGGTATCCTTGTCGATGTCCTCCAACAGCTCGTGCGCGACCTTGGTCAGGCGCGATTCGGTGTAGCGCATCGCCGCCGGCGGATCGCCGTCGATCGAACCGAAATTGCCCTGCCCGTCGATCAGCGGCACGCGCAGCGACCAGTCCTGCGCCATGCGCACCAAGGCGTCATAGA
The DNA here is from genome assembly GCF_020164695.1 of Mesorhizobium sp. ESP6-5. NCBI lineage: Bacteria > Pseudomonadati > Pseudomonadota > Alphaproteobacteria > Hyphomicrobiales > Phyllobacteriaceae > Mesorhizobium > Mesorhizobium sp. ESP6-5. The sequence continues at coordinate 120,980 of NZ_JAIUGR010000008.1, forward strand.
TCGAGGCGTCGCCATGCGGATGGTATTTACCCATCACGTCGGCGACGGGGCGCGCCGATTTCACATATTTGCGGTTCCAGTGGTAGCCGCTCTCATGGGCGGCATAGAGGATGCGACGGTGCACCGGCTTCAGGCCGTCGCGCACATCGGGCAGCGCACGGCTGACGATCACGCTCATGGCGTAATCGAGATAGGAGCGCTGCATCTCCTCGATGATGGATATCGGCTCGATGCCGCTGGGGCCGCCGTCTGTGCCGCGCGGTGTCTTCTGGTCGGTCAAATCGGATCACAATCTAATCAGGAATCACTCACTGCTTATATAGGAAGCGAGGCCGAAACTCCAATGTCCGGGGCACTTTTCCAGTGTCAATTTTAGCGGTAATTTCAAGTGGATACCACTGATTGCGACGATATGGCCACGACCCTTTCGCCGCCAGCAAGGCAAAAGCCGGCAATGGACCGTTTTCCCCAGACGAACGCCCCGAGCGCGATCAATTGGAGCTCCTGGCAACTTTTCAGCGGCTGCCAACGCGCCCGGACCGATACCGGCCAGGCGTCTCGCCCATGACCCGCCGAAACCGGCGGTTGAAGGTCGACAGATCGTTGAAGCCGGCTTCGAAAGCAATTGCCGAGATGGCATCGTTGGACGTGCGCAATCGCACCGCCGCGCGATGCAATCGGGTCCTGAGCAGGTACTGATAGGGCGTCATGCCGGCAACCTGCCGGAAGGTGCGCAGGAAATGATAAGCACTGGTCGCGGTCTCATCCGCCAACGCTGGAAGCGAGACCGGTCCGTCGGCATCCAGTTCGATCCGCCTCACCGCCTCGGCAACCCTTTTCTGGTCGCGGCGGCTTGGATCGCGACTGGCGTGCCTTGCGCCTGAGACTGTCGCCACGGCGGCACCGGCGATGCGCAGGGCGATTTCCTCGAAGGCACCTGCGTCCGCCATGTCGCGCGCGGCTTCCGCCTCGGCCAGCAGCGGTGCGATGGCCGGTAACGGCGGCAGGCGTGGCGTCTCGAAGGTGAGCTTCCCAGCGCCGGGTACGTCGGCGACGATCCGGTCCATATAGGCCGGCCCGAAATGGAAGGAGAGGCAACGGTCGCCGCTGCCATGCTCGTGCCCGCATTCGTAGCATGTGCCGGAATTGCCAAGCAGGAGGCTGCCTGGCGCGAGCATGGCGGTGCCTTGCTGTGCGCGATAGCGGAAGGTGCCACTGGTGACCGCCGCGACGCAAAAATCCCGATGGACTTCCTCGAACGGCCGATCGCCGGCGCTGGCCGTGCAGATCACATCCGCCACGTGCCAGCCAGGTCCGGATGCAAGGGTGTTCGCGGTCGCCGTCATGGCTGAAATATAGCAATTTTTCCCAAGCCCAAAACCCCGCCGGCACCTATTCCTCGCGGTCTCCTGACAAGAAGAGGCCGCAGCCATGCCCGACCAATCCACATTTGCCGAAGCCTTGCACAGTCCCGGACCGATCGAAGGGCTTGCCGAAAAACTGAACCTTTACGGCCGCTTCGTCGGTGCCTGGACGTTTGACGCCGCGCGCCATCTCGAGGACGGCACGGTGCTGACCGGACGCGGCGAGGTGCACTTCGGCTGGGCGCTGGAAGGCCGCGCCATCCAGGACGTCTGGATCCTGCCCGCGCGTGACGCCGGCCCCTCGCCATCGCTTGGCAAATGGACCTTTTACGGCACGACGCTGCGGGTCTATGACCCCGGAATCGATGCCTGGCACATCTTCTGGAGCGACCCGCGCAACCAGTATTTCAGCCGTCAGCTCGGCCGCGCCGAAGGCGACACGATCGTGCAGGTCGGCGCCGACGGCACTGGTTCCTCGGTACGCTGGAGCTTTTCGCGCATCACCGGGAATTCCTTCCGATGGCTCGGCGAGCGCTCGCATGACGGCGCGGACTGGCACCTCGAAGTCCAGTTCCTGGCGCGTCGTCAATCTGAAAGATGACCCCACAACCCTTAGTAACAATGGAGAAAACCATGTTCGATCATATCTCGATCGGCGTTCGCGACGTCACTGCCTCCAAACGTTTCTACGATGCCGCGTTGAGGCCGCTCGGCTTCACTTGCGTCAGCCAATCGCCGGGTTCGCTCGGCTATGGTGTCCAGACCGTCGCGCCCCAGGCTGTCGCGCTGTGGGTCAACGAGGCGGCGCGCCCGGTGCCGGCGGACGAAAGATCTGGCCTGCATTTCTGCTTCGCCGCGCCGACACGGGATAGCGTCGGTGCCTTTCATGCCGGCGCGTTGCGCGAAGGCGGCAGCGACAATGGCGCACCGGGCCTGCGCGCCGACTATGGCGAGAACTATTACGCGGCCTTCGTGGTCGATCCGGACGGCTATCGCCTGGAGGCCTATTGCGGCGCTGCCGCCTAACCTGCGGTTCTGACTGTTCCCACCGACCGGGCTTTGCTCTACCAATGTGGGTACGGGCTTGGCCCGGCGGGAGGGTCAGCGATGCCGAGTTTCGACAGCCTGTTCAATGCCTTCGTCACCATTCTCGTGACCATCGATCCGCCTGGGCTGGCGCCTCTGTTCCTCGCCGTGACGCGCGGCATGAACCGCGAGGAGCGCAGCCAGGTTTCCGTGCGCGCCTCGGTCATCGGTTTTCTGGTAATGGCGCTGTTTGCGGTGGCCGGCGCGTCGATCCTGTCGGTGTTCGGCATCACCCTGCCGGCGTTCCGTGTCGCCGGCGGGTTCCTGCTGTTCTTCATCGCCTTCGAAATGGTGTTCGAGCGCCGGCAGGACCGCAAGGAAAAGATCGGCGACGTCGCCATCACCAAGGACATGATCCACAACATCGCCGCCTTCCCCTTGGCGATTCCGCTGATCGCCGGCCCCGGCGCGATTTCAGCGACGGTGCTGCTCTCAGGCTCGTTTCAAGGTTTTGCGGCGCAGGCGGCCCTGGTCGGCATCATTCTTGTCTGCCTCGTCATAACCTATCTGGTATTCGTGCTGTCGGAACGCATCGACCGCATCCTCGGCCAGACCGGCCGCTCGATCCTGACCCGCCTGCTCGGGGTTATCCTGGCGGCACTGGCCGTGCAGTTCGTGGCAGATGGCATCAAGGCGTTGATGGCCTCGTAGGCCGCTTATTTTGCGGTCGTATCGATGACTTCAAAGTCGTGGGTAATCGTCGCTGTCTTGGCCATCATGGCGGAGGCCGAGCAGTATTTTTCGATCGAAAGGTCGATTGCCCGCTTGACCTTGTCGCTGGACAGCGCCCGGCCCTTGATGATGAAATGCATATGGATGCGGGTGAACACTTTGGGATCGGTTTCGGAGCGGTCGGAATCGAGCTCGACCACGCAATCCTCGACGGCCTCGCGCCCCTTTTCGAGGATATGGACGACATCATAGGCCGAGCAGCCGCCGGTGCCGATCAGCACCAGTTCCATCGGGCTCGGTCCCGGCGTCTTGCCTTCCGGGCCTGACGCCGTGCCCAGCACGACCTTGTGGCCGCTGCTGGACTCGCCGACGAAGGTGCGCTCCTCGACCCATTTTACCCGTGCCTTCATCGCCAGTCCTCTTACGTCTCTGATCGCGCCAACGTCAGCTCAAAACCACCATGCAAAACCCCGAAAGTCCATGCGGACCCTCGGGGCATATCAAGTAAAGGCATTCGCTATTTGGTGCGGCTTTCGATCAGAACGGAATTTCGTCGTCCAGTTCGCGCGACGAACCACCGCCACCGCCGCCCCTGGGAGCGTTGCCGCCACCGCGGTTGAACCCTTCGTTCGGGCTCGACTGGCCGAAATCGGAACCACGGCTGCTGCCGCCACCGCTGTAGCCGCCAACCTGACCGCCCTCACCCTGGCCACGCGCGTCGAGCATCTGCAACTCGCCGCGGAATTTCTGCAGCACGACTTCGGTCGTGTATTTGTCGGCACCGGTCTGGTCCTGCCATTTGCGCGTCTGCAGCTGGCCCTCGACATAAACCTTCATGCCCTTCTTCAGATACTGCTCCGCCACCTTGGCGATGCCCTCATTGAAGATGACGACGTTATGCCACTCGGTCTTTTCCTTGCGCTCGCCGGAATTCTTGTCGCGCCAGCTTTCCGACGTCGCGATGCGAATGTTGACGACCGGCTCGCCCGAGTTCAGGCGGCGGATTTCAGGGTCAGCGCCGAGATTGCCGACCAGAATGACCTTGTTGACGCTACCCGCCATGATATTTCTCCGCGCTATCCGAAACAAATTTTTGTCGCAGCACCTTACAGGCTACGCACGTCAGCCGCTTGCCAAGGCTGGCTTTTCCCACAAGGTTTTTGTTCCCTTTTCGTTCCTATATGCACTGCGGCCAATTGTCAAGGAATGGCAGCAATGCCGGAACGCCGCATATGGGTCTCAAAACAGCGCTTGCCAAATCGATAAGTATCGACTTATGCTTTTGTCATGATCGAAGCAGAGATTTTCCGCGCCTTGGCCGACCCGACACGCCGCGCCGTCTTTGAGCGTCTCGCCACAAGCGAGATGAGCGTATCGGAATTGCGCAGCGGCCTGACGGTGTCGCAACCGGCGGTGTCGCAGCATCTGGCGGTGCTGCGGGGCGCCGGCCTCGTGGTCGAGCGGCGGGCCGGCCGCAACGCCTATTATCGTGTGGATCCGCAGGGGCTTGCCCCGCTGCTCTCATGGATCGAACGCTACCGTACCTTCTGGCCGGAGCGCATCGAAAGGCTGAAGACGGTTTTGAAGGACATGGATCAATGAACAGCCAAAGCGAAGTCTCTCCCGATGCGATTGAGTTCGAATACGATCTTGCCGAGCCGCCGGAAAAGGTTTGGCGGGCGCTGACCGTGCCGGAACTGCTCGCCGCCTGGATGATGCCCAACGACATCAGGCCGCAGACCGGCAGCCGCTTTGCCTTCGCCGGTCAAGACGCGGCGATCGAATGCGAGATTCTCGATGCCGAGCCCGAACGCCTGCTGCGCTATTCCTGGCGCGAGCGGTCGGACGATGCCGCGCACCCACTCGACAGCACCGTCACCTTCACACTCGCCCGAACCGTTTCCGGCGGCACGCATCTGCGCATCGTCCATGACGGCTTTGCTCGCAAGGCGATGCCGGCCGTGGCCATGGCGGGGGCAGGCTGCCGGCTTTCGCTGCACGGGACCGGCACGCCTATAGCCGCGAACACCCCACGCCTTCTGCTGCTGCACGCGGCTTGAACACGGAAAATTGGAGACAGAAAAATGGGCGGTGTTGCCAGTCTTGTGCCGATGGTAATCGAGCAATCGAGCCGCGGCGAACGCGCATTCGACATTTTTTCGCGGCTGCTGCGCGAGCGCATCGTCTTCGTCAACGGGGAGATTAACGATGACGTCTCGGCGCTGGTCTGCGCGCAGCTTTTGTCGCTGGAGTCGGACAATCCCGAGAAGGAGATCTCGCTCTACATCAACTCGCCCGGCGGCATGGTGACCAGCGGCTTCGCCATCTACGACACGATGCAGTATATCAGCTGCCCGGTGTCGACCGTATGCATGGGCTTTGCAGCGTCGATGGGATCGTTCCTGCTGATGGCGGGCACCGCCGGGCGCCGCATCGCACTACCCAACGCCACCATCCTGCTACATCAGCCGCTGGGCGGCTTCCAGGGCCAGGCTTCCGACATCCAGCGGCACGCCGAACGCATCGGCCAGACCAAACGCCACATGACCGAACTCTACGCCCAGCATTGCGGCCGCAGCTATGACGACGTCGAGCGCACGCTCGACCGCGACCATTTCATGACCGCCCGCGAGGCCCAGGCCTGGGGCATCGTCGACCATGTGTTCGACACCCGCAAAAAGGCTGCGTAGGACCAGAGTGAGGTCAAATCCTGCTGCTTGTCGAAGATTTGACGATCCCGCTCTGGCTCCGGTGGCGGCAGGCCCCTATAACAAGGGGATGACCGACACTCATCGATCAAGAACATCGCACCGTGTCACGGCCGCCATGGTGCTTGCCATCGTCGGCCTTGTGTCCAGGTCGGCACTTGCCGACGAGGCCTCGTCGTCGGTTCGGAAAGGCGCCCTGCCCGGCGTAACCGGCGACTATCGCATCGCAAAGCCCGCCCCGGTGCCCGAACCCGACGACGCGTTCCCCAGCAGCGGCAACGGGCAGTTCAAGATCGGCAATACCAATGTCAGGATTTCCGGCAGCATCACCGTCGATGTTGGAGTTGGCGGGATCAAGCCACCCAGATAGGCAAAGATCGGGCCTTCCAACTGGAGCCCGCCAAAAGAACAGCCCCGCCGTGCCTTGGGCAAACGGACGGGGCTTTTCTGGATCTCAAATCCATTTTTGCCGGGAGTGTACTGCCGGCGTTTGATTTCGGATGCTTCGCGGCATTCAGCCGACGATCCGACTAGCAGTCTCTGATTTTCAGGGATACGGCAGGTCACGGTTTGTCGGGTGGCGCAAACGCCTGCCCTTGGCACTTATGCCTGCCGCGGCTCCAGTAACAACTGAAGCCCTGGGGGACTATCCGGTGGCGTCATGCTCCGCTCCTCTTGTCCGTTGCGACATTGTCGTCGTGAAGCGCAAATCGCAAATGCCTGCGGCGTCTCGCAGGCCGCCTTGGGGCGGCGAGGCCATCGATAGACGGCCGGCTTCGCTGACTTCGCAAGACTGCTCCCGTGAGTTGGCCGCGTCAACCATCAATAGCCGGTTACGGAAAAATGTGATCGCCGGGAGCTTACGTTCGGGTCAGCTTCCGCACAGCTTTGTCAGGAGCGTGTTCGGCCTTTGTTCTTTCCGCTTGCCCCCTCGCGCGAAAGGCGGTTAAACGACTTCTGTCGAGAATTGTGGCGTCTCTCGACGTGGCGGCAAAAATAACTACATAGGGAATGGCCGGGGAAACCCGCCGATCCCACAAATTCCAGATCTGAGGCGGCGACCTGACATGGCCGACCATAAATATCTTTCCATTCGCGGGGCGCGCGAACACAATCTGAAGAATGTCGATCTCGACCTGCCGCGTGACAGCCTGATCGTCATGACCGGCCTGTCGGGCTCCGGCAAATCGTCGCTTGCTTTCGACACCATCTATGCAGAAGGCCAGCGCCGCTATGTCGAGAGCCTCTCGGCCTATGCCCGGCAATTCCTCGAAATGATGCAGAAGCCGGACGTCGACCAGATCGACGGCCTGTCGCCGGCCATCTCGATCGAGCAGAAGACCACGTCGAAGAACCCGCGTTCGACGGTCGGTACCGTCACCGAGATCTACGACTATATGCGCCTTCTGTTTGCCCGCGTCGGCGTGCCCTATTCGCCGGCCACCGGCCTGCCGATCGAGAGCCAGACGGTCAGCCAGATGGTCGACCGGGTGCTGGCCGTCGAGGAAGGCACGCGCCTGTTCCTGCTGGCGCCCATCGTGCGCGGCCGCAAGGGCGAATATCGCAAGGAACTGCTGGAGTTGCAGAAGAAGGGCTTTCAGCGCGTCAAGGTCGACGGCGTCTTCTATGAAATCGCCGATGTGCCGGCGCTGGACAAGAAATACAAGCACGACATCGACGTCGTCGTCGACCGCATCGTCGTTCGCGGCGACCTTGCCACAAGGCTTGCCGACTCCATCGAGACGGCGCTGAAGCTGGCCGAGGGGCTGGCAGTGGCCGAGTTCGCCGACAGGCCGCTCGATGCCAGCCAGACTGGCGAGGATTCGGTCAACAAGTCGAAGAACGAGACGCATGAGCGCATCCTGTTCTCGGAAAAGTTCGCCTGCCCGGTTTCCGGCTTCACCATTCCGGAAATCGAGCCCAGGCTGTTCTCCTTCAACAACCCGTTTGGCGCCTGCCCGACCTGCGACGGTCTCGGCAGCCAGCGCGCCATCGACCCCAACCTCGTGGTGCCCGACGAGAACGTGTCGCTGCGCGACGGCGCCGTCAGCCCATGGGCGAAATCGACCTCGCCCTATTACTCGCAGACGCTCGAGGCATTGGGCAAGGCGTACGACTTCAAGCTCGGCGACAAGTTCAAGGATCTTTCAGCGCAAGCCCAGGAAGCGATCCTGCGCGGCACCGGCGAGCGCGAGATCACCTTCCAGTATGATGACGGCCTGCGCTCCTACAAGACGACCAAGACCTTCGAAGGCGTCATCCCCAATCTCGAGCGCCGCTGGAAGGAGACCGAATCCGCCTGGATGCGCGAGGAGATCGAGCGTTTCATGTCGGCAACGCCCTGCCCGGTCTGCAAGGGCTACCGGCTGAAGCCGGAGGCGCTGGCGGTGAAGATCGCCGGCAAGCACATTGGCGAAGTGACGGAACAGTCGATCCGCAACGCCGACAAATGGTTCACCGACCTGCCGGCGCAGCTCAACGACAAGCAGAACGAGATCGCTGTCCGCGTCCTGAAGGAAATCCGCGAGCGTCTGCGCTTCCTCAACGATGTCGGGCTCGACTATCTCACCTTGTCGCGCAATTCCGGCACGCTGTCGGGTGGCGAAAGCCAGCGCATCCGGCTGGCCTCGCAGATCGGCTCAGGCCTGACCGGCGTGCTCTACGTGCTGGACGAGCCGTCGATCGGCCTGCACCAGCGCGACAACACCCGCCTGCTCGATACGCTCAAGCACCTGCGCGACATCGGCAACACCGTGATCGTCGTCGAGCATGACGAGGACGCCATCCTGCATGCCGACTATGTCGTCGACATGGGTCCGGCCGCCGGCATCCATGGCGGCGAGATCATCGCCCAGGGCACGCCGCAGCAGGTGATGGCCAATCCCAATTCGATCACCGGCAAATATCTGTCGGGCGCGCTCGAAGTGGCAACGCCCGGCGTGCGCCGCGAGGCGAAGAAAAACCGGCGGCTGAAGATCGTCGGCGCGCGCGGCAACAATCTGAAGAACGTCACCGCCGAAATCCCGCTCGGCACTTTCACCGCCGTCACCGGCGTGTCGGGCGGCGGCAAGTCGACCTTCCTGATCGAGACGCTGTTCAAGGCGGCCTCGCGCCGCATCATGGGCTCACGCGAGCATCCGGCCGAGCATGACCGCATCGAGGGATTGGAGTTCCTCGACAAGGTCATCGACATCGACCAGTCGCCGATCGGCCGCACGCCGCGTTCGAACCCCGCCACCTATACCGGCGCCTTCACGCCGATCCGCGACTGGTTCGCCGGGCTACCGGAAGCGAAGGCGCGCGGCTATCAGCCCGGCCGTTTCTCCTTCAACGTCAAGGGCGGCCGCTGCGAGGCCTGCCAAGGCGACGGCGTCATCAAGATCGAGATGCACTTTTTGCCCGACGTCTACGTCACCTGCGACGTCTGTCACGGCAAGCGCTACAACAGGGAGACGCTCGACGTGCTGTTCAAGGGCAAGTCGATCGCCGACGTGCTCGACATGACCGTCGAGGAAGGCGTCGATTTCTTCGCCGCCGTACCCGGCGTACGCGACAAGCTGGAGACGCTGAAGCAGGTCGGCCTTGGTTACATCCATATCGGCCAGCAGGCGACGACGCTGTCCGGCGGTGAAGCGCAGCGCATCAAGCTCGCCAAGGAACTGTCGCGCAAGGCGACCGGCAAGACGCTCTACATCCTCGACGAACCGACCACCGGCCTGCATTTCCACGACGTCGCCAAGCTGTTGGAAGTGCTGCATGAACTGGTCGACCAAGGCAATACGGTGGTGGTCATCGAGCACAATCTCGAAGTGATAAAAACCGCCGACTGGGTGCTCGACCTCGGCCCAGAGGGCGGTGACGGCGGCGGCGAACTGGTCGCCTCGGGCACGCCGGAAGCGATCGTGCGGGAGAAGCGAAGCTACACCGGTCAGTTCCTCAAGGAGTTGCTGGAGCGTCGCCCCGGAGGTAAGCGCGAAGCGGCGGAGTGATGGGTAAGGATGATCTCATCACGGTCCAGAGCAGCTTTGGCATGAGGCTTGCCGGCCCTGAAGATCTCGCCGCGATCGTCGCGCTGACGCAAGCCGCCTACGCTCCCTACTCCGCTATACTCGATGCACCGCCGATCCCGGTCACCGAGGATTATGCGCCGCGTATTGCCCAGGGCCAGGTCTGGCTGCTGGAGAGCGGCGATAAGCTTGCCGGAGTGATCACGCTGGAGCGGCATGAAGATCACGCGATGATCTTCTCCGTCGCCGTGGCGCCAGGATTTCAGGGCAAAGGCTTCGGCATCGCGCTGCTCAACCACGCCGATGAACAGGCGCGGCAGTGGGGCCTGCCGGAGATACGGCTCTACACCAATGCGAAAATGGAACGAAACATCGCGCTCTATCTCGCTTACGGCTATCGCGAAACGGGTCGCCGGCCCAATTCCTACCGGCCAGGGTGGATACTCGTCGACATGGCCAAACCCGTCGACAACAGGTCCACCACGGCCTGATCGCCATTAGAAATCTGGGAGGACGACAATGAGCAAATCGGGAACAATCCGCGCCGGCATGGGCGGCTGGACCTTCGAACCCTGGGACGCGTCCTTCTACCCCGAGAAACTGTCGAAGGCCAAGCAACTGCAATACGCTACCCGGCAGGTGCCGAGCATCGAGGTCAACGGCACTTATTATTCGAGCTTCAAGGAGCCGACCTTCGTCAAATGGGCCAACGAAGCACCTGACAATTTCGTCTATTCGCTGAAAGGCAACCGCTTCGTCACCAACCGGCGCGTGCTGGGCGAGGCCGGTGAATCGATGATGCGTTTCCTGGGTTCCGGCGTTGCCGCGCTCGGCGATAAGCTGGGACCGATCCTTTGGCAGTTCGCGCCGACCAAGAAGTTCGATCCGGACGATTTCGAGGCGTTTCTGAAGCTGCTGCCGGAAAAGCAGGATGGTGTCGCGCTGCGCCACGCGCTGGAAGTGCGCAACGACAGTTTCATCGTGCCGGAATTCCCAGCGCTCGCCCGCAAATACAAGGCGGCGATCGTCTATGCCGACCATGCCAAATATCCTGACATCGCCGACATCACTGGCGATTTCATCTACGCCCGGCTGCAGACCGGCTCGGATGACAATCCGGACTGCTACACGCCAAAGGGCCTCGACGAATGGGCGGCGCGGGTCAAGGTCTGGGCGCAGGGCAAGCAGCCGGCCGATCTGCGGCGCGCCGACCCTGCCAGCGACGCGCCGGTCCAACCGCGCGACGTGTTCGTCTACTTCATCACCGAGGGCAAGGTGCGGGCGCCGTTCGGGGCGATGGCATTGATGAGGCGCGTAGCCGACTGAAAAGGCGTCAGTCGGTTTCCAGCTGCACACAATAAGCACATAGCCTATGCGTATTGAGCGTAGCAAAGCGCCTGTTCCTGGGCATCTTCGCCACGATCGTAACCTTATCGACACCTCCTTGCCGCATGAATGCGCCGACGCCAAGCCGCAGAGCTGGGACCGCCGCCGGCAGGGAAAGAGGGCATGTCGCTCGACTACACTTCACTTCTGCTGGCCGTCGGTTTCTCGGCCGCTTGCCTCAGCCTGACATTGTTCGGCATGTGGCTGACCGCCCGCTCGGAAAAATTCCTGCTGACATGGGCGATCAGCCTGGTGTTCGTGGTCGGCGATATTTTTATCTATGACGCCTATATCGAGATGCCGGGACGCCTGCTCGGCATCGCCACCTCCGCGTTTCTGCTGATCGGCTTTTCGGCCATGCTGGGTGCGGCCTATCAGTTCCGAACCGGCGGCTCGCCATTGCCGCGGACCCTGTGGGGTTGCTATTCCCTGGCGATAGCGTTGCCCCCCATGGCTCTGGGCTACGATGGCCTCGGCTTCGTGGCGGAGAACATGTTTGCCGCCGTGCTCCTGTTCGCCACGGCTTTCGAATACTGGAAGGGCCGTGATGAGGCACCCGCCCTGACGATCGGCATCACCGCGCTCTATTCGGCCACGGCCACCTCCTTCGGGCTCTGCGCCATGGTTCTCGCCTGGGAAGGAAAACTGGTGCTCGGACATGCACCAAGCAACTGGGCCGAGGAGCTCAGCCTCGTCGTGGTTATCGCCAGCATGACAGGTATTGGCGCGCTCTCGCTTGCCCTCAATCAGGGGCGTCTGGCGAGGCACCACCATCGCAACGCCCAGACGGATTCCCTGACCGGCCTGCTCAACCGGCGCGCGCTGTTCGACATGCATGGCCATGTCCCGGTCGGCGCCTTTACCGCGGTGGTCGTCTTCGACCTCGACAACTTCAAAACCATCAACGACGAATTCGGCCATGCGGCGGGCGATGAAGTGCTGAGGGTGTTCGCCAACGAGTTGGTAGCCAACCTTCGACCGGCCGACGTCGCCGCGCGCATGGGCGGCGAGGAATTCGCGCTGGTACTGAAGCGCACGCTGCCGGAGGCGGTCGAGGAAGCAGCCGAGCGTATCCGGGCGGCTTTCGCGGCGCGACTGATAGAAACCGAAACCGGTTCCCTCACCTGTACGGTCAGCGCCGGATTTGCGTTTGGCAGCAAAGAGGGGATCAGCCTGGACAAGGTACTCAGCGCCGCCGACAAGGCGCTCTATGACGCCAAGCGGGGAGGTCGCAACCGCGTCACCGCCTCGCCATTCCGACGCGCGAGCTAAACGCGCGTATCATGCCAAGCCCGCCGGGCGACATGCATTAGGCCGCCATGACGATTTCATTGAAGGTATCGAGATCGACATAGAAGACCTTGGTGATCTCCTCGATCAGGTCGTCGTAGTCACAGCCCTGTGACCTCAGAATGTTGATGGCGGCGATGATGTCGACGCGTTCGGTAAGCCGCCGCTTCTGGTAGTCTTCGACGTAACGTTCCATGGCTGTCCCTTAGCCTGTGTGCCCAAACGCGTTTGAACGACAATCAGATCGGGAAGGTAGGAAGCCTTGCTTGCGTGGAACTTGCAGGGCCTTTGCCGCGCCGCGATCTGCGATAACCAGACTGATACGGAAACGGCCGACTCACAAAGCCACGGAAACACTAGCATGCGATATTGCATGTGCCAGAGACGCAGATGATGGATGTAGGAAATATTGGTCTTGCCAATAACTTCAAATCTTCAATGAAGTCTGGCGCCGATTCTAGACCGTGAGGAATTTGCGGACATCAGCCCGGTCTAAATCTTCCGCTGGGCCGGTGTGGACGATCTGGCCGCGATCCATGATGTTGACCTCGTCGGCGAGTTCGCGGCAGAAATCGAGATACTGTTCGACCAGCAGCACCGCAATGCCGGCCTGGTCGCGCAGATAGCGTATGGCGCGGCCGATATCCTTGATGACAGAGGGCTGGATGCCTTCGGTCGGCTCGTCGAGCACCAGCAGCTTCGGCCGCATCACGAGTGCCCTGCCGATGGCGAGCTGCTGTTGCTGGCCGCCGGAAAGATCGCCGCCACGGCGGCCAAGCATCTGCTTCAGCACCGGAAACAGCTCGAAGACGTGCGCAGGCACGTTGCGGTCGGCGCGCTTCAAGGGCGCGAAGCCGGACTCGAGATTTTCCCGCACGCTGAGCAGCGGAAAGATCTCCCTGCCCTGCGGCACGAATGCGATGCCCGACCGGGCGCGGTCATACGCCGCGCTCCGGTCGAGCGCCTTCCCCTCGAAGGCAACGCTTCCGCTCGTCAGCCGGTTATGGCCGGCGATCGATCTCATCAAACTGGTCTTGCCGACGCCGTTGCGGCCGAGCACGCAGGTGATTTTGCCCGCACCCGCCTTCAGCGACACCCCGCGCAACGCCTGGGCGGCGCCGTAGTGCAGCGTGGCATTGGAAACCTCGAGCATGTCAGCGCCTTCTCCAGAACCGAAGAAACGACATGTCGAAGTGATGGAATTGCACCCGCCAGACCATGCTCATCTCCCCAGATAGACTTCGACGACGCGCTCGTCGGCCGAAACGAAATCGAGCGTCCCTTCCGAGAGCACCGAGCCTTCATGCAGGCAGGTAACCTTGACGCCGAGTTCGCGGACGAAATGCATGTCGTGTTCGACGACAATGACTGAGTGGTCACGGGCGATATCCCTGAGCAGCCGCGCGGTTTCCTCGGTCTCGGCATCGGTCATACCGGCCACCGGCTCGTCGACCAGCAGCAGCTTCGGGTCCTGCGCGAGAAGCATGCCGATCTCCAGCCACTGTTTTTGCCCATGGCTGAGATTGGCCGCCAATTCCCTGCGTTTGTCGCCCAACCGGATGATGCCAAGGATGTCATCGATCTGCCGCGCCTCGGCGGGCGATTGGCGATGGAACAGCGCCGGGAAGATCGAACGCGGCCCCTTCAGCGCCAGCATCAGGTTTTCTTCGATCGTGTGGCTTTCGAAAACGGTCGGCTTCTGGAATTTGCGGCCGATGCCCATCATGGCTATCTCGGCTTCGTCATGCCTGGTCAGGTCCACCTGGCCGTCGAAGAACACTTCGCCCTCATCCGGCCTCGTCTTGCCGGTGACGATGTCCATCATCGTCGTCTTGCCGGCGCCGTTGGGGCCGATGATGGCGCGCATCTCGCCCTTGTCGAGCACCAGGGACAGATTGTTGATGGCGCGAAAGCCGTCGAAGGACACTGAGACGCCGTCGAGATAGAGGATAGTGTTGGATTTGCTCATGGTCGCTTACTCCGCCGCCTGCGGTTCGGGGTCGGACCAGGACCACTCGCCTGGGTTTCTCGCCGGCGAGCGAGCGGGCTTCGAGGTCGCGGACGCGATGCCAACCTCGGCGCCGGCTTCTTCAGCCAGGGACGCCACGCGCAGCGCCCTGGCATTGCCGCGCCAGCTGTCCCACATGCCGATGATGCCCTTGGGCAGGAGCAAGGTGACGGCGACGAACAGGCCCCCGAGCGCGAACAGCCAGAATTCCGGCAGCACGCCGGTGAACCAGGATTTGCCGGCATTGACCAGCAACGCGCCGATGATCGGCCCGACAATGGTGCCGCGGCCGCCGACCGCCGCCCAGATCACCACCTCGATCGAATTGGCCGGCTCGAATTCGCCTGGATTGATGATGCCGACCTGCGGCACGTAGAGCGCGCCGGCAATGCCTGCCATGACGGCCGAAACGGTAAAAGCGAACAGCTTTACGTTCTCCGCCCGCCAGCCGAGGAAGCGCGTGCGGCTCTCGGCGTCGCGCACGGCCATCAGCAGCTTGCCGTATTTGGAGCCGACGATCGCCCAGGTGATGAAAACGGCGAGTGCCAGCATCACCGCGCTGGCCGCGAACAGTGCCGAACGGGTGGTATCGGCCTGCACGTTGAAGCCCAGAATATCCTTGAAATCGGTCAGGCCGTTATTGCCTCCGAAACCCATGTCGTTGCGGAAGAAGGCAAGCAGCAGCGCATAGGTCATCGCCTGGGTGATGATGGAGAGGTAGACACCGGTGACGCGGCTGCGGAAGGCGAACCAGCCGAAGATGAAGGCAAGCAGGCCGGGCACCGCCAGCACCATGATGGCGGCGAACCAGAAATGGTCGAAACCGGTCCAGAACCAGGGCAATTCCTTGTAGTTCAGGAACACCATGAAATCGGGCAGGATCGGGTTGCCGTAGACGCCGCGCGAGCCGATCTGGCGCATCAGATACATTCCCATCGCATAGCCGCCGAGCGCGAAGAAGGCGCCGTGGCCGAGCGAGAGGATACCGCAATAGCCCCAGACCAGATCGAGCGAGAGCGCCAGCAGTGCATAGCAGAGATATTTGCCGGTCAGCGCCACGATGTAGGACGGAATGTAGAAGGCGCTTGTCGGCGAGACGGCCAGGTTAAGCACCGGCACGATTATAGCCACCGCCAGCAGGATGAAGATGGTGATGGCGATGCGGCGATCCGCGCCGGCGGCAAAGAAGCGTCCCGATATCATGCTTCCACCGCCCTGCCCTTGAGCGCGAACAGGCCTCGCGGGCGCTTCTGGATGAACAGGATGATCAGCACCAGCACGACGATCTTGCCGAGCACCGCGCCGGCATAGGGCTCGAGAACCTTGTTGACGATGCCGAGCGAAAAGGCGCCGACCAATGTACCCCAGAGATTGCCGACACCGCCGAAGACGACCACCATGAAGCTGTCGATGATGTAGCCGCGACCAAGATTGGGCGAGACATTGTCGATCTGGCTGAGCGCGACGCCGGCGATACCGGCAATGCCGGATCCCAGCGCGAAGGTCAGCGCGTCGACCCAGGGCGTCCTGATGCCCATCGAGGCGGCCATGCGCCGGTTGGCGGTGACGGCGCGCATCTGCAGCCCCCAGGGCGTGCGCTTCATTACATAGAGCAACATGCCGAACACCGTGAGCGCGAACACCAGAATCCACAGCCGGTTCCAGGTGATGGCCAGTTGTCCGACGTCGAAGGAGCCGGACATCCAGGACGGATTGCCGACCTCCTGGTTGGTCGGTCCGAAGATCGAGCGCACCGCCTGCTGCAGGATGAGCGAGACGCCCCAGGTTGCCAGCAGCGTCTCCAGCGGCCGGCCGTAGAGGAACCGGATCACGCCGCGCTCGATGACGAGACCGACGAATGCCGCGACCAGGAAGGCGAGCGGCAGCGCGATCACCAGCGACCAGTCGAACAGGCCGGGAAAGGACGTCCGGATCACTTGCTGGACGACGAAGGTCGTATAGGCGCCAAGCATCACCATCTCGCCATGCGCCATGTTGATGACGCCCATGACGCCGAAGGTGATGGCAAGCCCGATCGCTGCCAGCAGCAGCACCGAACCCAGCGAAATCCCGTACCAGATGTTCTGTCCGGCATCCCACAAGGCCAGCGTCGAATTGATGTTGGCGATCGCTGCGGTCGCCGCGTCCTTGACCGCGCCGGAGGCACTGCCCTCGACCGAAGTGAGCAGCGAAACCGCGTCGCGGTCGCCACGCGCGCCGATCAGGGCGACCGCGGCGAGTTTGTCGGCCTCAGGCCTGTCGGAAACAAGCACCGAGGCCGCACGAGCCTGTTCGAGCAGAGCCTTGACGCTGGCCACGGTCTCGCCGGCGATCGCCGTGTCGAGTGGCTCGATGTTGGCTGCGTCGGGTGTCTTGAACATGGTGCCGGCGGCGGCCAGCCGCACGGCCGGATCCTTGGCGCCAAGCGTCAGCGTGCCAAGCGCATCGCGGATGACGCGGCGCAGCGTGTTGTTGACCTTGATCTTGGCGACGTCGCCCTTGGCCGCCTCGCCGGATGCTTCGCTGCTGAGCGGATCGAAAAGCTGGACGCTTTCGCCGGTTTCCTTGCCGACGAAGACCAGGGAATCCGCTTTGCGGATATAGAGGTTGCCGTCGGCGAGTGCCGAAAGCGGGTGTTCGACCAAGGGATCGCCGGTGGCGGCGAGGTCATGCACGACGGCTCCGGTCTCGGAAAAGCCCTTGGCGGTCGCGAACTTGGCGATGATGGCGCGCAGATCGGCTTCGCCTGCGCCCGACGACGACAGTGCCGCCAGCAGGAACAACAGCGTCAGGCCAATTGTGCGGATCAAGGTCATCGGCTTGTGTTAACCCTTGAAGGTTTGAAATGGGCGCGTCCGGACGGTGGAGGAAACCGTCCGGACGCGTGCGGTCTTGGGCGTGGCATGAAGGCCCTGCCCGGGGAGGATCAGTTTGTGCCCTTGCCGCCGCACTTGCCGGTGGCAACGTTGAAGTTGCCGCACGACAGCGGCTTGCGCCAATCGGAGATCAAATCCTTGGAGTCCGGCAGGTAGTCGGACCATTCGTCGCCCATCACCAGGCCGGGCGTGCGCGAAACCGTTTCGAATTGGCCGTCGGCCTGGATTTCGCCGATCAGCACCGGCTTGGTGATGTGATGGTTCGGCATCATCGTCGAGTAGCCGCCGGTCAGGTTTGGCACAGAAACGCCGATCATGGCGTCGATGACCTTGTCCGGATCGGTGGTGCCGGCCTTCTCAACCGCCTTCACCCACATGTTGAAGCCGATATAATGAGCTTCCATCGGGTCGTTGGTGGTGCGCTTGTCGCTCTTGATGAACTTGTGCCAGTCGGCGATGAACTTCTTGTTCTCGGGCGTATCGACGCTCTCGAAATAGTTCCAGGCGGCGAGATGGCCGACCAGCGGCGCGGTGTCGAGACCGGCCAGCTCTTCCTCGCCGACCGAGAAGGCCATGACCGGGATGTCCTCGGCCTTGATGCCCTGGTTGCCGAGTTCCTTGTAGAACGGCACGTTGGCATCGCCATTGACGGTCGAGACGACGGCGGTCTTCTTGCCGGCCGAGCCGAATTTCTTGATCGCCGAGACTTCGGTCTGCCAGTCGGAGAAGCCGAACGGCGTATAGTTGACCATGATATCTTCGGCCGCGACGCCCTTGGCCTTCAGATAGGCCTCAAGGATCTTGTTGGTGGTGCGCGGATAGACGTAGTCGGTGCCTTCGAGCACCCAGCGCTTCACCGAACCGCCGTCCTCGCTCATCAGGTAATCGACGGCCGGAATGGCCTGCTGGTTCGGCGCGGCACCCGTGTAGAAGACATTGCGCTCGCTTTCCTCGCCCTCATACTGGACCGGATAGAACAGGATATTGTCGAGTTCGGAAAACACCGGCAGCACCGACTTGCGCGACACCGAGGTCCAGCAGCCGAACACCGCGGCGACCTTGTCCTTGGAGATCAGCTCACGCGCCTTTTCGGCGAACAGCGGCCAGTTGGAAGCCGGATCGACGACGACCGCCTCGAGCTTCTTGCCGAGCAGGCCGCCCTTGGCGTTCTGCTCGTCGATGAGCATCAGCATGGCGTCCTTCAGCGTCGTCTCCGAAATCGCCATCGTGCCCGACAGCGAATGAAGAATGCCGACCTTGATCGTATCATCGGCGGCCCTGGCCGGAGCAGACATCACCAGGCCGGCGGCAACTACGCTCGCCGAGAACATTTTTGCTATTGTCGAGAAATTACCTCTCATGCGGAAGACTCCCAAGCTGGTTTGATTGCACCGCAACTATGCAATGCAACCCCCGTGCCAACCGCTGAAGGCATGCGGAAAAGGGCAAGATAGATACATGTTATCAGTGCGTTGCTACATTAGATTGAACGAAACAAAGAGAGCCGGTTAAAATTGATTGAGGGAAATTTGCGCAATGCACAAGGCATATGCCTAAATTTTGCCCATTTTCTCTAGATGCCTATATTTTGATCTTGGAGGCAGATCGCCGACGGCAAATGTTGCGGCGCGGCGCAAAAATAGGGCAAGCTTGGTCGTTCAAGCGGACGGCATCATGACATCAGCCATTTCACGCATATTCATCGGCATAGTGGCTCTGGCGGCGGCAACCGGAGCGGCCCGAGCCGACTTCAGCGACGGCAGGATGCCCGACGGCATCTATCACTGCGAGGCCTACCTGCTCGGCATGTTCCTCAACCTCGGGGACATCACCATCAAGGGAAACGTCTACAGCGGCCCGGTCACGTTCGGGACCGCGCAGCAGGGCTACAACTACCAGATGGATGCAAACGGCGTGATCTCCTGGCTGGGACCAGTTGGCGGTTACACCACCGGCGGCAACTCGCTCTCGCTCACCCAGGCAACGCTGGACGGCCAGAGTCCGCCCTCCTTCGACATCATCATGAAGCAGCCTGACGGCGCCTTCACCGCCACGACCTGCACCAGGGGAAGCAATCAATAGATCTTCCCTGGCAATGACACCGCCTCGGTCTGCAACCCTGCCCGTCTTCTCATCTCATCTGGATGTTGCCGAAGGACCGCCAGCCGGTCGGCGCCTGAGGCCATGAAAAAAAGGCGCGGAACTGGTCAAGTTCCGCGCCAGCAGGCAGTCGGGAGGTCAGATGGTTTTCGCCGACATCTGCGCGGCGATATAGTCGGCCTGGCGGATCGCCAGCGACACGATGGTCAGGGTCGGGTTTTCGGCCGCACCCGTCGTGAACTGGCTGCCGTCCGACACGAACAGGTTCTTGATGTCGTGTGCCTGGCCATGCTTGTTGACGACGCCGTCGGCGGCCTTCTCGCTCATCCGGTTGGTGCCGAGATTGTGCGTCGAGGGATAGGGTGGCGTCGGGAAGGTGCGTGTGGCGCCGACCGCATCGTAAAGCGCGGTGGCCTGCTTGTAGGCATGATTGCGCATCGCCGTGTCGTTGGCATGGTCGTCGAAATGCACATCGGCGATCGGCATGCCGTGCTCGTCCTTCTCGTCGCCATGCAGCGTGATGCGGTTCTCCTCGCGCGGCATGTCCTCACCGACGATCCACAGGCCGGCCATGTGGTCGTAGTGGTCGAGCGCGGTGGTGAAGGAACGCCCCCAGCCGCCAGGGTTCAGGAAGGCAGCCATGAATGGCAGGCCGAGCGACAGCGTCTCGAACTCGTAACCGCCGACAAAACCGCGTGACGGATCATGGCGCGCCTCATCACGGATGATGCCGGCCATGGTTGTGCCGCGATACATGTGCACTGGCTTGTCGAAGATGGCATAGACCGATCCCGTGGTATGCCGCATGTAGTTCTTGCCCACCTGCCCCGACGAGTTGGCAAGGCCGTGCGGGAACTTGGCTGATTCGGAATTGAGCAGCAGGCGCGGGCTCTCGATCGAATTGCCGGCGACCGCCACGATGCGGGCCTTCTGCTCCTGCAGCTTGCCGTCCTTGTCGGCATAGACGACGCCGGTGACCTTTCCAGAGGCGTCATGGTTGATCTTGATCGCCATGGCGTTCGGCCGGACCTCGAGGTGGCCGGTCGCCTCGCCCTTCGGGATTTCGGTATAGAGCGTCGACCATTTGGCGCCCCATTTGCAGCCCTGGAAGCAGAAGCCGGTCTGCTGGCAGGAATTGCGGTCGTCGCGCTCCACCGAGTTGATCGCCATGTTGCCGGTATGGCATTCCTTGTAGCCGAGCTTGTCGGCGCCGGCCTTCAGCACCTTGAAATTGTTGTTGCCCGGCAGGCGCGGCCAGCCATTGGTGCCGGTGACGCCCATCTTGGCTTCCGCCTTGGCGTAATAGGGCTCCATCTCGGCCAGCGTCACCGGCCAATCCAAAAGGTTGGCGCCTTCCAGCTTGCCGTAGGTCGACAGCGTCTTGAACTCATGCTCCTGGAAGCGCAGCGATGCGCCTGCCCAGTGCGTGGTCGAGCCGCCGACCGACTTGACGATCCAGGCCGGAAGGTTGGGAAAATCCTTGGCCACGCGCCAATCGCCGGATGTGGTGCGCTTGTCCGTCCAGGCGAGCTGAGCGAACGAATCCCACTCGTCGTTGATGAAGTCCTCATATTCGTGGCGGGCACCGGCCTCGAGGATGACGACATCGATGCCCTTCTGCGCCAGTTCGTTGCCGAGCGTGCCGCCGCCGGCGCCGGAGCCGATGATGACGACCACGCCGTCGTTTTTCAGATCAAATGCTGCTGCCATGGTTTCCTCCCATGAAATCAACTGAATGCGGTTGAGGCGAAGCGGGTCAGAGCCACTCGATGTCGCTGAATCCCCGCGCGATGTAGCCGCCCTTGGAATAGGATTCGCCCTCGTAGCCGAAGATCGGCCAGACCTCCTTCTGGTTGTAGAGGCTGACGACAAGACCGCCGCGAACCGCCTGGAAGAAGGCCGTACCCTCAATGTCCCTGAGCAACGCGACCCGCTGCTCTTCCCAGCCGAGCCCGCGATAACCGCCCTCGCCGGCTCTCTTGTCGAGATCGGCGATCCCGTTTTCGATAAGCTCCTTGTGAGCCTTGTCCTTGGCGGCCATCTCATCATGGCCCTTGACCGCGACGGCGTAATATTTGTCAGGGACTTGGTCATGCGGGTAGATATCGCGCGCCAGCTGGATCAGCGTCGCCATTGTCTCGGGCTTCAGAGCCGAGGTTTCCAGCCCCCAGGCATGTTGCGGACTGATGACGGCGCTGCCGGAAATGACGAGCAGCGCGCCGACGCCGCCGCGTTTGAGAAGTTCGCGCCGTGAAAGCCCGGGCTTCCCCTCGTGGATCGTGACCATGTTTTCCTCCCTGCTTGCTGTTCGCACTCGAAAGAGTGCCGTTGCTGGCGCCGCGCCGGTCCGCGCGGCCGGTTGTCCCTATTGGAAGCGCCCTCCGCGCTGCAGGACCTCGACCTTGTAGCCGTCGGGGTCCTCGATGAAGAAGAAGCGGGCGATGAGCGACCCGTCGCGGCTGAATTCGACAATCTTCTTCGGATTGAGGCCGAGTGCGCCGAGCCGATCATGTTCGCTGTCGAGATCGGCGACCGAGACCGCGAGGTGACCATAGCCGTCGCCCAGCGCATAGGGCTCCGCGCGCCCCTTGTTGACGGTCAACTCAACCTCGAAAGGCGCATCGGCATTGCTGAGGTAGACCAGCGTGAAGGTCTCGAAGTCCAGTCGTTGGGCGACCTCAAGGCCGAATGCCTTGGTGTAGAAATCGATGGAGCGGGCTTCGTCGAGAACCCGGATCATGGTGTGGATTGCCTTCGCCAAATCAGACTCCGCAGCTTCATGCTTTCGAAGGTGATTATGCGCGCCGGTGAAGAAAGGTGGTGGCAGCCGACTACCACGCATGGGGTTGGAAAAACGGATATGCCCATCCCAAGGACGTAAGTCTGCCAAGGACGAAAGTCTGATTGCCGTTGACGACCTTCCGGTCGATGATGAAACCGCAGGCAGTGTTCAAAAGGCACCGACCGCCCCGTCGGCGCCCAAGACCAACAAAAACGGGAGGTAACGATGTGCAGAGTCTTTGCCGCACAGGATCCGGAAGGCTATCGTCAGATCAACCGGTCGATCCGCATTGACGGACATTCGACGAGCATCCAGCTCGAGGTCACGTTCTGGGCCTTGCTCGACGAAATCGCCGAAAGCCAGAACCTGACGACGCCGAAATTCATCTCGAAGCTCTACGACGAAGCCATCGAGATCAACGGCGAGATCCCTAATTTCGCGTCGATGCTGCGCACCACTTGCGCACTCTATCTACGCGGCCACCGACCATCCATGGAGGAGGTGTTGAAGCGAGAGGCCGCCTAGCGCCCTTCCGTGGCGACTTCGAGCGCGAGCCGGCTCATGTCCGTGAAAAGCGCCTGGCGTTCGGAATAGTCGGTCTGTTCGCCGGTAAGCAGATTGTCGACGACGGTCAGCAGCGACAACGCCCTCGCGCCGAAATGGGCCGATATGCGATAGAGAGCGCTGGTTTCCATGTCTACCGCCAGCGCCCCGAGCGCCCTTGCGTCGGCATAACGGGCACGCGCTTCAGGATGGTAGAATATATCGGTGCAGGCTGTCAGGCCGGCGTGGTGGTCGATGCCAAGTGCGGCTGCCTTGCTCAATGCGCTAGCCAGCAGCGCCGGATCCGGGCCAACATCGGCTACGTAAAGGCCAAAAACTCGACCGCTCTCGGTATTTTCAGGCCGTGCCGATTGCGAGATCACAAGGCTGCGCAGCTTTGCCTCGGCGCTCAGGCTGCCGCAGGTACCGGTGCGGATCAGTGTTCGGACGCCATAAAAGTCAAGCAGTTCATGGGCGTAGATCAGGAAGGATGAAACGCCGATGCCCGTCGCCTGAATGCTGACAGGCTTGCCGCGAAACAAGCCGGTAAAGCCGAGAGCGCCGCGTCGGCGATTGACGCAGCGCGATGCCTCCAGGAATGTCTGCGCCATCCACTCCGCGCGCTGCGGGTCGCCCGGCAACAAAACCGTGTCGGCGTAATCGCCCTTGCCTGCCTCGATGTGTGGCGTCAACAGCCGCTCCCCCAAGCCCGCCTGCTGTATTTTCAACAATCATGGCGTTGTTACGGCGTTGTGCAAGAGCGCGGCATTGGAAGCACCTAGGATTCAAGGACATCCTTGACGATCGTGGCCAGTTGCTTGAGCGAGAACGGCTTTGGCAGGAAGCCGAAATGCGCCTCCGCCGGCAGGTTCCTGGCGAAAGCGTCCTCGGCATAGCCGGAGACGAAAACGAACTTGATGTCCGGCTGGCGTTTGCGCAACTCACCGAGCAGGGTCGGCCCGTCCATTTCCGGCATCACCACGTCGGAAACGACGATGTCGACCTTGCCGCCCAGCGCTTCGAACACTTCCAGCGCCTCGACGCCCGAGGATGCCTCGTGAACGGTATAGCCGCGCGAGGTCAGTGCCCGCATGCCGCCCATGCGCACGGCATCCTCATCCTCGACCAGCAGGACCGTCGCCGACCCGGACAGATCCTTGGTGCTATCGGCCAGTTTGACTGCCGCTGCCGCCGGCGCTTCACCGGCTTCGGCTGCCGTTTTCGCTTCCACGATGTGACGCGGCAGGAAGATGCGGAAGGTGGACCCCTTGCCGACTTCGGAATCGCAGAAAATGAAACCGCCGGTCTGCTTGATGATGCCGTAGACCATGGACAGGCCAAGGCCCGTGCCCTTGCCGACCTCCTTGGTGGTGAAGAACGGCTCGAAGATCTTCTTCAGCACGTCGGGCGCGATGCCTGAACCCGTATCCTCGACTTCGACCACCACATAGTCGGCGGCCGCGAGTTCGCGATAGGGAAAGCTCTTGCATTCCTCGGCGGTCACGTTGCGGGTGCGCACGGTGAGATCGCCGCCCGCCGGCATCGCGTCGCGCGCGTTGACCGCCAGGTTGACCACCACTTGCTCGAACTGCCCGATATCGACCTTGACCGGCCACAGGTCGCGGCCGTGATCGACCTTGAGCTTGATGTCGTTGCCGACCAGCCGGGCAAGCAGCATCCTGAGATCGGCGAGCACGTCGGTGAGGTTCAGCACTTCCGGCCGCAGCGTCTGCTTGCGCGAGAAGGCCAGCAACTGCCTGACCAGGGAGGCCGCGCGATTGGCGTTCTGCTTGATGTTCATGATGTCGGGGAAGGACGGATCCGATGGCCGGTGATTGGTCAAAAGCAGGTCGGACGCCATGATGATGGCGGTCAGCACATTGTTGAAGTCGTGCGCGATGCCACCGGCGAGCTGGCCGACGGCCTGCATCTTCTGGCTTTGCGCCATCTGCCCTTCGAGCGCCTTCTGCTCGGTCGTCTCGACGGCGTAGACGATGGCCGCTTCCTCGGCTCCTTCGCCGCCGGTGCCATCGGCCACGGCGTTGACGTAGAAACGGATATGCCGCTCATCATTGCCGGGCAGCACGGTCTCGATCGGATCGATGTCGGCCTGCCGCTGCCGGGCTTTCTCGAAAGCCGCGGCAAAGGCCGGCCGGTCGCGGTCATGGATCACCGTGTCGAGCCGCACGCGGCGATCCACGGCATCGCGGTCGACGACCGAGGAAAACAGCGACAGGAACGGTGCGTTGGTGCGCAGGATGCGCCCGCTGGCATCGACACCGGCAATCGCCATCGGCGTCGAATTGAAGAAGCGGGTGAAGCGCACTTCCGAGGCGCGCAGGTCGGCCGAGGCATCCTCGCCCTGTGTGCGGTTGAGCACGATGGTGCGGGTTGGCCCGCCGACGCCCTCACGGCTGGCCGAAACGCGATGCATGAAGCGCACCGGCAGCGCCTCGCCGGTCATCGTCGTCAAGTCGAGATCGATGACCGCATTGCGCGTCGTCCCGGGGTCCGCCTTGACGGAGCGCACCAGCGCCATGCCGTCGCCGGCAACAATATCGGGCAAGGCGACGGCGCCGGGGGTGAAGCTGGCGAGATCGATGCCCAGCCATCCGGCGAGCGTGGCGTTGATGTAGGTGACGCGGCCGTCCTGGTCGGCCGAAAAGAAGCCGGCCGGCGCGTGGTCGAGGTGGTCGATTGCCTTCTGCAGATCGAGGAAGAAACGCTCCTGCTCGGCCCGCTCTTGCGAAATGTCGGCGAGCTGCCAGGCCAGCATCGGCAGCCGCTGGCCCGGAACGCTGAACGCGCGGGCGCGTGCCCGGTACCAGCGCGCGCCCGGTTCGGCGCCGGGCCGGATCGATTGCGCGAGCCGGAACTCGCCGTCGCCCGGCTGCCCGTCACGCAAGCCGGACGCCAGCCGGTAAATGGTCACCGAGGCTTCGGGGACATCGGAGAGCAATCCTTCGACCGTCTTCAGGTCGGCGGCCGATGAGGCGCCGGTCATATCGGCATAGGCGCGGTTGGCGTAGACGACGCGACCCTTGGTGTCCGTGACCAGCAGGCCCTGCGACATCGAATCGACGAAGGCCTTGGACAGTTCGTCGCCCGTCGAGCGCGGTGTGATCTGCACGAAGCCGATCGCGGTCGCGAACAGGAAGCCGACACCGATCATCGCCAGCACGCCGAGCATGCCGAGCAGGAACGGATCGCCGAGGCGCTCGCGGAAAAGGCCGAAGACGATTGCGGCGCCCGTCAGGACGACGATGAAGATGATAAGCCGGGTGACCGCGCCCGGTCGCGTATTCTGGTCGACGATCGGTGCCGGATAGAAATCGCCGCGCGCTTCCTTGGCCATATGCCCCCTGCTCATGAAATCCGATGTTCCGACACCCGCCCCCAATGCATGTCGCCCAAAAATGACTTCGGTTTTGGGAAAACGACATGCATGAAAAACACGGACCTGAAACGCGTCGCATGAATCCGTTTCAGCGCGACGCGCTTTAGCCGGTTGAATCACATTCTCCTGGTCTGGAAAAGGCCCGGGCCGCAAATGTCGGATAAAAATGCTGTCGGCTGGCCTTCCCTGTGTTTCAAGCTGTTCACGATGAGTGAAGGCAACTTGCGGTAGCCAGTCGCAACGGTCTAGTGTCGCGTCCACTTTCCAAACCGATCGGGGGAAACCAATGCAGTGGCTGGATAGCGTGGCGGGTCCCGGTTATGCGGCGGCACTCCTGTGGACCTTCGCGGCGCTGATCCTGCTGGTCATCGTTCTCATCATCGTCAGGCTGGTGCGCAACCTGACCTTCGGCACGTTTGTCGCCGGCGGCCGCAACCGCAAGACGCGGCTCGCCGTCATGGACGCAACCGCCGTCGACAGCCATCGCCGACTGGTGCTGGTGCGACGCGACGACATCGAACATCTGCTTCTGATCGGCGGCCCGACCGACGTCGTTGTCGAACGCGACATCCGCCTCGCCGCGCCGCGCCGTCCGGCGTTGACTGGAGATGGCGGCCTGCAGCCTGTCCCGGCCGCCGCCGCCCCGGCTGCGAAGCCTCGGTCGCCGCAGCCCGCTCCCGTGCCTCCGAGACAAGCACCCGCTCCGCAGCCGGTGGCCATGGCACAGCCTGCCCGCCAGCGTCCGGCGGCGCCACCACCGGCTCCGGCGCCCGCACCGAAACCAGCGGCGCAAACCTATCAATCGACCAATGTCACGCCGCTGCCTGCCTATGGCTCCGCCAACGTCAATGCCGCCAGGCACACGCCGCCACCGCCGACGCAGGACAGCATCGACGACACGCTGATGAAAGAACTCGAGGTTTCGCTCGACCAGCCCCGCTCCGGCGGCCCGGTGGGCAAACCGGCAGCCAAGGCGCCGCCCTCGCTCGACGATGAAATGACCAGGCTGTTGGGCGAACTTTCAAGCCAAAAGAGATGAACTGCGCCTAGGTCAAGAGATGAACTGTCGCCTGCCAGTGACTAGGCTGGCCGGCGTTCAAGCGTGTTCAAATCTATTGAAGGTGGCACGCATCGAACAGAAATGGCCGGATAACCGGCCATTTGGAAATCAATGCAAAGGCGGTCCATCAGTCGTCGCGATAGACTTTTTCACGGCGCTCATGCCGTTCTTGCGCTTCGATCGACAAGGTGGCGATCGGGCGCGCGTCGAGCCGCTTCAAGGCGATCGGCTCACCGGTTTCTTCGCAATAGCCGTAAGTGCCTTCATCGATGCGCTGCAGCGCCGAATCGATCTTTGAGATGAGTTTCCGCTGACGGTCGCGGGCCCTGAGCTCGATGGCGCGGTCGGTTTCCGAAGAGGCGCGGTCGGCGAGGTCGGGATGGTTGGCGTTTTCCTGCTGCAGGATTTCGAGGGTCTCGCGCGCCTCGCGCAAGATGTCATTTTTCCAGGTGACGAGCTTCTGGCGGAAGTAGGATTTCTGCCGTTCGTTCATGAACGGCTCGTCTTCGGAGGGTACGTAATCGGCGGTAACGATGTCGTTCATTCGACTCACCCAACAGCCCCAAATTTGGCGCCTATATATTCGCCACCAGACGCCTGCACAAGCGCAATCAGCCACCGACTCACGCAATTGTTAAAGTGCGTCTCCAGCCTTCTCCGGAGCGGCATAAATCTGTTTTGATGGCGAAAGTACGACGATCCTCGCCCATCGCCCTGCAAGTGATTCGCCGCGCTGAAGCACGCGCACCATTGTGCGTGCGGCTTTTCTCGTGGCTAATCGCGGCAGGACTTCAGCTCTCGGGCACCGTTGGAGGTTGGGTGAGCAGGCTTTATCTGTTGCGACACGCCAAGGCCGGTTGGGCCTTGCCAGGCATGCGTGATTTCGATCGTCCATTGGACGCATCCGGCCGCGCCGATGCCGAAAAAATGGGGACCGCGATGCGTTCCCGCTCCTATGTGCCGGACCTGACGCTGTGTTCCAACGCCAAACGCGCCAGGGAAACCCTCGAGGGTCTGGCCGGCCAGACCGACACAGGCAAGGTGCTGTTTTTGGACGCGCTCTACAGCGAGGACGCGGCCTGCTATCTCCGCCTCGTCCGGGATCATGGCGGACCCGGTTCATTGCTGGTCATAGGCCACAACCCGATGACGGAGGATCTCGCCATGGCGGTTTCGGGCGATGGCGGCGAGCCGGAGCGGGCAATGCTCAATCACGGCTTTCCAACCACGGGCCTCGCGGTCGTCCGTTTCCCCGGCGATCTGGCGAAAGCGACCCAGGGAGCGGGTTATCTCGAAGCGTTCCTGACACCGGCAGATCCCTGATGCCGATTTCCAGCGCCATTTCAAAGCCGGGTTCCAGCGCCTATATCGGGCTGACGCAAGCCCGAGAGATCATGTTTTGGCATCATCGCTGACCACCTTCACCGACGAGGCAAGAATTGCCCTCGACACATTTTCGGGACGTGCCACCGGACTTTTTTCTCCATCGCTGCGTCTGGGTGTCACGGGTCTCTCCCGCGCCGGCAAGACCGTCTTCATCTCGGCCTTCGTCCACAATCTGATCCACGGTGGACGTCTGCCGCTGTTCGAGGCGCAGAAGTCGGGGCGTATCGCGCGCGCCTTCCTCGAACAGCAGCCCGACGACGCCGTGCCGCGTTTTCAATATGAGGACCACATCGCCACTTTGGTCAACGATCGCGTCTGGCCGGACTCGACCCGCGCCATTTCGGAACTGCGGCTGACGATCGAATATGAATCGGCCTCCGGCTGGAACCGCATGTTCTCGTCGGGCAAGCTGTCGGTCGACATCGTCGATTACCCCGGCGAATGGCTGCTCGACCTGCCGCTGCTCGGCAAATCCTTCGCCGATTTTTCGCGCGAAGCCCTCGAAATGGCCACGCTGCCGGTGCGCGAGGATCTTTCGCTGGCCTGGCGAGCGATCTCGGCGGAAATCGACCCGAATGCCGACGCCGAGGAAATGACGGCGCGCCGGCTGGCTGAAAGCTTCGCCGCCTATCTCAAGGCATGCAAGCTCGACGAACGGGCGCTTTCGACCTTGCCGCCCGGCCGTTTCCTGATGCCCGGCGATCTCGAAGGCTCGCCCGCGCTGACTTTCGCGCCGCTGGCCGGCCTGGGCGACAGGCGCGCGCGCAACGGCTCGTTGCACGCCATGATGGAACGGCGCTACGAGGCCTACAAGACGCATGTCGTCAAACCGTTCTTCCGCGAGCACATCACGCGCCTGGACCGCCAGATCGTGCTCATCGATGCCATGCAGGCGCTGAACGCCGGGCCTGGTGCCATGGCCGACCTGGAGCGCGCCGTCACCGAGATCCTCAGCTGTTTTCGCCCCGGCCGGGGCAGCTTCATAACCGACCTGTTCTCCCGGCGTATCGACCGCATCCTGGTCGCGGCGACCAAGGCCGATCATCTGCACCACGAAAGCCATGACCGGTTGCAGGCGATCGTACGGCGCCTTGCCGACCGCGCCGTGGCGCGGGCAAATTTCACCGGCGCCGATGTCGACGTCGTCGCCATGGCGGCGGTGCGCGCCACCCGCGAAGGCACCGTCAAGCAGGGCCGCGAGACATTGCCTGTTATCATCGGCACGCCGATCGCCGGCGAGAAGATCGATGGTGAAACATTCGACGGAAAGACGGAAACAGCTATATTTCCTGGTGATTTGCCGGAGAACATTGATGCTGTTTTCGACCTTTCGGGGCCGGATCACAGGCAGGACTCCACGGACCCGGCAATCCGCTTCGTCCGGTTCCGTCCGCCGAAACTCGAACGCACGGCCGAAGGTGTCACGCTGTCGCTGCCCCATATCAGGCTCGACCGCGCCTTGCAGTTCCTGATCGGAGACCATCTGGCATGACCGCGCCCCGCAAACCGGCGGCATTCCGCATCGAGCCGGAAGCCGCGCCGAAACAAGACGCGCCACAAGCACGCCAGACCGAACCGTCGCGCAGACCGCGCTCCATGAAGGCCGATGTGGCGCTGGTCATCCCGGCGGAGGTCGACGTTTTCGACGAACCGGACGTTATTGCCGCCGAGCCGCCGCCATCGGTCGCCCCCAGAAGGCGCTCGGTTCTCGGCAGCATCTTCTTCGGCGCCTTCGGCGTGCTGGTTTCGCTGGCTGTCGGCCTGTGGACCGACCAGTTGATACGCGATCTCTTTGCCCGCGCCGAATGGCTGGGCTGGCTGGCCGCCGGGATGGCGGCGATTGCGCTGCTGGCGCTGCTGGTAATCCTGATTCGCGAGTTCCTGGCCATCGCCCGCCTCGCCGAGGTCGAAAAGCTGCAGAAGCGCGCGCTCGATGCCATCGCGCGCGACGATCCGAAGGCGGCACGCGCGGTGGTCGACGAGTTGTCGGCCTTTGTCGCGGCCAAACCCGAGACCGCTGCCGGCCGGCGCGCGCTGGCTGAATTGCGCGGCGAGATTATCGACGGCGCCAATCTGGTGCGCCTGGCGGAGGCGGAAATCCTCGGGCCCCTTGATGTCAGGGCCAAGGTGATGATTCTCGAGGCCGCGAAGCGGGTCTCGCTGGTGACGGCGGTGAGCCCGCGCGCGCTGGTCGATGTCGCTTATGTCGTGTTCGAGGCCGGGCGCCTCATCCGCCGGCTGTCGGAACTCTATGGCGGACGGCCCGGAACGCTGGGTTTCTTTCGCCTGGCGCGCAGCGTACTGGCGCATCTGGCTGTCACCGGTTCGATCGCCATCGGCGACAGTTTCGTCCAGCAGATCGTCGGCCACGGCCTGGCGGCCCGCCTCTCGGCAAAGCTGGGCGAAGGCGTCGTCAACGGCATGATGACGGCGCGCATCGGTATCGCCGCGATGGAGACGGCGCGCCCCCTGCCCTTCAGCGCTGCCAGGCGCCCGGGGCTGGGCGATTTCCTCGCAGCATTGACGTCGTTCGCAGCCAAGAAAGACGCCGAAACAGCCGGCTCCGGCAAATAGCGTCCAGCTCTTCGGGACGATGATCGGACTGCTGTTTCGAGGGCCCGCGGTGACGAAGCATTAACCAATCTTCTTCATGGTCGAACCGGTTTCAAACAGCCTCGTTGTTGCCGGGTGTCGTCGATGAAAAGCGTAATTCTGTCCAGCGTCCTGCCCCTGGCGACGGTGATCACAGCTGTCGTCGGCATTGCCTCGGCGGCCTCTGCCACGGAACCGGACAAGCAGTTTTTCCAGTCGGCCGAAGGCAAATGGGTTGGCCCGGGCGAAATCGTCGCCGGCAAATACAAGGGCACGAAATTCAACTGCAGCTTCACCGGCTCCACGCCGGACGGCAAGATGGGCATGACACTGGACGGCGGTTGCCGGGTCGGCATGTTCACCCAGCCCATGTCGGCCAAGATCGAGCGCAAGGGCCGCGACTACAAGGGTTCCTTCATGGGTGGCGCTGCCGGCGCCGGCCTCGATATCATCGGCGGCAACGTCGTCGACGCCCACAAGGTGGTCTTCACCATCAACCGCAACCAATTGCGCGGTGTCATGCAGGCCCGCATTCCCGACGACAATTCCATGACCGTGACGGTTGCCGTGCGCGTTCAGGACCAGTTGGTGCCCGTCATCGGCATGAGCCTGAAGCGCGTCGATGCCGTCGAAGTCGGCTCCATCGCGCCGAACTGAGCGCACCCTCGCCTCTATTTTTTTACGCTATTCCGGACGGAAAAACACTTTTCCTGGGATTTTCGAACCCCACAAAACAAAGAGGCGGCGGCCCATCGCCACCGCCTCCTTGGAAACGGACGAACCAGGCGTCAGCCCTTGATCGCCTTGGTCAGCTCGTCATACGCCTTGCAGGCATCGGCCAGGGTCGTGGAACCCTGGTACTTGGTCGTCACCGCCTGAACCTTGGCGGTCAGGTCAGCCGCCTTGGACGGATCCTTGGTGATCGCCTCCTGCAGCGCAGCGGCCATGTCCTGCGCCTTCTTGGTCGCGATCTCGGTCGTGCATTCCGGCGCCTTCGAACAGGCCGAGCCGGCAAGCACCGCCAGCCCGGCGGCAACGAGCAAAAACTTCTTCATGTCAGTCATCTCCTCAAAAGGGTGCGACTTGATCGCCGCTCACCCCCAGTGGCCGAAGCCGAGCGTGCTTAGCCTTCGATTGCGGCAACAAGCAACGCGTGCATGGCGTAAACTTGTGTAAAGAGCCTGCAACATTGCGGCGTTCGAGTTCGATGTCAGCTGGAGCAAAGTTCAACCGCGAGGCTGCAGCAGAGCGAGCACAGCTGTCGATGCAGCAAGGATGGCCGTAACGGTCAACGGCGCCGTGGCACCATAGGTGTCCACGACATAGCCACCGACAACCGCGCCGATCGTGATGGCAACCTGGAAAGAGACGACCATCAGGCTGCCCGCTGCTTCCAGCGCGTCAGGTGCCGCACGCGAGAGATTGGTTGGCAGCACCACCGGCCCCATGCCGAAGGCGAAGCCCCAAAGCGTGACGAATCCGAAGGCAACGCCAATGTGCACGCCCCAAAGCACCAAGGCCAGCGCCGCAACCGCCATTAACGCCGCGGTGACCACGAGAGCCATGTGAATATTGGCATCGGCCATGCGGCCGCCGGCAATGTTGCCGATCACAGCGGCGATGCCAAACCCAAGCAGAGCCAGGGCAATTGGACCGGTTGCAAGCAGCGTGACGTGTTCGAGGAAGGGGCGCACATAGACAGAACCAGCAAAATGCCCCGTCATCAGCAAGACAATGGCCAGCATGCCGATTTGAATGCCGCGCCGCCGTGTAAGCCGAAACACGTCTGCAAGACTGTTGCTTGTTGTCGCCGGTAAGGTCGGCAGGCTGAGCAACTGCGCCAACATGGCCAATACGGCCAGCCCCGCTGTCATGGCCATGGCGCTGCGCCATCCCAGCCAGTCGCTGATCAACGCCCCCAAGGACGGCGCGGCAATGGTGGCGAGCGAGACGCCGAGGGTAACGATAGCCATGCCCCGGCCTGTCGCATTGGCGCCGACCAGCCTCGCCACGACGGCAACCGAAAGTGCCCAGAAAGCGCTGAGAGCGATCCCCAGCCCGGCCCGGCCCAACAACAACAGCCAGAAATTGGGTGCCAGCGCCGCAAGAATATTGGAAGCCACCGCCAAAGCCATGAGACCGACCAGCACCGTCTTGCGGTTCAGTCGGCCGATAAGAACATTGCTCAACATGGCCGTCACGGCGCCGACGGAAGCGGTGGCGGTGACGACCTGTCCGGCCGTTCCCTCACTGATACCGAGATCGCGCGCCATTGGCGTCAGCAGGCCTGCGGGCAGGAATTCGGCTGACACCAGGGCAAAGCTGGTGGCCGCCAGTGAAATGACCGCAAACCAGGTGGCTGCGCTCCACGCGGCCGGCGTGTCGGCATCAAGGCCAATCGCGGCGTCTTCAAGCTGTAATGTTGTGTCTGTCACGGAAAGATCTCCAAAGTTTGGAGATCTTGATAGACGAGTTCTGTCGGATGATATGTGTCTTAAAATCCGAAATTCATGTCTATTCGTCCGGGATTTGTGCGACGCACAATTCCCGGCGAGACATTGGTGATGCGCTTGAACGCGCGAGCGAAGGATGCCTCGGAATCATAGCCCAAACGAGTAGCGACCTCGGCAACCGACAAACCGCTCTGCCCCAACAACTCGCGGGCAAGCTGCATGCGCAGGCGAGCGAGATAGCGTGCGGCACCCTCGCCCAATACAGCGCTGAAACGCGCGGCGAAAATAGATCGCGATTGGCCTGCCACGCTTGCAAGGCTTCCCAGCGTCCAGTCGTGGCCGGGGTCTCGATGCATGGCTGCCAGTGCGCGGCCGATATGGGGATCGCGGATGGCTGCGAGCCAACCTGTGGTCGAGGCTCCGTTGCAATTGACCCAACAGCGGATGAGCCGGGCTGTCAGCAAATCCGCCATTCGCGACAAGATGGTGGCGCTGCCCATCTGCGGTTGCGCGGCCTCCGTCGTCATGGCCGCCAGCAAAGGACCAACGACCGGGTCATTGCCGGCCACGTCGCAACCCTTGATGACAGCCGGCATCAACGTGATCAATGGATTGAGCGCACAGGAGTCCAAGGCCATGGAGCCGCAGAAAAGGGTGCTTGTCGCGCCCGTTCCTTCCCGCACCACTTCGCAGACATTGCCCCCTAACTTGATCACCTGGCAGCCCTCGAGCGAGTCGCCCACCACGTCCGGCGCACTCGCCAGCCGATGGGCGATGCCCTGCGGCAGCAGCACCAGATCGCCATCGCGCAACTCTTGCCAGCCCTGCGCTTCGGTGTGAATCCAGCACGGACCCTGGCCGACAAAGTGAAAACGAAGCAGCGATTGTCGCGGAAATTCTATGCTCCATGGATGTCGGAGCTCGCAGCGGCCATAGTTCACGCCACTCAGGCGAAAGTCTTGCAGGACTTCGCTGAGCGCATCCATCGGGATATGGGACGGCGAAGACGGCTGGGACGAACGGTCAAGCATGTAGCCGATATATACGCCGAACGTCCCGCAGACAAGGGGAGACCGTTGTTCCTCCGGGGGAGTCGCACCGACAGCACCCCACCTTTCCTGGCAGGCTTCCCGCCCTTGCCTCCCGCTCCCACTGCATGCAAGGAGTGCTATACGACAAAGGGACAGATCATGGCGGCAGAGGCAGCGGGCAGCGATCTCATTCAGGTGGTGGCATTGCTGGCGGCGGGCGTGGTGGCCGTCCCGATCTTCAAGCGCATGGGTCTCGGTTCGATTCTCGGTTACCTGGCCGCCGGCGTGGTGATCGGTCCGTTCGGCCTCGGCGTCTTTTCCGAATCGGGAGCCATCCTCCATGTCGCCGAACTCGGCGTGGTCATGTTCCTGTTCATCATCGGCCTGGAAATGCAGCCGTCGCGGCTTTGGGGCCTGCGCCGCGAGATCTTTGGGCTGGGCGCCCTTCAAGTCGGCGTCTGCGCGGTGCTCTTGACTGGTGTTGGCATGGCCGGAGGGTTTCCGATCGCGCAATCCTTCGTCGCCGGCGCCGGTTTCGTGCTGACCTCGACGGCCATCGTCATGCAGCTTCTGGAAGAACGCGGCGAAATCGCCGCGCCCAAGGGCCAGCGCATCGTCTCCATCCTGCTGCTGGAGGACCTGGCCATCGTGCCGCTGCTCGCCTTGATCGCCTTCCTGGCGCCGGGCGGTGCCGGTACCAGCCTGTCGGAGCGGCTGACCGAGGTCGGCATCGGCCTCGCCGCGATCATCGGCCTGGTGGTGGCGGGACGCTACCTCCTCAACCCCTTCTTCCGCATCCTGGCGGATGCCCGTGCGCGCGAAGTGATGACGGCTGCGGCTCTGCTGGTCGTGCTCGGATCGGCGCTTGCCATGCAGCTCAGCGGCCTGTCGATGGCGATGGGCGCGTTCCTGGCCGGCGTGCTGCTCTCGGAATCGACCTTCCGCCATCAGCTTGAAGCTGACATCGAGCCGTTCCGCGGCATCCTGCTCGGCCTGTTCTTCCTGGCGGTCGGCATGTCGCTCGATCTGCACGTGGTGGCCGCGAACTGGAAGCTGATCGCCGTCTACGTCGTGGCCTACATGGTGATGAAGGCTTTCGGCATCTACATTGTCGCCCGCATCCTGAAATCAGGCCACCGCGAGGCACTGGAGCGCGCGGTCTTCATGGCGCAAGGCGGTGAATTCGCCTTTGTGCTCTATTCCGCGGCCGCCGCCGTCGGCATCATCGACGGCCAGGCAAACGCAACGCTGACCGCGATAGTCATCATCTCCATGGTGCTGACGCCGCTGGCGATCATCGCCTTGCGCTATTTCACGCCACGGGACGAGCAGTCGCTGGACGGCGTCGAAGTCGCCGACGGCCTGTCCGGCAGCGTGCTGATCATCGGCTTTGGCCGCTTCGGCCAGATCGCCAGCCAACCCCTGCTCTTGCGCGGCATCGACGTCTCGATCATCGACAACGATGTCGAGATGATCCAGGCGGCCGCCGATTTCGGCTTCAAGGTCTATTATGGCGACGGCACGCGGCTGGATATCCTGCACGCGGCCGGGGCCGGCCGGGCGCGGGCCGTGCTCATTTGTGTCGACAAGCCCGACGCCGCCATCCGCATCGCCGAACTTGTCAAGGCTGAGTTCCCCTTGCTTACGGTGCTGGCCCGTGCGTTCGACCGCGGCACGGCGCTGCAGCTCATCCGCGCCGGCGTCGATTATCAGCTGCGCGAAACCTTCGAATCGGCGCTCGTCTTTGGTGGCTCGACCCTCGAGGCGCTGGGCGTCGATCCCGAGGACGTCGCCGAAACGATCGAGGACGTCAGGCGCCGCGACACGGCCCGGTTCGAGACCCAGCTCGCCGAAGGCATCCGCTCGGGACAGCGTTTCCTGAAAGGCAATATCGGTACGCCGATCCCGACCCCACTCTCCACGCCCCGCCGTCCTGGCCAGGCGCTCAACGAGGAAACGGCCGGCGTCCTGCATAAATCCGAATCGGCGGATTGAGGGAGTTAGGCATGGAATTGGACAGCAGAGCCCTGTCGATCACCAAGTTCTGGCGCGACGCCGGCGAGGATGCCTGGTTCGAGAAGAACGACGCTTTCGATGCCGATTTCCGCGACCGCTTCCTCGATCTCCACTACGCCGCAGCGCGCCGTGAATGCGATGTCTGGTCAAGCCATGCCGAGGGCTCGCTGGCGCTGATGATCCTGCTCGACCAGTTCCCGCGCAATTGCTTTCGCGGCACCGGCCACATGTTTGCAACCGACCCACTGGCAAAGCATTTTGCGCAAAAAGCGGTCGATGCCGGCCACGATCTGGCATTGGAACCGGAAGTGCGTGTGTTCCTCTATTTGCCGTTCGAACATTCGGAAAATCTTGCGGACCAGGAGCGGTCGGTCGAACTTCATACCGCCAGGGCCGAGTTCAATCTGAAATACGCGCTGGAGCACCGCGACATCATCCAGCGCTTCGGCCGCTTTCCGCACCGCAACCGGATGCTTGGCCGCGAGACCACGGCTGAGGAAAAAGCATTCCTGGATGACGGTGGTTTCTCCGGCTGATCCGCGATTTAGCGCCGCCACCAGTCGCGGCCTGATGGCAGCCGCTCGATGCCGGCCGCATCGACCGCGCTCAGGCGATCGGCCACGCGTTTGCCGCCGACGGCAAGATCCGGCGCGATTTCGGCCAGCGGCGCCAGCACGAAGGCGCGCTCCAGCATGCGCGGGTGCGGCACTTCCAGGCCCATTTCATGGATGATGCGGTCGCCGAACACCAGGATGTCGATGTCGATGAGGCGCGGCCCCCACCTCTCCTCGCGCACGCGTTTGAGCTTTCGCTCGGCATCGAGGCAGAGGTCGAGCAATGCCCGCGGCGACAGCCGCGTCGACAATTCGGCGGCCGCGTTGAGGAAATCCGGCTGGTCGAGCTTGCCCCAGGGCGGTGTCCGGTAGAGCGAGGAGACGGCGGCCATGTCGGTATCGGGATCGGCGTCGAGGAGGCGCAACGCCGCTCCCATCGACGCCGCCGGATCGCCCAGATTGCCGCCGAGGCTCAGATAGACGGTGTTACTCGGGCCAGACAACGGTCACCTCGACGTAATCGAGCACGCCAGGCACCGGCGCATTGGGCTTGCGAACGGTGACCTCGGCTTTCCGGATCTGGGGAAAGCGCCCGGTGAGAGCCTTCGCGACTTCCAGGGCCAGCGCCTCGATCAGGCAGCGCCGGTGTCCCGTGATGATCTCCTCGATGACGGTGAAGGCGACGCCGTAATTGACGGTTTCCCCGATGGCGTCATCGACGAGCGCGCGTCCCGGCTCGACGGTGAGCGAGGCATCGACGTAGAAGCGCTGCCCCAGCGCTTCTTCCTCGTCCAGCACGCCGTGCCGGGCAAAGAAGGCGCAATTCTTCATGCGGATGACATACATGGCTCAGCGTTCCGATCCGGTTTCCCGCGCCAGCATAGCATCCGCCACCGCCAGCGCGTCCACGTTGATTGCGATATCATGGACGCGAAACAGATGCGCGCCCTTGAGCCGGAGAATGACGCTGGTCGCCGCCGTGCCGGCCGCCCGATCAGCGGCGTCGCGGCCGGTGACGGTGCCGATGAAACGCTTTCGCGACGTACCGGCCATCAGCGGGAAGCCGAGCGCGCCAAGCTCGGCAAACCGTGCCATCAGATCGAGGTTTTCCTCCGCCGTCTCCTTGGCGAAGCCGAAGCCGGGATCGAGCACGATATGGCCGTCGGCGACACCTTGCCCGCGCCCGATCTCAAGCGATTTTCCCAGGAACGCCAGCTGGTCGGCGATCACATCGGGCAGCTTGTCGCGATCCCGTCCAGTATGCATGATGACAAGCCCGGCGCCGGTTTCGGCCGCCACCCGCGCAATGTCGGGCTCACGCTGCAGACCCCAGACATCGTTGACGATATGCGCACCGGCCTTGACGGCGAGCCGCGCGGTGTCGGCACGATAGGTGTCGACGGAAATCAGCACGTCGCCGACCTGCGCCAACGCCTCGATCACGGGCAGGATACGGGCCTGCTCCTCGCTGGCCGATATCGCGGCGGCGCCCGGGCGGGTCGATTCTCCGCCGACATCGATGACGGCGGCTCCTTCCCCGATCATGCGGCGCGCCTGGACGAGCGCGGGTTCAGGAGCATCAAACAAGCCGCCATCGGAGAAGCTGTCGGGTGTGACATTGAGGATGCCGACGACCACGGCCTTGCCGCCAAGCTCGAGATGGCGTCCATGCGCCAATTGCCATCGCCCCGCCGTCATTGCGCTTCAACCATGGGCTCATCAACCAAGATGCCATCAACGATGTGTGATCCGCATTGGATCAATTCCGTTGCGCCGGCGAAGGCCGTAAAGCAAGGTGATTGAAGAGGCAACATGATGATACGATCCCTGTGCGCGCTGCTGCTTACCGCCGCCGTTCCGGCGAATGCGGCCAATCTGGTGAAGACATACAGCTATTTCGCCATTGGCGGCAGAACGCTGGAGGATATCGAGCAGCAACTTGCCAAACACGGGCCCCAGGTCAAAAGCACGGGGTCGCGCCACCCTGGCGCCACCCAGATGGCTTTCACGACAC
Source organism: Mesorhizobium sp. ESP6-5 (assembly GCF_020164695.1). Taxonomy (NCBI): domain Bacteria; kingdom Pseudomonadati; phylum Pseudomonadota; class Alphaproteobacteria; order Hyphomicrobiales; family Phyllobacteriaceae; genus Mesorhizobium; species Mesorhizobium sp. ESP6-5. The sequence continues at coordinate 160,305 of NZ_JAIUGR010000008.1, forward strand.
GCATTAGCTACGCCAGCCAGCCGGGCTCCTGCCGGATCGCCGACGCGGTCGTCACCGTCAAGGTCAAGGTGATCCTTCCCGAATGGCGCCGCCCGCGCAAAGCCGACGCCGATGTGCGGCTGTTCTGGGATACCTTGTCCGCCGACATCAAGCGCCATGAAGACCGCCATGTCGAGATAGCCCAGAACCACGGCCGCGCGCTGGAAGACGCCCTGAAGGCAGCTTATCCGCAGAAGGATTGCGACGCCGCAAAGGCCAGGGCCGCCGCGATCACGGCGGCCGAGCTTGCCAAACACGACAGGGACCAGGTGCGGTTCGACCGTGTCGAAGGCGCCAATTTCGAAAGCCGCATCCTGCGGCTGCTGCGTTACCGGATGGAGCGCATCGAGAGCGGCCAGTTGCGGCCGCCGGCCTGAATCTCCTCGCCGCCTCCGTTCGCCTGGGTGCAAGCCAACCGGGCGGAAGCGTAGTGCCAGCTTGGAATTTTTTCGAGCAACCGTCGAAATCGGCCTATACGGAACGACATATCCAGGGTTGCCAAGGGCACAATCCAGAAGCACGGGCATCACGATCGATCACGCCGCGGATGCACCAGACAAGCCCAATGGTGATGCGGCAGCGCAAAGCGCATGGACGAGAAGATTTATGGACCAGGCTGTCGACAAGCAGGCCGTGGCGGCCGTGAGCGCGCCGCTGAGCGAAAGCGAAAAGAACGCCATTATTGGCGGCGTTCTCCTGTCGATGCTGCTGGCAGCCCTCGACCAGACCATCGTCGCGCCCGCCATGCCGACCATCGGGCGCTTGCTCGGCCATGCCGAATACCTGCCATGGATCGTCACCGGCTACCTCTTGACCGCAACCGCCGTGGCACCGCTCTACGGCAAGATTTCCGACGTCTATGGGCGTCGGCCAACCGTCTACGCGGCAATCCTCATCTTCCTTGCTGGATCGCTGGTCAGCGCACTGGCCCCCAACATGTTCGTCCTCATCCTGGGTCGCGCGATCCAGGGGGCCGGCGGCGGTGGTCTTTTCGCGCTGACGCAGACCGTGGTCGGAGACCTCGTCCCGCCGCGCGAGCGGGCGCGCTATGCGGCGTGGTTTTCCGGCACCTGGGCCGTTGCCAGCGTCGCCGGGCCGCTGCTGGGCGGCACCTTCGCTGAGCATCTGCACTGGTCTCTCATTTTCTGGATCAATATCCCGCTGGGCTTTCTTGCCATGGCGATCATCAACAAGCCGCTCAAGAAGCTGCCCATCGCGGCCAAGAACCACAGCATCGATGGCCTCGGCGCATTGCTGCTGATCGTGGCAACGGCGCTGTTGCTGCTGGCACTGAACTGGGGCGGCAGTGCCTATCCCTGGTTATCGCCGGAAGTCATCGGCGTCCTGGCGTGCTCCGCGCTGTTCTGGGGCGCCTTTGCCTTGCGGCTGATGCGGGCGGCTGAACCGCTCATCTCGCTCGAGGTGCTGGGCAACCCGATCGTCCTGGCCGGCACCCTGTCGATGTTCCTGCTCCAGGCCTCCAGCGTCGGCCTTGCCGTGTATCTGCCGGTCTATCTGCAGTCGATACTCGGCCTCACGGCCAGCGAGTCGGGCATTGCAATGCTTGGTCTTCTGCTTGGAACGGTGGGCGGCGCCGCTTCCAGCGGCCGCCTGATACCACGCTTCACCCACTACAAGCGCATCGCCATGGTCGGCGTCGTCTTCGCCATCCTGTGCACGGGCCTGCTGGCTTTTGTCGCCGGCCATGCATCGCTGCTTGTCGTCGAAGCCCTGACCATCTGTATCGGGCTGGGAACCGGCACGACATTTCCGGTAACCACCGTGTCCGTGCAGAACGCCGTCGACCGCATGCATCTTGGCGTGGCGACGGGGGTGCTTACCTTTCTGCGTTCGCTGGGCAGTGCATTGGGGGTGGCGATGCTCGGCGCGGTCGCCCTTGGCTTTGGGTTGCCGCTGGCCGGCGAAGGCGTTCAGGTGGCTGGACATGTCGTATCGGCCCAACCCTTCGTGATGATCTTTCTCGTCGCGGCCGGCACTCTGGGATTGGGTCTCGTCACGCTGACGCTGATGCCCGAGAAAGAACTTCGGGGCCACGTCGATGATCCGGCGCCGATCCTGGCGGAATAACTAGCCGGAAACGCCGAGCTTCTTTTGCAGGCTGGTGGACGAGGTCGTGTACTGGAACACGATGCGCTCGCCGGGGCTGACGATGCGCTTGGCGGCCTGCGCCATCAGCGCCACCTCGTGAAAGCCCGACAGGATCAGCTTCAGCTTGCCCGGGTACCAGTTGATGTCGCCCACCGCGAAGATGCCGGGCACCGAGGTCTGGAACTTCTCGGTATCGACCGGGATCAGGTTCTCATGGAGATTGAGCCCCCATTCCGCGATCGGGCCGAGCTTCATGGTCAGTCCGAAGAACGGCAGCATGCGGGTGCAAGGCACCTCGACGTCGCCATCCGGGCCGCCCTTGATGGTGGCCGATGACAACTGGCCATCGGCTCCGGTGAGCCCGGTCACCTGACCGACCCTGAATTCCAGCTGCTTCATCTCCTGCATGGCGTACATCTTGTTGACGCTGTCGGGCGCCGCGCGAAACTCGGCCCGCCGGTGAACCAGTGTCACGCTCTTTGCCATCGACTGCAGGTTCAGCGTCCAGTCGAGCGCCGAGTCGCCGCCGCCGACGATGACAAGGTCATGGCCGCGGAAGTCCTCCATCCGGCGCACCGAATAGAAGACGCTCTTGCCCTCATAGGGTTCGATGCCCGGGATCGGCGGGCGCTTCGGCTGGAATGAGCCGCCGCCGGCGGCGATGACCACCACCTTGGCCTCGAATACCTCGTTCTCGTCCGTGGTGACGCGAAAGCCGCCGTCTTCCAGCTTCTCAAGGCTGGAGACCATGCGGTTATAGGTGAATTCAGGCTGGAACGGCGCGACCTGCTCAAGCAGCTTGTCGACGAGCCCTTGCGCCGAGATCGAGGGCCAGCCGGGAATGTCGTAGATCGGCTTTTCCGGATAAAGTTCCGCGCATTGGCCGCCGGGCTTGTCGAGGATGTCGATCAGGTGGCATTTCAGGTCCAGCAGGCCGAGTTCGAACACGGCGAACAGGCCGACCGGCCCTGCCCCGACAATGAGGACGTCTGTGCTGATGATGCCGGTCATGATGCGCCTCGCTGCGAAAGTCCGGGCGAGACTGCATGACCAGCGGCCCGCTGCCAAGCGTCAGCGGCAAAAATCGCCCGTGCTGGCTTCAGCCCTGACGCTCGGGCACCCGGACGATCAGGCCGTCGAGCGCGTCGCGTACCTTGATCTGGCAGGACAGGCGCGAGTTCGGCTGGACGTCGTAGGCGAAGTCCAGCATGTCTTCCTCCATCGCCTCGGGCTCGCCGACTTCGGCCGTCCATGCCTCATCGACATAGACATGGCAGGTCGCGCAGGCGCAGGCGCCGCCGCACTCCGCCTCGATGCCCGGGACAGCGTTGCGGATGGCGTTCTCCATGACCGTCGAGCCGTTTTCGGCGTCCACGTCGAAATGTGTGCCGTCATGGGCGATGAAGGTCAGTTTGGTCATTTGTCACCTGAAGGGAGTTTCGCCCCGGACGAAGGGAGTTCGCCCGAGGGGAAGCGAGTTTCGCCCGAGATAATCACTCCGGCAAACAAGTCAACTGCCGTGCGAAAGCGGCGCTCCGTGACGTTTTTGTCGCAAACCTGGATCAGCGATTGATGGCGGCGATGAAGTCGCGCACTTCGTCGATCAGCCTGCCGAGCCGCTTGAGCGTCTGGGCGTCCTCCGGGCGATGCTCGATATCGGTGACGCAATCGGCGATGGCGAAGGCACCCACGCCACGGGCCGACCCTTTCAAACCATGAGCCAGCAGGAGCCGGTCCTTGATGTCGGCATCGACTATTTTGTCGCGTACCGACAGTGCCTGCTGTACAAACAGCGCCAGCACCTCTTGCTCGAGGGCGCGGTCGCCCATCGTTTGCCGGGCAAGGTGTGCCAAATCGACCGGTCGGGACTGCCTCGTTCCCGATACGTCGCCCCCCGGCATTGAGAAGGCAATGCCGCTTTCGCCACGCATGAACTCGAACTCCATTTTCTTCGGTCGCCTGAAAACCTAGGCGAATCCAGTGGACAACGGGTTAATGGATGGCCCGGAAAAATGTTGCGAAAGCGGCGCCCAAATCACGCTTCCGTTAACCTTATATTTAAAGTTTTACGTATCCCGCGGAATGCATGTTTTCTTTACCCCCCTGTGTCATTACGATACGAGGGTCCATTTTCAGCCTCCTGCGCGGGGGTAAGACAAGCACAATTATAAGCCCCCGCGGCAGCTAGTACAGGGTAGCGAAGGCATGGCGAAGAAACCAACAACGACCAGAACTCTCGACAGCGACGTAGCCAGGGAACTCGAAAAAGCGCTCGATCTTGACCTGAGCGGCGATACCGATAGCGGCGACCTCGATATCGCGGCCTCGATGGAAGATCTGGAAGCGCAGATATCACAGGCGGCCGACGAACTGGCACGCGAGGGACGCAATCAGCAGCCGGCGCCCGTCGTCAATCAGCCCCAGGCCGCGAAGCCCGCGCCAAACGCCAAGCCGGCCGAACTTCGCCCGGTTGAGACGCGCAATGGTGGCCAGCCCGCCGGCTTCGCGCCAGCCAACGACGATCGTCAGAAAGATTACAAGACCCTTCTGCACAGCCTGAACAGGCGCGCCTCCAACACCATTTACTGGGTCATCGCCTTTGTCTCGCTTGCCTGGATCGCGGGCGCCGGCGGACTGGCGAACCTGCTTTTTGGACCGAGCATCTGGCGGATCCGCACGCTGGACCAGTTCTTCGCCCGCCCCGAACTGATCGGCCTTGCCGTCGCGGCTATCGTGCCTGTCATCCTGTTCTGGGCCTTCGCGACGATGATTCGCCGCGCTCAGGACATGCGCATCGCCGCGCAATCGATGACGGAAGTGGCCTTCCGCCTGACCGAGCCGGAAAACATGGCCCAGGATCGCGTCATGATGATCGGCCAGGCCGTCCGCCGCGAGGTGGCTGCCATGGGCGAAGGCATCGAACGGACCCTTGCCCGTGCCGTCGAACTGGAGACGCTGGTCCACAGCGAGGTCAACCAGATCGAGCGCTCCTATTCGGAAAACGAAACCCGCATCAGGTCGCTGGTCGACGGATTGGGCAGCGAACGCGAAGCAGTGGTCACCCATGCCGAACGCGTCCGCGCCTCGATCTCCGGCGCGCACGAGACGCTGCGCGATGAAATCGGCGCGGCAAGCGACATCATCCGTGACAGCATCCTCAACGCGTCGACCAAACTGTCGATGACGATCACCAATTCCGGCGACACGCTGATCGACCGCATCAACGAAAGCTCGATGTCGATCTTCGATTCGGTGGAGGGCCGGCTCGACAACATTACCGACAGGCTTTCAACCTCCGGCGAGGCTTTCGCCAGCCTGCTCGACACCCGTATCGCCAAGCTGACGGACACCACGGACGGCTTGACCCGTTCGTTGACGGACCTGCTCGACGATCGCACCACCGGCATGGTGTCGCTGCTCGGCGGCGCCGCGCGCACCCTCAATTCCGAGTTCGAGGCCAGCCTCAACGGCATCGAACGCACCTTGGCCGAACGCGGCCAGGCGCTGATCAGTGAATTTCAGACCCGCGCCGAAGCGCTGGACACCGGCACCCAGAAGCTCAATGCCGCGCTGGAAGCCCGCGCCCGCCAGATCAATGAAACGCTGGTCGAGCGCGCGCGCGAAATCGCCCACACCTTCGCCGAGAGCAAGGACACGCTGTCGGCCATGATCGATCAGGGCAAGACCCAGATCGGCGCCGACATGGCCGACATCGTCACCTCGACCTCTTCCATGCTCGAAGCGCGCGCCAGCGATTTCGCCGGCCGCATGGAGGCAGCCCGCCACGTCGTGTCGCGCTCCTTCGATGCCGACATCCAGCGGCTCGCCGACGCGCGCGTCGGTATCGAAGAAGCCGTCGAAAACCATAGCCGCAAGCTCTCCGAGAGCCGCGAGCGCATGGCGGCAGCCATGCAAGCGGACCTGGAGAAATTCGACGAAGGCCGCGCCGGCATCGATGCGGCGGTGACCAACCAGGTGCAGAGGCTGGCCGAAGGCCGCAGCCTGATAGCGCGTGCGCTCGAAGAAGACCTGCGCAAGGTCAACGAATCGCGTGCCGCCATCGATGCGTCGCTCGGCAGCCACCTCGAAAGGCTGGAAGAAGGCCGCAACCGGCTCTCACTGGCTCTCAACGAAGACTCCGGAAAATTGGTGCAAGCTCGTACCATCATTGATGAAATGGTGGCCGGGCATGTTGGAAAACTGGCCGAAGGCCGCAACATTTTGTCGCGCGCCTTGGAGGCCGATCTCGGCAAATTGTCCGAGAGCCGCGCCGACATTGACGGCCTTGTCGCCGGCCAGGTCGAGAAAATCGCCGAGGGCCGCGCGGTGCTCGCCAAGGCGCTGGAAAACGACATTGCCGGTATCAAGAACCTCATCGAGGCGCATTCGGCGAAACTGGCCGAGGACCGCACGCAGCTTGGCCGTTCGCTCGAAAGCGACCTGTCGGGGATACGCGGGCTGATCGACAGCCATTCGGGACGCCTGGCGGAAGACCGCGGCCTGCTGTCGCAGACGCTCGAAGCCGACCTCGCCAAGCTGGCCGAAAGCCGCTCCAGCATCGACGGTCTGGTCGCCGGCCAGGTCGAGAAGCTCGCCGAGGGCCGCGACATCCTCAAGCGTGCGCTGGAATCCGACCTCAATACGATCAAGAACGTCATATCAAGCCAGTCGGACAGGCTGGCCGAGGATCGCGGGCAGCTCTCACGTGTTCTGGAAGCCGATCTGCAGAATGTGAACAGCGTCATCGCCGACCACATGAACAGGCTGGTTCAGGATCGCTCGACCTTGTCGAAGGCGCTGGAGGACGATCTCGCCAAGCTGGCCGAAAGCCGCTCCGGCATCGACGGTCTGGTCGCCGGCCAGGTCGAGAAGCTCGCCGAAGGGCGCGATATCCTGCGCCGCGCATTGGAAGCCGACCTCAGCACGGTCAGAAACACCGTTGCCGACCAGTCCCAGAAGCTGGTCGACGACCGCGCCCAGTTCGCCCGCGCGCTGGAGGCCGATCTCGAAACTGTCAACAGACTTGTCAACAGCCACTCGGACCGACTTGCCCAAGAGCGATCGACACTGTCAAAGGCGCTTGAGGCCGATCTCGAGGCTGTCGGCAGCCACGTCAGCAGTCACGCGGAACGGCTTGTGCAGGAGCGTTCGACCTTGTCGAAGGCACTTGAGGCCGACCTTGAGACTGTCGGCACCCACGTCAACAATCATGCGGAACGGCTTGTGCAGGAGCGTTCGACCTTGTCGAAGGCTCTCGAGGACGATCTTGCCAAGCTGGCCGAAAGCCGCTCCAGCATCGACGGTCTGGTCGCCGGCCAGGTCGAGAAGCTTGCCGAAGGCCGCGATGTCCTCAAGCGTGCGCTGGAGGCAGACCTTGCCAAGCTGGCTGAAAGTCGCTCCAGCATCGACGGTCTGGTCGCCGGCCAGGTCGAGAAGCTCGCCGAAGGCCGCGACATTCTCAAGCGTGCTCTCGAAGCCGACCTCCAGAAGCTGACCGAAAGCCGCGGCGATATCGACGATATCATCGCCGGACATGTCGGCAAGTTGTCCGAAGGCCGCAACATGCTCAGCCGCGCGCTGGAAGATGATCTCGGCAAGCTCGCCGAAAGCCGCAAGGAGGTCGATCGTTCGCTGTCCGGCCACATCGACCAGATCGCGGCCAGGAGCACGGACATTTCCGCCGCGATCGCCGCCGATGTCGACAAGATCGAGCAGGCGTTCAGCCGCCAGACCGGCATCATCGAGGAACGCGCCGGCACCATGGAGCGCGCGCTCTCGACTGGTGTCGACAACGTCCGCAACGTGCTCGAGAAGAGCGCTGTCTTCGTCGCCGGCGCATTGCGCGAAAAGGTGTTGGAAGTCACCAGCACGCTGCACGAACAGGCCGGTGCCGCTTTCAGCGACGCCGATCGCAAGATCGCCGAGCGCGCCGAGCAGACGTCCGCCGCCCTGCTGGCCCGGGCCGAAGACATCGCCCGCACCTTCGAGGAGGCCGATCGTCGCCTCCACGCCCGTGCGGAGGATACGTCGAACGCCCTGCTCGCCCGCGCCGATGACACCTCCAGCTCGCTGCTGGCCCGTGCCCACGAAACCGCCGATCAACTCGCTGCCCGCGCCGGCGAGATCGCCGGCACCTTCGACATGGCCGACCAGAAGCTTGCCGCCCGCGCCCAGGAAACCGCCGATCAGCTGGCCGCCCGCGCAAGCGAGATTGCCGGCACGTTCGACGCGGCCGACCAGAAGCTGGTCGCCCGTGCCGTGGAAACGGCGCAGTCGCTGGCCGCCCGCGCCGGCGACATCCTGCGGAACTTCGAAAGCGCCGACCAGCGGCTCGGCATGCGCATCGGCGAATCCGCCGAGGCGCTCGCCGCCCGCGCGTCGGACCTCGGTCGTATCTTCGATGCCGCCGACCAGCATTTGGTCTCGCGCATCGCCGAGGGTTCGGACGCGCTGTCCAGCCGGGCATCCGAAATCGCCCGCATCTTCGACGACGCCGACCAGCGCCTGGTTTCGCGCATCGCCGACAGCACCTCGACGATCGGCGAGCATGCGCAGACCATTGTCGGCGCCTTTGCAAGCACCGAGCAGCGGGTCGCCGATCGCGCCCGCCAGACCGGTCAGGAGCTGGCCGTGCACGCCCGCGAAATCGAGCAGGCGCTTGCCGGCGCCGACGAGCGTCTTGCATCGAGCGCGGCGGCAGCGGCCGCCCGTGTCGAAGAACAGATCGCTGGGGTCGAAAACCGGCTCGCCTACACCACCGAGACGATGGGCCAGAAGCTCAATGAGCAGGTGTCGAGTGCCGAGGCACAACTCGTATCGCGTGCCAATGTGATCGCGGAAACCTTCACCGCGGTCGGACAACATATCGGCCAGAGCACCAATGACGCGGCCAAGACGATCGGCGCCAACACCCGCGAGCTCAACACCATGCTCGCGGCGCGGTCGGCCGAGATGTCGAAGATCCTCGACGAAACCGCGCGGCCTTTGGTCGAGCGCTTCGCCCAGGGCGGCTCGGAACTGCAGAAGAGCATGGAAGAGGTCACGGAACGCGCGACCGAGAAGCTGCGCAGCGAGAATGCAGCCCTGGTCAACGCACTGGCCAGCCGCACCGCCGAAACCTTGTCGGCGGTCGAAGGCGCCCGCTCGTCGCTGTCCGACAGCGTCGCCGATCTGATCGGCCGCATGACCAAGTCCAGCTCGCAGCTCGGTCAGCTGATCGAGCAGGCCGCGGTCAACCTCGGCGAGGTCGACGAACGTCTGACCGGCAGCACGCAAAGCTTCGCGGCGACCACCGAAAAGGCGGCGCAGACCTTTGCCAGCTCGGCGCGTCTGGTCGATTCCAACACGACGAGGCTGACGGAACTGTCGTCGTCGACCTTGCGCGAAGTCGCCTCAATCGCCACCAAGTTCGATGAACACAGCCGCTTGCTGGCCAGCGCCTCGGACCTGTTGAGCTCGGCCCAGAGCAACCTCGAACACACGCTGGAAAGGCAGTCCTCACTTGAGGACCTCGCCGTCGGCCTGGTCAAGAAGTCGGAAGATCTCGAACGGGTCATGCGCTCGTTCGAAAATCTCGTCGGCCAGACCCTGCAGAACGCCGAGGGCAAGACGATGGAGTCCGCCGACAAGATCCGCAACGCCATCACCGACGTCGTCGATTCGGCAACCAAGCGTTTCGCCGATGCGACCGAGGAGATGCGGCGCACCGCGGGCTCGATCAAGAGTGAACTCGACCTCACCCGCGCCGAGCTCAAGAAGGGCGTCATCGAGATGCCGGAAGAGGCAAAGGAGTCGACATCGGCCATCCGCCGCGCGGTTTCCGAGCAGATCAACGCCTTGAAGGAGCTTTCGGACATCGTGGCGAAGTCCGGTCGTGGCAGCGACACTTCAGAACCGCGCCCCTTGCGTCCTGCGCCGCAGGCGCCGGCCGCACGCGCCGCCGAGCCGCCCCGTCGCGCCCCGGCACCGCAGGCGGACCTGCGCCCGCCACAGGCCCCACTGGGCGGCGCGGGACTGCGCGGCACGCTCGATCTGGAGCGCCCGGCTGAGGCAGCACCGCGCCAGCGTGCCACCGACGCCACTGCCCGCGCGCCGCAAGGCGGCTGGGTGCGCGATCTCTTGACCGCGGCGTCGAACGATGCCGAGCTCAGGCCGGCGGCTCCCCAGGCGCCAGCGGAAGCCCCGCGCGCGGCCCCTGCCCAGCGTTCGCCGGCACATGTCGTGGAATCGCTGAACTCGCTGTCCGTCGATATCGCGCGGGCCATCGACCACGATGCCTCGATCGAGCTGTGGAACCGCTACCGCCGCGGCGAGCGTGACGTGTTCACGCGCAGGCTCTACACGCTCAAGGGCCAGCAGACGTTCGATGAAATCCGCCGCAAGTACCAGGCGGAGGCCGAATTCCGCACCGCCGTCGACCGCTATTGCGACGATTTCGAGAAGCTGCTGAAGGATGTCTCGCGCAACGACCGCGACAACATCATGGCGCAGACCTATCTCACGTCGGACACCGGCAAGGTCTACACCATGCTGGCCCATGCCAGCGGCCGCCTGCATTAGGCGGTCGACAAGCCAAACCGAAAGAGGCGGGGGATTGTCTCCCGCCTTTTTCGTGAAGGAACTGACTCGCCACCCGGAGACGGATCCGGGTTTGATCTCGCTTTCCGGAACCGGATCCTGAGTTGTGAAGACGGCAATCATCTTCGACTGCGAATTTCTCTGCCTTGAGGGATCACAACGCCGATTCTGGTGCGCGGCCCATGATCTCGATCCGATCATTGCGCAGATCGGCGCGGCAGGCTCGGCCTCGAAGGTGATTCCCCGTGCTGGGCACGCACAAGGCCTATATCAGACCGGTCGACCGGTTTGGCGAGCGGTACACGCTCGATCCGTTCTTCACTGGACTGACCGGCATCACCGAAGAAATCATCGAGGCCGAGGGCATTGCGCTGAAAGACGCCCTGGCCGGCGTCGATAGGTTTTCCGCCGGAGCGCGGCTGTGGTCCTGGGGCAAGGACAAACTGAACATGATCGCCATCAGTTGCTATGTCGCGGGCATCAGGCCGCCTATCCCGGCCACCCGGTTCGACAATGCGGTCAAGCTGCTGGTCGCGGCCGGCATGCCGATCGAGGACCTGGCAAGGACGCCGAGCAACAAGCTTGCGGATTATCGAACATCCGCCACTGCAGGGGCATGACGCGCTCGACGATGCGCTGTCCGTAACCTACACCCTGCAGCACCTGAAGACTGGAAAGCTGCGGCCGGACACCTTCGACCGTCCGTAACCCGGAAGCGTTGGTGGAATCCCGGCGCGCCTGGCGCTCAGATCACCGAATCGGTCCAGCGAACGACCTGCTTGGCCGCATCGCCGAAGGCGGCGTCGAGCGCGCCGACATAGGCCGGGTTGCCGCTCCCCGAAACGGGTGCCAATGCGGTGAAGCTCTTGGAAGCCTTCACTTCCCCGTTGCGGTCGTTGAGCAAGCGCACGAACAGGTTGACCTCGGCATGTTCGCCGCCATTGACGCGCACTTCGAAGGACCGAACCTCGACGATGACCTGATAGTCGATCGCCAGCCCCTCGCCCGGCTTGCCAACGCCGGCAAAGCTGCCCGAGCGCTGGAATGTCTCGGCCAGCCGCGCCTGCACGATCAGCGGCAGGCGGTCGGCCCATTGCGCGCCCTTCAGATACTGGATCGAGCCGTCGGAGGGTTTGATGACGATGTTCTGGCTGTCCAGTGCCTTCAGCGCCGAAGGCTGGGCGATCAGGATTTGCTTGCGGCTGTGGCCATGCGCGTCGACCGACGGCGCCGACAGTTCGAACGTGTCGAGCGGTGCCGGCTTGCCGCCGAGCGCCGCGCAGCCGGCAACCGCCAGGACAAGCAGCACCGCAGCCGATTTCAACCCGCCCGTTCCAAGCCTACTCAATCTCACGCGTGATCCCCGTTATCCCCTGATCGCAAGATCAACCCGCATTCACGAGCACTGTTCTTGCGGCGGGCCGATGCCGAAGTCAACGCCGCGCCCTGCCGTCGAACTGCCGAACCTCGCCGTCGCCGCCCGAAAGGATGCGCTGCGGATTGCGGCTGAGATCGGTCACCGCCTCCTCGATGCGGTTGATCGAGCGGCGGCTATCCTGCACCAGCGCCTCGACATTCTGCAGTCCCTGGCCCGAGAAGCGCGCCAGATTGTCGGTGATGACCCCAAGCCGGGCATTCAGCGTATCGGCGACCTGCTTGAACGATTTCAGCGTATCCCTGGCGTCGGCCATCACGCCGTCGGCCTGGCCCGAGCCGAGCAGCTTGTCGACCTTGGCGAGAATGCCGTCGACCCGCACAGAGGCGTCGTTGAGCCGTTGCGCCAGCTGCCTCGCGTCCTTGATCGTCTGGTCGATGTCGTCAGCCCGATTGGCGATCTTGCCGGTCACCTCCGCGATATCGGCAGCCGCCTTGTTGGCGCTGTCGCTGGCCTTCTGGATGTTGGCGAGCGCTTGGCGCACCTGCGCCGGATCGATGCCGTCGAGCACGCCATCGACCTTGGCCAGCGTGCCTTGCGTCTGCTTGGCGAAATCGTTGACCGATCCCACCGCCGTATCGACATTCCTGATCACACCGTCCAGCTGCTGCGAGGTTTCCTTGAGGTTCCCCGTCACCGCATCGACATTGGCAACGATGCTCTTGATCTTGTCCTTGTCGACGGCATTCAGCAGGCCTTCCGCTGCCTTCAACGTGCCGTCGAGCTTGCCTGAAACGCCTTTCAGCTCATCGGACAGCGCGCTGACGGCGGACAGGAATTTGTCGATCCCGTCGGAATTCCTGGCCAATGCGTCGGAAAACGTCTGGACGTTCTGGACGGTCTGCGTCAGCGGCCCTCGCACATCCTTGGTGAAGCCTTCCAACTCCGTCAGCACCTTGTCGGCACGGGTGAAGATGTTTTGCGCCGTCTGCAGCAGATTGGTCACGGCAGAAGGATTGGCGACGATCTCGGCGACCTTGCCTTCCTTCTCGGCCTGGTCGAGCAGCTTGACTTCCTTGGGGTCGGCGCCCTTGAGTTCGATATTGGCCTGCCCGGTGAGGCCGGCGAGGCCGATATCGGCCTGCGTCGACTTGGTGATCGGCGTCATCCGGTCGATCTCGGTGTCGGCGATGGCGACAGTCGGATTGTCGACGTCGATGTAGACGCGCTTGACGTCGCCGACCTTGACGCCGTTGAACAGCACGAAGCTGCCGCGGCCGAGACCAGAGGCCGAGCCCGGAATGCGCACCCGCAGCAGCGTCGTCTCGCCCCTGTCGCCGATCGCCGCCGTCCAATAGACGAAGGCGAACGCCGCCAGGATCGCAACCAGCGTGAAAATGCCGACAATGACGTAGTTGGCTCTGGTTTCCATTGCTTCACTTATGGCTATGCACGTGCGGCAAGATCAAGTTGCCGTGCGCGTTTTCCGCGGAAATAGGATTTTACCCACGGCTCCTCGCTCTTCAGCATGTCGTCGATCGTGCCTTCGACCAGCACCTTTTTCTTGCCGAGCACCGCCACGTGGTCGCAGGCGGTAAACAGCGTGTCGAGGTCGTGGGTCACCATATAGACGGTCAGGTCCATGGTGTCGCGCAGCTTGACGACCAGTTCGTCGAACTCGGCCGCGCTGATCGGATCGAGGCCGGACGTCGGCTCGTCGAGAAAAACGATGTCGGGGTCGAGCGCCAGGGCGCGGGCAAGTGCCGCGCGCTTGATCATGCCGCCGGAGAGTTCGGAGGGAAACTTCTGCGCCGCATCCGGCGGCAGTCCGACCAGCTCGATTTTCAGCAGCGCCAACTCGTCCATCAGCTTTCTTGGCAGATCGAGATATTCGCGCATCGGCACCTGCACGTTCTCCATCACGGTCAGCGCCGAAAACAGCGCCCCATGCTGGAACAGAACGCCAAGACGCATGTCGATGCGCAGCCGCTCGAGATCGCTTGCCTTGTCGACGTCGACGCCAAACAGTTTGATTGTTCCCGACTGCTTGGGCATCAGTCCGAGAATGGTTCGCAACAGCACGGACTTGCCGGCGCCCGAGGCACCGACGAACCCCAGTATCTCGCCGCGCTTGATGTCGAGCGACAGTTTGTCGAGGATCAGCTTGTCGTCGATGGCAACGGTGACGTCGTGCACCGAAAGCACGATTTCGCTCTCGTGCGGCGCCTCAGTCGTGATTCCGTTTCCCTTTGCCATGTTACTAGAACTGGATCGCTGCGTAGAACATGGCGAAAAGTCCGTCGAGAATGATGACGACGAAGATCGACTTCACCACCGAAGCGGTCACGTGCTGCCCGAGCGATTCGGCACTGCCGCCGACCTTCATGCCCTCGACTGAAGCGATCGTGCCGATGATCATGGCCATGAACGGCGCCTTGATCAGCCCGGCGAAAATCGTGCTGAGATCGATTGCGACACGCAACCGGTCGATGAAGGCAGCGGGGGGGATATCGGAGTAGAGCCAGGCCGCGACAATGCCGCCGCCGAGCGCGGCGAAATTAGCGATGATCGTCAGACAGGGCAAGGCGATCACCAGGGCAACCAGACGTGGAAAGACCAGGACGCCGATCGGATTGAGGCCGATGACCTTCAGCGCGTCGACCTCCTCGCGCATCTTCATCGAGCCGATTTCGGCGGTGATCGCGCTGCCGGAGCGGCCGGCGATCATGATTGCCGTCATCAGCACGCCGAGTTCGCGCAGGATCAGCACGCCGACTAGGTCGACGACGAAGATGTCGGCGCCGAAATAGCTCAGCTGATAGGCACCCTGCTGGGCGACGATGGCGCCGACGATCGCCGACATCAGCACCACCACGGGGATAGCGCCGACGCCCATGCGATCGATCTGGTTGAAGATCGCCGCCGGATTCACGGCATGGCCACGGCCGAGCTTCATCTGCGCGCCGCGGATGGTGGCGCCCAATATGTTCATCGAGGCGAGGAAATCGTCGCGCATCTCGTATACGCGCCGGCCCACCGCCTCCAGTGCCCGAATGACAATGTTGGGTGGTCCCGCCGGTCCGGCTTCGGGTTCGCGCCGGACGGCCTCGCTCACTGCTTCGAGCAGGATGGAAGCGACGTCACTTTGGCCTTGCAGCCTTACCTCGACATTCTTCTTCTCGAAGACGCTGACCAGCCGGTCGATCAGCCAGGCGCCGGCGGTGTCGATCTTCTCGATTTTCGAAAGATCGAGCGCCAACATCTTGAACCCGCTTCGTTTCTCGATCTTGCGCATCTCGGCGTCGATCAGCGCCACCGTCCGCGTCGTCCAGATGCCGGAGAACGCACAGCCGAGGACCCCATCCTCCTCGCCGACCGCGACGCGCGGGTCGTGGTCAGTCCCCGAGGCGGTCGTGCCGCTTGCGTCGCGTTTGCCGATGGTCAACATGGCGTCCTGTTTAGCCTGATGGGTCCGACCTTGTCGATTTGCCGACAACCCTTCTCGCATAGCCGGAGCAGAAAAATATGGCGCGTGTCATTTCGGTCGAGGCCGAGCGTTTTCCGATCGCCGGGACCTTCACCATTTCGCGCGGCTCCAAGACAGAGGCCGAGGTCATCACCTGCACGATCAGCGACAACGGCCATGTCGGTCGCGGCGAATGCGTTCCCTACAAGCGCTATGGCGAGACCATGGACGGCGTGAGCGGCGCGATCGCGGCGATGCGCGACCGGATCGCCGGCGGGATGGACCGTGCCGCCCTGCTCGACGCAATGCCTGCCGGAGCGGCGCGTAACGCTGTAGACTGTGCCCTGTGGGACCTTGAAGCCAAGATCAGCGGCAATCCGGTGGCGAACGCAATCTGGCCGGCCCCTTTGCATCAGCTCGAAACCGCCTACACGCTGTCGCTCGGCGAACCGGAGGCGATGGCTGCGCAGGCCCGCGCCAATGCCGGCAGGCCGCTGCTGAAGGTCAAGATCGGCGGCGACAACGACGCCGCCCGCATCCAGGCGGTGAGGCAGGCGGCGCCCGGGAGCCGATTGATCCTCGATGCGAATGAAGGCTGGACCGACGACAACATCGTCGCGAATCTCGCTTTTGCCGCGAAGCAAGATATCGCCTTGATCGAGCAGCCGCTGCCGGCGGGCCGTGACGGCATCCTGCGCCACATAGCCCATCCGGTGCCGATCTGCGCTGACGAGAGCGTCCATGAAGCAGGAAACCTCGAGGCGCTTGTCGGCCTCTACGACGCTGTCAACATCAAGCTCGACAAGTCCGGCGGGCTGACGGCGGCGCTCACCTTGCGCGACCGCGCCCGTGAGCTGGGTTTTGGCATCATGGTCGGCTGCATGGTCGGCACGTCGCTGGCAATGGCGCCGGCGGTGCTGCTCGCGCAAGGAGCGGATTTCGTCGACCTCGACGGTCCGCTGCTGCTTGCCCGGGATCGTGTGCCGGGTCTCGTTTACCAGGGATCGCTCGTCTCACCCCCGGACCGGGCTCTGTGGGGCTGAGCGCGCGGCAAACCCGATCAGCATAAGGCCGACGATCGCGATCGGGATCATCGCCAGGAATCCATCGACACCGAGACGGTCATAGAGCGGGCCGGAAACAAGCGTAACGGCGGCCATGAAGAAGCCGTTGAAGAAATAGGCGATGCCTTGCGCGGCACCCGTGCGCTCTTCGGAGACGGTCTCGCCGATCATTTTCTGCAGGCCGATCAGCACCATTGCGACAGACACCGAATGCAGCGACTGCACGGCAAAGAAGCCGGCGATGCCGAGGCCGAGCGGCCATATCAGTGGAAAGATGATCCAGCGCACAACGGAGCCGACGCCGGCAATCACCATCACCTTGACGACAGACACGGAGGCGAAAATGCGATTGAAAAACAAAAACATGCAGACTTCCGACACCACGCCCCACGCCCACAGCAGGCCGACAACGGAATCGCTGATGCCGATCGATTTCCAATAGATGGAAACGAAACCGTAGAGGAAGGCGTGGCTGGCTGTAATGATGCCGACGCCAAGGGTGAAGGAGAGGAAATAAGCGTTGAACAGGCTTGGCGCCGCATGCTGGATTTCCACTGCCGACAGCGGCGAGGCCTTTCGCGGCCGTCCCATGCGCGGTGCCAGCAGGCCTGCGATGAGTGCCGCGCCAAGGGCAAGGAATATGATCACCGGGACGGCTCCAGGGCCACTGGCTGCCAGGATGAAACCGCCCGCGACATTGGCCAGGAGATAACAGATCGACCCCCATTTGCGCATGCTCGCATAATTGGCCCCGAAGCGGCGCACACCCGAAAGCGCCAGCGAATCGGCGATCGGCGAATGTGGCGTCCAGACAATGGTCAGCACCAGCGACACCGCCAGCACCGTCGCGTATGTCGGGGTCAGGAAGTATCCCGCGGACAGCAGCAGCGATGCGGCGACGAGCACGACATAGACATCGGCGCGGTCCCTGGCTCGATCGGCAAGTGTGGTCAGCAGCGGCGTCGTTACGACGCGCAGGAACATCGGCGCCGCCAGGATGACGGCGATCTGCTCGGCATGAAACCCCTTGGCCTGCAACCAAAGCGGGAAATAGGGCAAATGGGTGCCAAGCGATATGAACAACGTGCCGAAGATCAGGCTCATGCGCAGTTCAAAACGGCTCGGCTTCACGAGTTGTTCGGGCGAAAGCGGTGGCAGCGGCATGAATCGATCCAATGACGCTGCGCTCAACGACCGGCGAGCAGCGCAAGCCGATCCTTAACATGAGCAAAAAGCGGGCGAAACCGGCTGGACCAGTCGATTAACACCAGAAATTGCAGGGCCGGCTTCCGCCTCAGGCCGCCTGCACCACCCTGTCCTCGATCAGCAGCGGGATGAAGGGCTCGTCAAGCGCTTCAGGCAATACATGCGCCCAGGTCAGGATTTCCATGCGGCCGTCGAAATGCTCGACCACGGCGGTGCAGCTCTCCACCCAGTCGCCGGTGTTGATATATTGTACGTCCCCATAGCTTTCGATGGCGGCATGGTGGATATGCCCGCAGATGACGCCGTCGACATGCGAGCGTCGCGCTTCCTCGCTGAGCACTGTCTGGAACGAGCCGATGAAGTTCACCGCCTTCTTGACCTTGACCTTGGCCCAGGACGAAAACGACCAGTAAGGCAGGCCGAGCAGCTGGCGCAGCCGCGTGATCACCCGGTTGACCTGCATGGCGGCGTCATAGGCATGGTCGCCGAGATAGGCGAGCCAACGCTGGTTATGGACTACGGTGTCGAACTGGTCGCCATGGATGACCAGCAGCCGCCGGCCATCGGCGGTTTCATGGATGGCGCGGTCGGCAACGACGATGCCGCCGAAATGCACGCCCTGGAACTGGCGGGCGAATTCGTCGTGATTGCCGGCGATATAGGTGATCGAGGCGCCTTTGCGCGCCTTGCGCAGCAGTTTCTGCACGACGTCATTGTGGCTTTGCGGCCAATGCCAGCTGCGCCTCAGGCGCCAGCCGTCGACGATATCGCCGACCAGATAGATGATGTCGGCATCGTGGTAGCGCAGGAAGTCGATCAGGAAATCGGCCTTCGCCGCCTTCGAGCCCAGATGGACATCGGAAATGAACATGCTGCGGAAAGTGCGGGGCTCTTGGCCTGACATCGCGGATTCACCCTTGCTTTCGAGCAGCCTATGCCCCGATTCATGCAACAACCGTATGACGGTTGCGATTGGTCCAGCGCTGGCGCTAGCCTGCCGGGCAAATCAAAGGAGAAAATCGTCATGGATCTCGGTATCCGCGGAAAGAAGGCCATCGTCTGCGCTTCGAGCAAGGGGCTTGGCCGTGGCTGCGCCATGGCGCTGGCCGAGGCGGGCTGCGACATCGTCGTCAATGGGCGCAATGCGGAGCTGGTCGCGAAAACCGCCGCGGAACTGCGCCAGCGCCATGGCGTGACGGTGACGGAAGTGGTCGGCGACGTTTCTAAGCCGGAGATACAGAAAGCGCTGCTCGCCGCCTGTCCGGAACCCGACATCCTCGTCAACAACAATGGCGGACCGCCATTGCGCGATTTCCGCGAACTCGATCGCGGAAAAATCCTCGAAGGCGTGACCCAGAACATGGTGACGCCGATCGAACTGGTGCAGGCGGTCATTGACGGCATGGCTGCGCGCGGCTTCGGGCGCATCGTCAACATCACCTCGCTATCGGTCTACGTCCCCATACCCGGCCTCGACCTGTCATCGGGCGCGCGCGCCGGCCTGACCTCGTTTCTCGCCGGCGTGGCGCGCACGGTGATCGAGCGCAACGTGACCATCAACAGTCTCTTGCCCGGCAAGCTCGACACTGACCGACTGCGCGGCCCGCATGAGGCTGGCACGCCAGAGGATCCCAAGGCGGCCGCGGCGCGCAAGACCCGCATCAGTGCCGACGTGCCGGCCAAACGGCTCGGCACGCCGGAGGAATTCGGCCAGATCTGCGCCTTCCTCTGCTCGGTCCATGCCGGCTACCTGACCGGGCAGAATATACCCGTCGATGGCGGTCTCTACGTCAGCGCTTTCTGACCGAAATGTCGGCAAAGCGGCGCGAAACATCCGGCATGTAACAGCCGTAAGTGTCTGACATCTAGAGATTTTCGATGCGCTGGCGCTTAAAGATGCCGGCGCGTCAATTAGCGTCGCGAAAAACCTTGGCCTCATGCTAAAAGGACTCCCGAAGCAGGTTTCGAGGAGCGGCCGCATGGAAGGCGAGAACAAGAAAACGGCACGTTCGGACCTCGACGAAGCCGCGCTCTATTTCCACAAGCACCCGACGCCGGGAAAGCTCGAGATCCAGGCGACCAAGCCGCTCGGCAACCAGCGCGACCTGGCGCTCGCTTATTCGCCCGGCGTGGCGGCGCCTTGTCTTGAGATCCGCGACAATCCGGCAACCGCCGCCGACTACACGGCGCGCGCCAACCTCGTCGGTGTCGTATCGAACGGCTCGGCCGTGCTCGGCCTCGGCAATATCGGGCCCCTCGCCTCCAAGCCGGTGATGGAGGGCAAGGCGGTCCTGTTCAAGAAGTTCGCCGGCATCGACGTCTTCGACATCGAGATCGACGCGCCGGAAATCGAGCGCATGGTCGAAACCGTTGCCGCTCTGGAGCCGACCTTCGGCGGCATCAACCTCGAGGACATCAAGGCGCCGGAGTGTTTCGAGGTCGAGGAACGCCTGAAGGCTCGCATGAGCATACCGGTGTTCCATGACGATCAGCACGGGACCGCCATCATCGTTGCCGCTGCCGTGCTCAACGGGCTGGAATTCGCCGGCAAGACCATTTCGGACATCAAGGTCGTCACCTCCGGCGCGGGTGCTGCCGCACTAGCCTGTCTCAATCTTCTCGTTTCCCTCGGCGTGCGCGTCGAAAACATCTGGGTCACCGACCGGTTCGGCGTCGCTTACAAGGGCCGTGTCGATGAGATGGATCGTTGGAAAGACCCTTATGTGAAGGACACCGACGCGCGCACGCTGGCCGATGTCATCCCGGGCGCCGATGTTTTCCTCGGTCTCTCAGCCGCCGGCGTGCTGAAGCCGGAACTGCTGCAACACATGGCACCGAAGCCGCTGATCCTGGCGCTGGCCAATCCCAATCCGGAGATCATGCCGGAAGTGGCGCGCGCGGCCCGTCCGGACGCTATGATCTGCACCGGACGGTCCGATTTTCCCAATCAGGTCAACAATGTGCTTTGCTTCCCCTACATCTTCAGGGGTGCGCTCGACTGCGGCGCCAGCGCCATCAACGAGGAGATGAAGATGGCGGCGGTGCGGGCCATCGCCGCCCTTGCCCGCGAAGAGCCTTCCGATGTCGCCGCGCGCGCCTATTCCAGCGAGACGCCGGTCTTCGGACCCGAATTCCTGATCCCCTCGCCCTTCGATCCGCGCCTCATCCTGCGCATTGCGCCGGCGGTGGCCAAGGCAGCCTGCGACACCGGTGTGGCAACACGGCCGATCACCGACTTCGCCGCCTATATCGACAAGCTCAACCGCTTCGTCTTCCGCTCCGGCCTGGTGATGAAGCCGGTGTTCTCTTCCGCCAAGGCCTCCAGCGCCAAGCGCGTCATCTACGCCGACGGCGAGGACGAGCGCGTACTGCGTGCCGCCCAGGTTGTGCTTGAGGAAGGCATCGCGGAGCCGATCCTGATCGGCCGCCCGCACGTCATCGAGGTCAGGCTGAAGCGCTATGGCCTGCGTATCAAGCCCGGGGTCGATTTCGGCCTGATCAACCCGGAGGACGATCCGCGCTACCGCCACTATGTCGACCTCCTGATCGAACTCGCCGGCCGCCGCGGCGTGACGACGGAGGCCGCACGCACCATGGTGCGCACCGACAACACGGTGATCGCCGCACTTGCGCTGAAGCGCGGCGATGCCGACGCCATGGTCTGCGGCCTCGAAGGCCGTTTCGAGCGGCATCTGCGCAATGTGACGCTGATCATTGGGCCGCGCACCGGCATCAAGGACCGAGACCTGTCGACGCTATCCATGCTGATCTCGCAACGCGGCATCATCTTCCTCACCGACACCCACGTCTCCGTCGACCCGACGGCCGACGAGATCGTCGAGATGACCGTGCTGGCGGCGGAAGAAATCCAGCGTTTCGGCATCGAGCCGAAGGCGGCGCTCTTGTCGCATTCGGATTTCGGCTCGCGCGATTCGCCGAGCGCGCTGAAGATGCGTCAGGCCGCGGCGATTCTGGCGCGCATCGCGCCGGAGCTGCAGTGCGACGGCGAAATGCACGCCGATTCCGCTTTGTCGGAGCATCTGCGCCAGCGCGTCTATCCGCATTCGCGCCTGAAGGGCGAAGCCAATCTCCTGGTGTTCCCGAACCTCGATTCGGCCAACATCACGCTGACGGCGCTGCGGGCCATGATGGATGCCTTGCATGTCGGCCCCATCCTGCTCGGCACCGACAAGCCGGCGCACATATTGACTCCCTCGGTGACCTCGCGCGGTGTGGTCAACATGACGGCGCTGGCGGTGGTCGAAGCCGCGCATAAGGCCCAGGCGATCGCCAATCTGGACTGAACCGGCGGTCGCGATCGGATTGATCCGGCCCCGATTGAGGTGTGGTGGCGACGCGCCACGGACCGCATTGGCGGGATCGAATGTTGCGAACCGACAACTCTTAACCGAGTAATCCGGCATCGGACGAATGCGGATTTCTCGGACCGGGTCAATTTGATATGGTCACACCGTCTGATCGGGCGGTGAAAATGTCATGAGAGCCCTGTTGCTCGCTTCGGCAATGCTGACTGTGATTGGCGGACAGGCGTTCGCCGCCGACGCCGTCGGGCTGGGCCCGGCCGCGCATGACTGGTCCGGCGTCTATGTCGGCGGGCATCTCGGCTATGGTTTCGGCAAAACCGACGCGACCTACAACCTGCCAAATACGCCAGCGATCCGGGGCACGCAGGACTACGACATCGACGGCTTTCTGGGCGGTGTCCAGATCGGCTACAATTACCAGGTCAATTCCGCGGTTCTGGGGATCGAGGCCGATATTTCGGGCGCCGATATCAAGGGGCATTCCGACGAGGTCAATGTCGGCGGAGGCGATGTCTACGACACCAAGGTGGATTGGTTCGGATCGATCAGCGCCAGGGCAGGCTATGCGTTCGGCAGCACCCTTGTCTACGGGACCGGCGGCCTCGCTATCGGAGGTGTCGAGAACCGGTATCTCGATGGCCCCGCCGACAGCTATTCCGAAAAGAACACCAAAACTGGCTGGACGATTGGCGCCGGGCTGGAGCAGGCAATCACCGATCATTGGTCGGCAAATGCCGAATACCAATATGTCGACCTGCGGGATCAGACGATCAATTACGCGCCCAACTCCAATACGACTTTCGACAACACGTTCAGTACGGTCAGGATCGGGATGAACTACAAGTTCTGACGGCCCACCCTGCCATTGCCGGACTGATTGGCACATAGAATGCGCGCGGCTTTCAGCCGGCAACTAAGCAACTTCCGAAATGGACGATTAACCGCGAACGGGGTAGCCTTGGCGACCACAGGCAAGCGGGATCGAGGCGGATGGCGAGCGGAGGTTTGAAGCAGGCGCATGCTGCCGTGCTGCTTGGCCTTCTGCTGTCCGGCACGGTGGTCAGCGAGCCGCGGGCCGCTTCGCGGGTCTGCCGTCAACTGGAGGCCGAGCTCGCCGCGGCTTCGCGTGGCGGCGGCGGTCCGGCAATGATCCGCAAATACGATGCGGCCATCGACCGGCAGCGCGAACAGATCTCCAAGGCCCGCAGCCAGGCGGACAATGCCGGTTGCGGGTTTTCACTATTTTCCCGCAACATCAACCGGTGTGCCGGGCTCAACGCCACCATCGAGCGCATGAGCGCCAATCTCGACAGTCTGCAGGCCAAGCGCGCCCAACTCGCCGGCGGCAGTTCACGCCGCGACCGGGGCCGTATCCTGGCGGCGCTCGATGCCAATGACTGCCGTGACGATGCGGTGTCCTCCCGCCGCGAGCCTCCGCTGGAAGCGAATCGTGAAGATGGAGGCAATGCCAATCTCTTCGACCAGCTTTTCGGCGGCGACGACCGCCAGATCGATACATTGGACCAGCCTGACGATTCCGGGGAGGAACGCGATGTCGGCCGCGTCCTGAACCAGCCCGGCAGTCCGGACGTTGCGAGCAGCGGCGGCGAGTTCCACACCAGTTGCGTGCGCACTTGCGACGGCTATTTCTTCCCCATGTCGAACGCCGCCTCGGCCGGCGATTTCGAGCGCGACCAGAAGAATTGCGAATCGGCCTGCCCCGGGACCGAGATGCAGGTCTTCTATTCGCGCGGCATGGACGATGATTCGGCATCGATGATGTCATCGGTCACCGGCAGGCCCTACGGCGAATTGCCGACCGCCTATCTCTACAAGCAGCCCGACATGTCGCGGCCGCCCGCGTGCGGCTGCAACGCCGCGCAGAATTTCCAGATCATTGGCGGCAACTCGCCAAGCCCCCAACAGTCACAGCCCGAACCGGAAGCGGCACCGCTCGTTCCGGTGCCGGCCTTAAAGCCCGATCCGGGTGCCGACCCGGAGACCCTGGCCAACAGGGACGGCGGGCTCGACCGTGAGGCCATCAAGCGCCTCTCGGCCAAGCCTGTGACATCGCCGGTTTCTGCCGTGCCTCCGGACCAGCGCAAGGTCAGGGTCGTCGGGCCAACGTTCCTTCCCGACCCATCAGGGGCAATAGATCTGCAAGCTCCGGCCCCGAAGGCAGTCCAGTAAGGGCAAGCCTGAGCGGCATGAACAGCGCCTTGCCCTTGCGGCCGGTCGCTTCCCTGATCTTGCCGGTCCAATCCTTCCAGACCGTCCCGTTCCACGGCTCCTCAGGCAGGAGATCGAGCGCCTGGTGCAGAAAATCGCGGTCGTCGTCGGAAAAGTCGGGCTTCTCCCGCGGCCCTTCGCGCAGGACGCGCCACCAGGCAACCGCATCGGCTAGTCGGTCGAGATTGCCGCGCACCGCCAGCCAGAATGGTTCGGCCTGTTCGCCGGAAATGCCCAGCACCATCAGCCGGTCCCGCGCCTCGTCGAACGGCATGTGATGCAGCAGCACCCGGTTGAGCACGAACAATTCGGCCGGATCGAACTTGGAGGACGATTTCGAGGTCGCGGCCGGGTCGAAATGGCCGGCGAGTTCGGTCAGGTCATGCGCGGCCGCGACATTCTCCGACGTGCCGACCAGTACGGCCAGCGAAGCGACGGCCATCGGCTCGATGCCGTCTTCACGCAGGCTCTCGATGGAAAGTGCGCCGGTGCGCTTCGACAGCCCCTCGCCCGAGACGGTGGTCAGGAGATTGTGGTGGCCGAAGACGGGCGGCTCGGCACCCAGCGCCTTGAACAGGGCGATTTGCACGCCGGTATTCGTGACATGATCGTCGCCGCGGATGACATGGCTGACACCCATCTCCATGTCGTCGACGACGGAGGGCAGCGTGTAGAGATAGGTGCCGTCCTCACGCACCAGCACCGGATCGGACAGCGAGGCCAGATCCACCATCTCCTCGCCACGCACCAAATCGTCCCAGCGGATCTCGGTGCGCTCCGGCTGCAGCGGATCGCCGGAGAAATTGGGCAGCAGGAAACGCCAGTGGGGCCGGCGTCCATCGGCCTGATATTCGGCCACCTGCTCTGTCGTCAGCGCCAATGCCTCGCGGCCATAGACCGGCGGCAGGCCCCGCGTGCGGCGCACCTTGCGCCTGAGATCGAGTTCTTCCGGCGTTTCGTAGCAGGCGTAAAGAACGCCCGCCGCCTTCAGCCGCTCCACCGCCGCGTCATAGATTTCGAAGCGCCGCGACTGATACTCGGTGGCATCCGGGAAAATGCCCAGCCAGTGCAGGTCGTAAAGGATGGCGTCGGCGAATTCCTGCTTCGAGCGGGCGATGTCGGTGTCGTCGAAGCGCTGGATGAAGCGGCCCTTGTTGTTGAGGGCAAACAGCCAGTTGAACAGAGCGGTGCGCGCATTGCCGATATGGATGCGGCCGGTCGGTGACGGGGCGAAACGAACGGTAACTGTCATGAGCGGGGCGTACCGGATGCCTTTATGATTGACAAGATGCGCCCCCGCGCCGTGCCGCAGACATAGAACATGGCGGCTGGAATGAAAAGACCGGGCCGGCACGCCTCAGCTGGCGCAAGACCCCGCCGTGAGAGGGCAAGCAGCCGGCGGAGCCGACGAATAGACGGTTGAGGACGATCAGCGGCCGAAGTCGTCTGAACTCAGGCGGGTCCAGCGGTCGCCCATCAAGCCGCCGATAGCGATGTCGCCGGAACGGACCGCTTGCGTGACCTCGGCGATTCGCGAGCGAACCATCGTCCCGCCAGCATAGCGGAAGAAGACATTCCTGTAGCCGAAAAGGTGAGGCATGAACTTGCCCTGGGTCTGCCCGGTGATGCCTGCGCAGCCCATATCCCGCGCTGCCGCGACGAGGCCGTCCAGCGTCGCGCCCCAGTGGTGTCCGGAAGCCTGGATTTGCAGCAGGACCGCCATGTCTCCGACCCGGCCGTAAAAGGCATAGCAACCGAGCATTTTGCCTGTCTCATCGTAAGTCCCGCCGAAATGAAGTGGTCCGTCGGCCCGCTTCTCGGCCGCCAGCGCGAGCAGCCGCGGCAGTTCGCCGTCCTTCCAACTCGGCCGAAGAGCGTAATCGGAGAGAAAGGTCGGCAGCCGCTCGGCAAACTGCGCGGCATTGATCGGCTCGGCATGGACCCGATGCGACGATGAAGGCTGGAAAGGCGATCCGAACCTTCGCTTCGCGACAGCGTCGAATGCTCTCGCGCAGGGATCGAGTGCCAAGCGAGGCAGGCCGGGCCATTTACGGTGCAGCGCGGCGGCGGCCATCGCGGCTGGCCGCAAGATGCAGGTCCATCCCAGGCAGTGGACCGGCAGGAGCTGGTATTTCATCGGTCGCGCGAAGGCCAGGGAGACCCGGTTGGCCGAATCCGTCAGTTGCAGATCGAATTCGCCTTGGTGCAAGGCGCGCAGCAATTGCGGTCCTGCCGAGCCATCGTCGGCGCCGGTGTCGGCCATGAACGGACCGATGATCGCCGCATTCAATCCAGCGCCGTTGAACTCGTAACGGGCTTTCAGGACGCCGAGGAACCCGCCCAGATCGCCCTGCCGGTTGATCTGGACAAGAGCGCTGCTCGCACCGGACAGGCCGGCGGGGTCAAGATAGATCTTTCTCATGTATTCGGCCGTCTCCTCGATAGCGCGATCGAGGAGGTGACGGCGGCGGCGGCGAAACTTCGTCAGGAAGAGTGCCGCGACGCGCTCGAGATCTTCGGCGGCGAGTGGCCGAACCGAGCCGTGCTGGGAGTCCAGCACCGACGGGGCCGTCACCTTTTGCGCGCCGGCATTTGCGGAAACGAGATGCATCGTAAACACCGAACAGGTTGCTTTTACAGAGTACAGCAACCAAAAGTGGAAACAACGAATCTCGGCCGGTAACGTAAACAGACGTCCCGCACTCGGGACTTTGGCTTCGCGCTGCGATTGCGAGCGCCACATGGCTCGCCGGCTTATGGCAACCGATAGAGGTGGCCCCCGGCAGCCGGAGGCCACCTCGGATCACATCACGAGGCCCTTGGTAAGTTCCAGCGCCTGGCGCTCGAACAGGCGGCGGTAGATGCCGCCCTTCAGCCGGATCAACTCGTCATGCGAGCCTTCCTCGACGATCTTGCCGCGATCGAAGACCAGCAGTCTGTCGAGCGCCCGCACCGTCGAAAGCCGATGCGCGATGACCAGTGTCGTGCGGCCGACCATCAGCCGTTCCATCGCCTGCTGGATGAGCACCTCCGATTCCGAATCGAGGCTCGACGTCGCCTCGTCCAGGATCAGGATGCGCGCATCGGCCAGGAAAGCGCGGGCGATCGCCACGCGTTGGCGCTCGCCGCCCGACAGTTTCACGCCACGTTCGCCGACCAGCGTCCCATAGCCCTTCGGCAGGCTGGTGATGAAGTCATGCGCGCTCGCCAGCCTGGCGGCATGCTCGATCTCCCCCTGCGTCGCGCTTGGCCTGGCATAGGCGATGTTTTCGGCCAGCGACCGGTGGAACAGGATCGGTTCCTGCTGAACGATGGCGATCTGGGCGCGCAGCGACGACTGGGCGACCTGTGAGATATCCTGGCCATCGATCACGATCTTTCCCGCATTAACGTCATAGAGCCGCTGGATGAGCTTGACGAATGTGGTCTTGCCCGAACCCGAGTGACCGACGAGCCCGACACGCTCGCCCGGCGCGATATCCACCGAAAAGTCACGGTAGAGCGGCGACCGGTGATTGCCGTAGTGAAAGGTGACCTTGTCGAAGGCGATGTGGCCCTGCGTGATGGCAATCGGTTCGGCGCCGGGCCTGTCTTCGATGCCGAGCGGTTCGGACTGGAAATCGACCAGTTCCTCCATGTCGTTGATCGAACGCTGCAGATTGCGGATATGCGTGCCGATATCGCGCAAATAGCCTTGCAGCACGAAGAACGAGGTCAGCACGAAAGCGACATCGCCGGCGCTCGCCTGCCCCCACGACCACAGCATCAGCGCCAGGCCGATTACGGCGGCCCGCATGACCAGCAGCAGCGCCCCTTGCGTGGTGCCGTTGATGGTGCCGCGCACCCAGGTGCGCCGCGTGCGGTCGCGCCATTTGGCGACCACCCTGGCGAGGCGGCGCTCTTCGCGCGCCTCGGCGCCAAAGCCCTTGACCACGGCATTGCAGCTGACCGCGTCGGCCAGCGAGCCGCCGAGGCGCGTGTCCCAGGTGTTCGCAAGCCTTGCCGCGGGCGCGACATAGCCCAGCGACAACATGGCCGTCACCGTGATGAACAGCAGGGAGCCGGCCGCGACGACCACGCCCATCAGCGGCCAGAACCAGCCGAGCAGCAGCGTCGAGCCGGCGAGCATGACCACCGACGGCAGCAGCGCGATCAGGATCGTGTCGTTGAGCAGGTCGAGCGCCCACATGCCGCGCGTCACCTTGCGCACCGTCGAGCCGGCAAACGAGTTGGCATGCCAGTCGGTCGAAAAGCGCTGAACGCGATGGAAGGCGTCGGCCGCGATGTCGGCCATCATCTTGAGTGTCAGCTCCACGATGCCCATGAAGGCAAGATTGCGCAACACGACGCCAGTCAGCGCCAGCGCCATCAAGAAGAAAAATGCCGTCATCGCGGCGTTCCAGGCAATGGCATCCGCTCCGGCGCTGCTGGCGACAGCATCGACCAGCCGACCGGAGTAGAGCGGCGTCAGCACGTCGGCCAGCGTCGACAGCAGGAAACCGCCAATGATGAGCGAGAGCCGCCAAGGCTGACGCCGCCAATGGGTAAGTGTGAAGCCAAGAACGCTGCGAAAGGCGCTCGCGCGCAAATCGATCTTGAAACGAGCCATGATGTCATTCGGACGCAAAACGAGCCCGATCCCAAATAAAGGTCGAAGGTTGAAAAACCGCGCCGGGGCGAATTGCCCATGAATGCGGAGGTTCGGCGTTGGTCGCCTGCCCATGGGCGGCGACCGGCAGCGGCAAATGCCTTTTCTACGCCCGGTATGGTTCCGATACTTCGGAACACCGGCGCAGACCTAGGCCTCGCGGCCTCGCATAACGATGTCAAATCCTAGCATTCGGTCCTCCCTGAAGGGAATCGCGGAAAGGCTCTTATAGGGGTGCTTCGATTGCGCGCCAAGGCAAGCCATGGCCAAAAGCATCTCTGGCCCAGCCGATGAGGCGATTTTGCAACAGTCGCTATCCCTGCCTATCGCCGTCGCACGTCGTTCACCCGGCATGCGGCGCACGATCGAGGCGCATGTATCGCCCATCCATCGATGCCTTGAAACCCAGCTTTTCATAGACCCCATGCGCGTCGCTGGTCGACAGGCTCCAATGCGAGACGGTGCTGAGTTCAGGATGGTCGATGAGTGCCCGCACCAGCCGCAAGCCGACGCCCTGCCCGCGATGCACGGGCCAGACGATGATATCCGCGAGATAGGCGAATACCGTGCGGTCGGTGATCGCCCTGCCGAAACCGACCTGTTTGCCAGCGATGTAGGCGGCGGCGCAGAACGAGTTGGCAAAGGCCCGGCGATGGAACTCGTCGCTGCGTCCAGCTCCCCAGTAGCTTTCCATCAACAGGTCGGAGGTCGCACGAAAGTCGATCCGTGAGAGGTCGAAGCTGATTTCACAGTCAGGCATGCTGGTATCCCTATCCCGCCATGCCGCGTATTTTCGCCCAGCAGACGAACTGCGCTTCAGCCACGATCCCTGAAACGATTGGTGATGGGATAGCGGCGGTCGCGGCCAAAATTCTTCCTGGTGATCTTCACACCCGGTGCCGCCTGCCTGCGCTTGTACTCGGCGATGTAGAGCAGATGTTCGATGCGCGCCACCGTCGCCCGGTCATGGCCGCGCGAGACGATGTCGTCGACGCCCATCTCGTTCTCGACCAGGCATTCGAGGATGTCGTCCAGCACCGGATAGGGCGGCAGCGAATCCTGGTCGGTCTGGTTCTCGCGCAATTCGGCCGATGGCGCCTTGTCGATGATGTTCTTCGGGATCACCTCGCCCGAAGGCCCGAGCGCACCCGGCGGCACATGGCTGTTGCGCCAGCGCGAGAGCGCGTAGACCTGCATCTTGTAAAGGTCCTTGATCGGATTGAAGCCGCCATTCATGTCGCCGTAGAGCGTGGCGTAGCCGACCGACATCTCGCTCTTGTTGCCCGTAGTGACGACCATCGAGCCGAATTTGTTGGAGATCGCCATCAGGATGGTGCCGCGCGCGCGGCTCTGCAAATTCTCCTCGGTGATGCCTTCCTTAGTGCCTTCGAACAATTGCGTCAGCGCATGCAAAAAGCCTTCGACGGGCTCGAAGATCGGCACGATGTCATAGCGGCAGCCGAGGGCGCGGGCGCAGTCCTCGGCGTCCTTGAGGGAATCCTTCGAAGTGTAGCGATAAGGCATCATGACGGCACGCAGCCGTTCCTCGCCCAGCGCATCGACGGCCAATGCGGCACAGATCGCGGAATCGATGCCGCCGGAAAGGCCAAGCACCACATTCTTGAAGCCGTTCTTGTTGACGTAATCGCGCAGGCCGAGCATGCAGGCGCGGTAGTCGGCCTCCTCCTTGTCCGGGATTTTCGACATCGGTCCTTCCGAACAGACCCAGCCATCATCGGTACGTTTCCAGGTGGTGACGTCGACCGCATCCTCGAACTGACTCATCTGGAAGGCGAGCGTCTTGTCCGCCCCGATGGCGAAGGAGGCGCCGTCGAAGATCAGCTCGTCCTGGCCGCCGAGCTGGTTGGCATAGATCATCGGCAGGCCGCATTCGATGACTTGCTTGATCACGACCTGGTGGCGAACGTCGATCTTGGCGCGATAATAGGGCGACCCGTTCGGCACCAGCAGGATTTCCGCGCCGCTTTCGGCCAGCGTCTCGCAGACCGCGACGTCGCCCCAGATGTCCTCGCAGATCGGTATGCCGATGCGCACGCCGCGGAAGTTGACCGGTCCCTGGATCTCGGGCCCGGCCTGGAAGACGCGCTTCTCGTCGAATTCGCCGTAATTGGGCAGGTCGAGCTTGTAGCGTTCGGCGATGATCTTGCCCCCATCGGCGAAGACGATGGAATTATGCGTGCCGCTCTTGCGCTTCAGCGGCGTGCCGATGATGACGCCGGGACCGCCATCGGCGGTGTCCGCGGCAAAATCCTGTGCTGCCCGCTCGCATGCCTTGAGGAAGGCCGGCTTGAGCACCAGATCCTCCGGCGGATAGCCGGCGAGGAAAAGCTCGGTATAGAGCACGAGATCGGCGCCCTGGCGGGCGGCATCCGCCCTCGCCTCGCGCGCCTTGGCGAGGTTGCCGGCGACGTCGCCGACAGTCGGGTTGAGCTGGGCGATGGCGATACGCAGTATGTCGAGCTTCTTGGTCATGCTGCTGACTTAGCGCGGCGGAATTCACCTCGCAATGGCGTTCGTTTGGACCAATTCAGCCCGTCAATCGTCGCCCATATACTCGCGCAGCGATTGCGGAGAGTGGTTTTCGCCGATCGACATGGCCAGGATGCGCGAGAGATGCCGGCGCGGCAGCCCTGTCTCGTCGGCCCATCGGTTGATCTGGACCTGGATCTTGTCGAGGTCCTTCTTCGATGTCGGGTTGTCCGCGATGTCGAGGCCCGCGTCGCGAAGGGCTGCCGCCATATCGGCCGAAATGACGAAAGCATCCCAGCCCAGCCAGCGCAAAAAATACTGGCCGGTGTTGCCGCCGAGCCGGCTGCCATGCTTGCCGAGATAGGCCATCAGCCCGACCTGGTCATCGGCGGGCCATTCGGCGAGAAAATTGCCGAAGCCGCCATGTTCCCGGGACACGCGCTCGACGAAGGCGGCGTTGTCGCGAACGGACCTGATCTTCTGCGGATTGCGCACGATGCGCTGGTCCGAGGCCAGATCGTGCCAGAAATCGTCGGGCTGGAACAAAAGCCGCTTCGGCTCGAAGCGCAGGAACGCTTCCTCGAAACCGGGCCATTTCTGCTCGATGACGCGCCAGACGAAACCGGCGGCAAAGACGCGCTCGGCCATGGTCGAAAGGATGCGGGCGTCGGCAATGTCGGCGACGGCGGCATTGTCGGGTATCGGACCCAACAGCGAGGTCAGTTCCGCCTCACCGCCCTTGCGATTTGCCGCGCGAGCGCGAATTTTCTTGAAGTCGGCCATCGGTCCCCTCGGTTCGCCTCAATCTAGCACTTCCCGCCCGGGCCGGCAGCCTCTACCTCTAATGCATGTCGCCCAAAAGTGACCTCGGTTTTGGGAAGACGACATGCATAAAAGCAAAAACCTAAAGCGCGTCGCCTCAATCCGCTTCGACGCGACGCGCTTTAGCGCAGCAAAGCGCTTGGAGACGGCCATGAACAAGACCATCGACGACCTGGCGAACCGTTGGCTGAAGCGGAAGCCGGATGGGCTGAGCCAGTTGGAAAACCGGGTGCTGCAAAGCACCATCGAGCGTACCACCATCACCAGGGACACCAACAAGGCCGTCGCTTTCCACCAGACTTTTGGCGACCGCCTTGCCGATACGATCGCCCGCATCGGCGGCTCCTGGTCGTTCATCCTGACCTTCATCGCCTTCCTGATCGTGTGGACATCAGCCAATGTCTGGCTGTTGTCGCGCGATGCATTCGACCCCTACCCCTTCATCTTCCTCAACCTCGTCCTGTCGATGGTCGCCGCATTGCAGGCGCCGGTGATCATGATGGCGCAGAACCGCCAGACCGAACGCGACCGCATCGATGCCGCCCATGATTACGAGGTCAATCTGAAGGCCGAGATCGAGATCATGGCGCTGCATGAGAAGCTGGACGAACTGCGCCACAGCCAGATCATCGGCATGCGCGACGAAATCGTGCGGCTGGCCGAACTGGTCAAGCGGATCGACGAAAGACTGTCACAGCAGTCGGCCTCATGACCGAAGCGATCCACCATTTCATCGAGCAATACGGGTTGCTGGCGGTTTTTCTCGGCTGCGTGGCCGAAGGCGAAAGTGCCGCGATCCTGGGAGGCTTCTTCGCCCACCAGCATGTTTTCGTGCTGTGGCATGCCTTTGTCGCGGCAGCGCTGGGCGCCTTCGCTGGCGACACCTTTTTCTTCATCCTCGGCAGGAGTTTCGCCGATAATCGCCATGTCGTCAGGCTGCGCCGGCGGTCCGGCTTTCGCCGCGCCTACCGTCTGCTCAACACTCATCCCAACATCTTCGTGCTGTCGAACCGCTATGTCTACGGCATGCGCCTGGTCGGCGGCATCGCGGCCGGCCTTTCGACCATAGCGGCACCGCGCTTCGTCATCCTCAACGCCATTTCCTCGGTCATCTGGGCGGTCCTGTTCAGCACGATCGGCTATGTCTTCGGATTGGGAGCCGAGCAGTTGATCGGCCAGGCGGTGATCCAGCACGAGCGGCTGTTCGTCGGGCTCGGCATCGGCCTTGCCGTGGCCGTGCTTGCCTGGCTTGTCGCCCGCAATGTCGCCAAGCGGGAGCGCGACAAGGAGTTTTGACCGTCAGTCGATGCCGAGCGCCTGGTCCCCCCGATCGAGGATGAGCGGGATGATCAGGTCCTCCTCATCGGCCAGATGCCGGGTCAGCATCGCGATCAGACGGTTGTTTTCGTCGGCATAGGCATCGGCGGCGAAGCGCTGCTTGTCCTCACTCTCCTGAAGTGTGCGGATGAAGACGTTCGCCGCCTCGGCGTTGCGCTCCAATCCTTCATGGATGGTGTGGTGGTCGGCATCGAGAATCTCGAACCCGCGCTTCAGACGGGGCTCCGCCTTGGTGAAGGCCGGGAAATACTGGTAGTCCTCGACATTGTGGTGGCCGTCGAGATGCCCGAGAAAATGGTTGAGGCGCGGCGCGAACCAGCGCGCGAAATCGGGGGCCGTCAGTCTGCCTTCGCGATAGTTGCCAATGCCGCCGGTGAGCATGCCGCCGAGTTCGCGGAACATGTCGTGCCGCTGCAGCCACATATTGGCCATGCCGTGAATGTTGGCGTGAGCCTGCCAGTTTTCGCGGGGATATTTGTCGGCCAGCCAGCGCAGGTCGTCCGGCAGGCCCAGGCGTTCGAGAAGCGATGAATTCGTGACCTCTGCCATGACGGTCTCCTTTGGTGACCGTCATATAGGCATCAAAGCTTCAGATCGGCACCCCCGTTATGCGCTCGATGAGAGCGATGCCCCAGACGCCACCGGCAATCACCACAGAAATCAGCACCGCCAGCGAGCCGCAATCCTTGGCGAGCTGGATATCGATATGGAATTCACGAGAAATTGCGTCGCACGCCGCCTCGATGCCCGTGTTCAGCACTTCGACCATGATCAAGAGGAGCACCGCGCCGATCAGCAGCGCGTAACCGCGCCAAGACACCGAAACGAACCAGCCAGCGGGCAAGGCCAGCACCAGCAGCATCAGTTCCTGCTGGAAAGCCTTCTCGCTAACCGCAAGCTTGCGAAATGCCCGCACCGAATTGATAAAAGCATCGATCAGCCGCTGCATGCCAAGGCCCCTCTCGGAATCACCGGCCCGGGATAAAGCAATGCCCCGATCAATGGAATAAGGCGGATCGTCCAAATTTCATTCGGCGACCGGTATGGCCGGTGTCGACTTTTCAAACTGCGGCAGCCCATCGTCGATCGAATAATAGTCGCCCTTGTCGCCGACGAAGATATGACATTCGCCCTCGAGCGCTGTCGGCTTGTCGAACGATCCCGCCATGACCGAGATATGGTCTTGGTCCATTGCCTTCCAGAACAGCAGCGACCCGCATGTCTTGCAAAAGCCGCGCCTGGCGAAGCCGGACGCTTCATACCAGGTGATGCTTTCCGTGCCTTCGATCACGATGTCGGTATCGGCAACATTGGTCGCGGCATAGAAATGCCCGCTCTGTTTGCGGCATTGCGAACAATGGCAGTAGACGACGCCACGCAGTGCCCCACTTGTCCGGAAGCGGACCGCTCCGCACAGGCATGATCCCTGGTGACTCTCCCGCACTGGGTTTCTCCCCTAAACTGTAGTCTGACGAAGGCACCAGCATTCCAGCTTTGCGGCCGTCATGCGTAAGCAATTGCGACATCTGTTGTTGTGGAAAATCCGAAGTTCAGCTTCGCTCAGCCAGATCGGTACGCGAATTTGCATGCAACGCCGCCAATCAGCGCTGCCTGGAGGTTGATAGTTTGGTTGGACGCATGCAGCCTGATGTAGCGAAAAGGCGTGAGTTCTGCCGATTAAGGAAACTTTAGCGCTACTGCATCTATGGTGGTCTCCATCGAAGGTCGCGTGTGGGGACGCGCCTTTTCGTGTGTCGGCTTCGAATGGGTGGCGTCCCCGCGTCAGCGATGATGGATATGCGCCAAGTTCAGGCGCGTTCCCAAGGGAAGAGCGAACAACCATGCAGCCGGCGGCCACCCAGACCGAACGAAACACTGAGATCGCAAGCACAGTCGTGGCCACCATGCGCCAGCTTGGCGTGCTCGGCCTGCCGCGCAACTACGAGATCTTCTATGAGGCCCTGAGCGGCACCAACCGCGAGCTCGGTCTTGCCGTCTTGTCGCTGAGCAGCCGGCCGACGCAGGATGAGCTGGATCAGATCGGGCGCGCTTTCTTTGCCCATAATCATGGCCCGGGCATCATCGAGCATGCCCGGGACGTCATCGCCAAGGAGCTTGAGGAGGTCGCGTCGCTCCTGCGCAGCGAGCGCAGCCATATCGAAAAATACGGCAGGATCCTCGACGAGACATCCAGTGGCCTGAGCAACCGCAGCCTTCTCTCCCAGGATCTTCTGCAAAAGATCGCCAACGCAATGACGATCGCAACCAATTCGACGATCGACCACGGCCGGCAGGTCGCCTCGACGCTCAGCGACAAGACGGCGGAGCTTGAGAGCGTCAAGTCGAAGCTCGAGGAATACAAGCGGCTGGCCGATACGGATCCGTTGACCCAGATCTGGAATCGTCGCGCTTTCGACAAGGAAATCACCAGGATCTACAACAGCAACAAGGGTATTCTGTTCAATGCCCTTGTCCTTGTCGACATCGACCGGTTCAAGGACATTAATGACCGCTATGGCCATCCTGTCGGCGACAAGATCATCCAGATCATCGCCGAGATTTTGCAGACCAGCATCCGCGGCGACATGTTCGTCGCCCGAACCGGCGGCGAGGAGTTCGCGCTGATCATCGAGGGCGCCAGCGAGGACGCAACCTACGAGATCGCGGAACGCATTCGCGCCCTGATCGAGCAGACGCCGTTCACCAGCAGCCAGACCGGCATGAATTACGGCACCGTGACGGTATCGATGGGCATCTGCATGGCATCAGAGGCCGAAGGCCCGGAAGACCTCTACACCAAGGCGGATCGGGCGCTCTACCGCTCCAAGGTCAGCGGGCGCAACCGCGTCACCAGGCATTCAGCCATGGCAGGGCGCGCCGGCAAAAGCTGGCTGCTCTACAAGAAAGACTGACAACAGACGGGATGGGGTTTCAGGCGCGCTTTCCTGACAGCCTGACCTCTCGGCGGGCTCGCGTCATCAGCGATACTGGCCCTCTTCGAAGCGCGGCGGCCCAATGTCTTTTTCGGATATTTGGTCCGATTTGAAGATCAGCTCCGCGCCTTGTGCGGTGTGCAGCAATTTTTGCAGGTCGGGCGCGACCAGCGGCGCGTCTTCGTCGAGAAACAAGGATCCCGTGTCGACCAGATAGGTGGCCAGCCCCGCGGGTCCCACGCCATGAACCAGCAATTCGCCGCCGCCATTGTCGCCATAGGGCATCGCCCCGGGGATTGCCGCCGACACGCCATAGGCCTGGTCCATCACCACGACTTGCTCGGGACCCCAGAGGCGCAATTCGCCGTGGCGGTTCCACAGCAGGACCAAGTTGGTCATTTCCTTGACCATCTCAAAATAGCCGGCGGGAATGTCCGGATAGATCTGGCACAGCCGCTTTATATCGTCCGGCCGGGCCGGCAGGCCATAGGAATAGACCTGAAAGACGGTCGCTAGGTCCATGGCGCCCCCGGCTGCGCGGCTGCTCTTCAATTTGGCAAGGCCGTGGCGGATCAGCCGTTGACCGCTTGCTTGTGCTGCACCGGATGGCTCTTCTTCAAGAGGTCCGAGACCAGAAAGGCCAGTTCAATCGCCTGGTCGGCATTGAGGCGCGGATCGCAATGGGTGTGATAGCGGTCCTGCAACTCCTCGGCGGTGATGGCACGGGCGCCACCGGTGCATTCGGTGACGTTCTTGCCGGTCATCTCAACATGGATGCCGCCCGGATGCGTGCCTTCGGCGCGGTGCACCTCGAAGAAGGTCTGCACCTCCTTCAGGATGCGGTCGAAGGGCCGTGTCTTGTAGCCGGCCGCCTCGATCGTGTTGCCATGCATCGGATCCGACGACCAGACCACGCTGCGGCCCTCCTTCTGCACAGCGCGCACCAGCTTCGGCAAATGGTCGGCAACCTTGTCCGAACCGAAGCGGGCGATCAGCGTCAGCCGCCCCGGCTCGTTCTCGGGGTTCAGCAGGTCGATCAGTTCCAGGAGGCCGTCCGGCGTCAGCGACGGACCGCATTTCAGGCCGAGCGGGTTCTTGATGCCGCGGCAATATTCGACATGGGCGTGGTCGGGTTGACGCGTGCGGTCGCCGATCCAGATCATGTGACCCGACGTGGCGTACCAGTCGCCCGAGGTCGAATCGACACGCGTCAGCGCCTCCTCATAGCCGAGCAGCAGGGCCTCGTGGCTGGTGTAGAAGTCGGTTTCGCGCAGCGCGAAATTGGTTTCGGACGTAATGCCGACCGCGCGCATGAAATCCATCGTCTCGGTGATGCGATTGGCAAGCGACTCGTATTTCTCGCCCTGCGGGCTGTCGGAGACGAAGCCGAGCATCCAGCGATGCACATTCTCCAGGCTGGCATAACCGCCCTGCGCGAAGGCACGCAGGAGGTTGAGCGTGGCCGCCGACTGGCGGTAGGCCATTTCCTGGCGGGCGGGATCGGGAATGCGCGACTTCTGGTCGAACTCGATGCCGTTGATGATGTCGCCGCGATAGCTCGGCAGCGTCACTTCGCCCTTGGTCTCGTTGTCGGACGAGCGCGGCTTGGCGAACTGGCCGGCGACACGGCCAACCTTCACCACCGGCTGCGCACCGGCGAAGGTCAGCACCACGGACATCTGCAGGAAGACGCGGAAGAAGTCGCGGATGTTGTCGGCGCCATGCTCGGCAAAACTCTCCGCGCAATCACCACCCTGGAGCAGGAAGGCTTCGCCGGCGGCAACCGCTGCCAACTGCTTCTTCAGCTTGCGCGCTTCGCCGGCAAAGACCAGCGGCGGGAAGGTGGCGAGTTGGGCTTCGGTGTTCTTCAGCGCGGCAAGATCCGGATAGGCGGGAACTTGCTTGATCGGCTTTGCTCTCCACGAATTCGGCGACCATTTCGTCATCGCTGCACCCAACGCTCTTTCCGGCGGACACCCTCGCCCGCCATTTCCCGCCCCAAACTGGGGTGGCGGCTCCATACACGAAGCCGATTTCCTATTCTAGACCGGAATTTCGGTGCTGGCGAATGGCTGACGCGCCCAGGACGGCCCGAAAGGCGAGATCAGGCTGCCTTCTCCACCAGTCGCGCCAGCTGCGTCATGACCACGGCCGAGCCCGCCAGACGCTTCTCCGCCGTCGGCCAGTCGCGGATGAAGACCACGCTATGGTCGGCCCTGATCTTGGCCAGCGAACCCTGCTCGCCAATATACTTGACCAGCCCGACCGGGTTCGAGAACTCGCGCTTGCGGAAATGGATGACGATACCCTTCGGCCCGGCATCGAGCTTCTCGACATTGGCCTTGCGGCACAGCGCCTTGATGAAGACGATCTTGAGGAGATGTTTCACTTCCTCCGGCAACGGGCCGAAACGGTCGATCAGTTCGGCGCCGAAGGCGTCGATCTCCTCGGTGTTTTCGAGATCGCCAAGGCGGCGGTAAAGCGCCAGCCTGAGCTGCAGGTCCGGCACGTAGCCTTCCGGGATCATCACTGCCGTGCCGACGGCGATCTGCGGCGACCAGCCGCCATCCTGCACCTCGCCGGAATCCTTCACCTCGGCGACCGCTTCCTCCAGCATCTGCTGGTAGAGCTCGAAACCGACCTCCTTGATGTGCCCGGACTGTTCCTCCC
This sequence comes from Mesorhizobium sp. ESP6-5, assembly GCF_020164695.1. Taxonomy (NCBI): domain Bacteria; kingdom Pseudomonadati; phylum Pseudomonadota; class Alphaproteobacteria; order Hyphomicrobiales; family Phyllobacteriaceae; genus Mesorhizobium; species Mesorhizobium sp. ESP6-5. Next base: position 199,596 of record NZ_JAIUGR010000008.1, read on the forward strand.
CCAGCAGGTTGCCGGCGCCCCTGATATCCAGGTCATGGCTGGCGAGCTGGAAGCCGGCGCCGAGCGTGTCGAGCGACTGCAGTACCTTCAGACGGCGCTCGGCGGTGTCGGTGAGCTTGCGGTTGGCCGGCAGTGTGAACAGCGCATAGGCGCGCACCTTCGAGCGCCCGACGCGGCCGCGCAACTGGTAGAGCTGCGACAGGCCGAACATGTCGGCGCGATGGATGATCAGCGTGTTTGCGGTCGGAATATCGAGCCCGGATTCGACGATGGTGGTCGACAAAAGCACATCGTACTGGCCGTCGTAGAAGGCGTTCATGATGTCGTCGAGTTCGCCCGGTGGCATCTGGCCATGCGCCACCGCTACCTTCAGCTCAGGAACTGATTCCTTCAGGAAATCATGGATTTCCGCCAGATCGCTGATACGCGGAACGACATAGAAGGAATGGCCGCCTCGGTAGCGCTCGCGCAACAACGTCTCGCGAATGACCAGCGGGTCGAAGGGCGAGATGAAGGTGCGCACCGCCATGCGGTCGACCGGTGGCGTGGCGATCAGCGACAGTTCGCGCACGCCCGTCAGCGCCAGTTGCAGCGTGCGCGGGATCGGCGTCGCCGACAGGGTCAGAACATGGACGTCGGTCTTCAGGTCCTTCAGCCGTTCCTTATGCTTGACGCCAAAATGCTGCTCCTCGTCGATGATCAGCAGGCCGAGATTCTTGAACGAAATCGCGGAGCCCAGCAGCGCATGGGTGCCGATAACGATATCGACCTGCCCTTCGGCAATGCCCTTCTTGGTCTCGGCTAATTCCTTTGAGCCCACCAGCCGCGACGCCTGTGCGACACGGATCGGCAGTCCGGAAAAGCGCTGCGAGAATGTCTTGAAATGCTGGCGCGACAACAGTGTCGTCGGCACCACCACCGCGACCTGAAACCCTTCCATCGCCGCGATAAAGGCGGCGCGCAGCGCCACTTCGGTCTTGCCGAAGCCGACATCGCCGCAGATCAGCCGGTCCATCGGCCTGCCCGCGCCGAGATCGTCACGTACCGAGTCGATGGCCGTCTGCTGGTCGTCGGTTTCCTCGTAAGGGAACCGGGCGGCGAACTCGTCATAGAGGCCTTCGGCCGGCACCAGGGCCGGTGCGGCCCGCATCTGCCGCTCGGCGGCGATGCGGATCAGTTGTCCGGCCATGTCAAGCAGGCGCCGCTTCAGCTTCGCCTTGCGCGACTGCCAGGCGCCGCCGCCCAGCTTGTCCAGCGTCGCTTCGGCCGTGTCGGAGCCATAGCGCGACAGCAGCTCGATGTTTTCCACCGGCAGGAACAGCCGGTCGTCGCCGGCATAGTGGATTTCCAGGCAGTCATGCGGCGCGCCAACCGCCTCAATGGTGCGCAGGCCGATGAAACGGCCAATTCCATGGTCGGCATGGACGACAATATCGCCGGCCGACAAGGCCGAGGCTTCGGCAATGAAGTCGGACGCGCGCTTCTTGCGCTTCGAGCGGCGGATCAGCCGGTCGCCCAAAATGTCCTGTTCCGCGACGACGACCAGCTTTTCGGTCTCAAAACCGGATTCCAGCGGCAAAACCGCCAATGCGGCCTGTCCCGGCTCGAGCTGTTCGGCCTCCGCCAGCGTCTCGACCTGCTTGAGATTGCCGAGATGGTGCTCGGCCAGGATCTGGCCAAGGCGGTCGAGCGAGCCCTCGGTCCAGCCGGCGATAACGACCCGGCGGCGCGCCGCGCGCTCGTCGGCTATGTGCCGGACGACCACATCGAAGACATTGACGTTCGGATCGGCTCGCTCCTCGACGAAGCTGCGGCCATGGCGCGAGCCGGCGTGGAAGACTTTCTTGCTCCCCAGGTCCGGCGCGTCGAACACGGTAAAGTCGATGTCTTCGCGCTCGCCAAGCGAAGCCTTCAGATTCTCCGGCGAGAGATAGAGCAGATCCGGCGCCACCGGCTTGTAGGGGACCGCATCCTTGAGCGCCGCGTCAGCCTGCTTTTTGCGCGCCTCGTAGTGATCGAGGATCAGCGTATGGCGCTCGGCCAGCGCCTCATGTGCCAGATGGTCGAAAACCACGGGTGCGTCGGGGAGGTAGTCGAACACCGTCTCCAGCCGCTCGTAGAAGAACGGCAGCCAATGCTCCATGCCCGCGAAACGCCGGCCTTCGCTGACCGCCGCATAGAGGCCGTCGTCACGCTGGGGCGCACCGAAAGCCTGGATATAGGAACGGCGGAAGCGGCTGATGGTTTCGGGCGTCAGCGCCACCTCGCTCATCGCCTGAAGCGCCATCGACTTGCGCTGGCCGGTGGTGCGCTGCGTCGCGGCATCGAAGACGCGGATCGATTCCAGCGTGTCGCCGAAGAAATCAAGCCTTAGCGCCTCGCTCCAGCCGGGTGCAAAGAGGTCGAGAATGCCGCCGCGCACCGCGAATTCGCCGATGCCGCGCACGGTCGGCACCCGCTCGAATCCCGACGTCTCCAGCCGGGCGATCAGCGCATTCATGTCGATCTGGTTGCCGGGCCTGGCGTGGAAAGTTTGGGCCTCGACAAGCTCCGCGGGCGGAACGCGCTGCAGCAGCGCATTTGCGGTGGTGAGAATGACGGCACGGTGCGGCTTCTTCGCCAGTGCGATCATGGCGGTCAGCGCATCGAGGCGCTTGGCGGCGGCATCCGAACCAGGCGAGACACGGTCGTATGGCAGGCAGTCCCAGGCAGGCAGTTCCAGCACAGGCAGGCCCGGCGCGACGAAGGACAGCGCCTCGATGATCGAAGGCAGGCGCTGGCCGTCGCGGGCCACGAACAGCACCGGCTTGTCGGGCGCGATCTCGAGCGCCGTCTGCACCAGTGCGAAAGCCTCGTAGCCGTCGGCGACACCGTCGACGATGAACTGGCCGGCGCGGCCCTTCGGCAAGCCAATGGTGGGAATGAGAGCCATCAAATCACGGTCTTGTTTGTCGCAATTCCCATGGGAAAACCGCTGCGCACTTTTCCTGGAATTGCTTGTGTTCAGAAAGTCATGGTCCGGCGGGACGCCAGGATTTTTTGCAGGACGGCACAGTCGATCTCCGCCGGCACCGGGCGTTCGCCCGTAACCAGCGGCAGGAATTCCGTGTCGGCAATATCGAGGAGCCTCTCATATTGGTCGATTTCCTCGGCGGTCAAGGTGCCGATCTCGGCATCGGCGAAGGTGCCGAGGATGAGATCCATCTCGCGCATGCCGCGATGCCAGGAACGGAACAACAGCTTGCGGCGATGGGCGTCCAGCCCCTCGCTTGATCGTTTCGTTCCGGTCATTGTGCCGCATCCTCACTTCAAGCGGCGCATATAGCGTGGATAGTGGGCGCTGTCAGCCTTGCGCTGCGGCCGTCGCGACATAAGCTGACATCATGCGTCCTTCCATCCTCGATCCCCTGTTTGTCCCGATCACCTCGCTTGCCGGCGTCGGGCCGAAGGTTGGCGCGCTGATCGAGAAGGTCGTTGCCGCCGATCTCGGCGACCGCGCCGCACGCGCCGGCGACCTCCTGTTCGTGCTGCCGCACACCGTCATCGACCGCCGAAACCGGCCGGGCATCGCACTCGCGGCCGAAGGCGCCATCGTCACGCTTGAGCTGCGCATAGACCGTCACCAGCCGCCACCGCGCGGCAACAGGTCGGTGCCCTACCGGGTCTACGCCCATGACGACACGGGCGAAATCGGCCTGACCTTCTTCCATGCCCATGCCGCCTATCTCGAAAAGGCAATGCCTGTGGGCGAGCATGTCGTGGTGTCAGGCCGGATGGAATGGTTCAACGGCCGCCCGACCATGGTCCACCCCGACCATATCGCGCTCGCCAGCGAAGCGGAAAACCTGCCGCTGGTCGAACCGGTCTATCCGCTGACCGCCGGCCTCTCGGGCAAGGTGCTGCGCCGGGCGATCGGCCAGGCGCTCGGCCGCCTGCCGGAGCTGCCGGAATGGCAGGATGATGCCTTCATGCGCCGCCAGAGCTTTGCGTCCTTCGGCGACGCGCTGACCCGCATCCATTATCCCGCTGATCCGATCGATGTCGCGGTCGAAGGGGCTGCATGGCGCCGCCTCGCCTATGATGAATTGCTCGCCGGCCAGGTCTCGCTGGCCCTGGTGCGGGCAAAGGTGCGGCGCCTGTCAGGCCGCCCTCTCGTCGGCGATGGGCGCATCGTCGAGAAGCTGCGTACAGCCCTTCCCTATTCGCTTACGCCCTCGCAGGAATTCGCGCTTGCCGAAATCAACGCTGATCTCGCCGATCCGGAGCGCATGCTGCGGCTGCTGCAAGGTGACGTCGGCTCGGGCAAGACGGTGGTGGCGCTGCTTGCCATGGCACGCGCTGTCGAGGCCGGCGGCCAGGCGGCGCTGATGGCGCCGACCGAAATCCTCGCGCGCCAGCATCTGGCGACGATCACCCCGCTTGCCGCCAAGGTCGGCTTGCGCATCGCCATCCTGACCGGCCGTGAAAAGGGTCGCGAGCGAGCCGAAACGCTGGCGGGTCTTGCCAGCGGCGAGATCGACATCGTCGTCGGCACCCATGCGCTGTTTCAGGAAACGGTCAGCTTCCACGACCTGGTCCTGGCCGTCATCGATGAGCAGCATCGCTTCGGCGTCCACCAGCGGCTTGCCATCACCGCCAAGGGCGACGCGCCCGACATGCTGGTCATGACCGCGACCCCCATCCCGCGCACGCTGGTACTGACCGCCTTCGGCGACATGGACGTGTCGAAGCTGACGGAAAAACCCGCCGGCCGCCAGCCGATCCGCACCGTCACGCTGCCGCTGGAGCGGCTCGACGAGCTGGTCGGCCGCATGCTCGATGCCGTCGCGGATGGCCAGAAGATCTACTGGATTTGCCCGCTGGTCGAGGAATCCGAAGAAATAAAACTGATGTCGGCCGAGGATCGCTTTGCCTCGCTGAAGCCGCTGTTCGGCGATCGCATCGGCCTTGTCCACGGCCGCATGAAGGGTGTCGAGAAGGACGAGGCGATGCGCGCCTTCAAGCAAGGCGAGACGCGCATCCTGATCGCCACCACGGTGATCGAGGTCGGCGTCGACGTTCCTGACGCCACGATCATGGTCATCGAGCATGCCGAACGCTTCGGCCTCGCTCAGTTGCACCAGCTGCGCGGCCGGGTCGGACGCGGCGACAAGCCCTCGTCCTGCGTGCTGCTGTACAAGGATCCGCTTGGCGAGACCGCAAAACGCCGGCTGTCGGTGATGCGCGAGACCGAGGACGGTTTCCTGATCGCCGAGGAGGACCTGAAATTGCGTGGCGAAGGCGAATTGCTGGGCACCCGCCAGTCCGGCACGCCGGGTTTCCAGGTGGCGCGCATCGAGGTGCATGCCGACCTACTGGAGGCCGCCCGTGACGACGCCAGGCTGATCCTGTCGCGCGACCCAGAACTGCAATCGGACCGCGGCGAGGCGCTGCGGCTCCTGCTCTACTTGTTCGGCCGCGACGAGGCCGTGCGGCTCCTGCGCGCCGGGTGAGGCCCTATAGGCGGATTGGCCAGGGTTCCGTTGATCGGCTCGCCGTTCAGCGTCACCAGTTTCGTCTTCACCTCGGGAGCCACCAACCCGGCTGATACGATCAGCTTGGCGCCGTCCTCGATCGTCATGTCGAGCGGCACGATGTCCGACTTCAGCACATACATCAGGAAACCGGTCGTCGGGTTCGGCGTGCACGGCATGAACACGGCAATCAGCGGATCACCTTCCTGGTCGAGCTTCTGGTTGATCTCGGTTTCCTTTTCGCTGGCGACGAACACCAGCGACCACACGCCCTTGCGTGGATATTCGACCAGCCCAACCTGGCGGAACATGTCGCCCTTGTTCGACAGCACGGTCTCAAAAATCTGCTTCAGCGAGCCGTATATGCCGCGCACCAGCGGCATGCGGCCAAGCAAGCGCTCGCCAAAGCCGACTATGGCGCGGCCGACAATGTTGGCGGTCAGAAAACCGATCAGCGTGATCAGGATGAGCGCAACGATGAGCCCGAACCCTGGAACCGGAAACGGCAGATAGGTGTCGGGGCTGTAGCGCGCCGGAATATACGGTTTCACCCAGGAATCGACCCAGCCGATGAACGACCAGGCGATATAGGCGGTGATCGCCAGCGGCGCGCAGACGATGAAGCCCGTGAGGAAATAGTTCCTCAGCCGTGTCATGCCGGAAGTCTTGGGAGCGTCTGACATGGTTCACCGGAGGCGCTATTGCGACGCGACATTAGTGAACCGGAAGACGCTTTGGAACTGCGAAGTTTTTAAAGGCGCCTGTTTACAAGCGCCTATTCCACCGTCACCGACTTCGCCAGATTGCGCGGCTGGTCGACGTCGGTGCCCATGAACACGGCGGCGAAGTAGGCGAGCATCTGGATCGGCAGCGCATAGATGATCGGCGAGATGATTTCCGGCACATCCGGAAGCACGATGGTCTCCATCGTCTTCAGACTCACCTGTGCCGCGCCCTTGGCGTCGGTGATCAGGATGATCTTGCCGCCACGCGCCGCCACTTCCTGCATGTTGGACACGGTCTTTTCGAAGATGCGGTCGTGCGGCGCGATCACGATCACCGGCATGTTCTCGTCGATCAGCGCGATCGGCCCATGCTTCAGCTCTCCGGCGGCATAGCCTTCGGCGTGGATGTAGGAAATCTCCTTCAGCTTCAGCGCGCCTTCCATGGCGAGCGGGAAATTGGTGTCCCGTCCGAGATAGAGCACGTCCTTGTAACGCGACAGTTCCCGCGCGATCCGTTCAATCTGCTCTTCGAGCTTCAGCACCTGGTTGGCATAGCGCGGCGCTTCCGAAAGCGCTCGCACCAGCGTTTTCTCTTGCTCCTTCGAGATCGCTCCGCGCGCCACGCCGGCGCGCACGGCAAGCGACGCGAGCACGGACAGCTGGCAGGTGAAAGCCTTGGTCGAAGCGACGCCAATCTCTGGCCCGGCCAGCGTCGGCAGCACGACGTCGGATTCGCGCGCCATGGTCGATTCCCGCACGTTGACGACGGCGCCGATCTTCATCCCGGCCTTGCGGCAATAGCGCAACGAGGCCAGTGTATCGGCGGTCTCGCCCGATTGCGAGATGAAGAAGGCGGCGTCGTTGGCCGACAACGGCATCTCGCGGTAACGGAATTCCGACGCGACATCGATATCGACCGGGAGCCGCGCATAGCGCTCGAACCAGTATTTGCCGATCAGGCCGGCGAGATAGGCGGTGCCACAGGCGGAGATCGCCAGCCGGCCGATCTTGGCGAAGTCGAATGGCAGATCGAGCGGCTTGGAGACGCCGGAGACAAAATCCACATAATGAGCCAGTGTGTGCGAGATCACCTCGGGCTGCTCATGGATCTCCTTTTCCATGAAATGGCGGCGGTTGCCTTTGTCGACCATGAAGCTGGTCGAGAGCGACTGCTGGCGCTTGCGGTCGACCTTTTTGCCGTCGATGTCGAAGATGGCGACACCGTCGCGGCGCACCACCGCCCAGTCGCCGTCCTCGAGATAGGTGATCGAATTGGTGAACGGAGCGAGCGCGATGGCGTCGGACCCCAAAAACATCTCGCCGTCGCCATGGCCAACGGCCAAAGGCGGGCCATTGCGCGCGCCGACGATCAGGTCCTCGTCACCCTTGAACATGATGGCTAGCGCAAAGGCGCCTTCCAGCCGCTTCAGCGCCTGGTGCGCGGCCTCGACCGGCTTCAGCCCCCTGGCGAGTTCTCGCGCCACCAGATGTGCCACGACCTCGGTGTCGGTCTGCGACGAGAAGGAATAGCCGTCGCGGATCAGCTCCTCGCGCAGTTCGGCGAAATTCTCGATGATGCCGTTGTGGACGATGGCGACGCCGTCTGAAAAATGCGGGTGCGCATTGGTCTCGTTGGGCACGCCGTGGGTTGCCCAGCGCGTATGGCCGATACCGATCCTGCCGTCGAGCGGCTCATCCTTGAGCCGGCGTTCGAGGTTGACCAGCTTGCCCTCGGCACGGCGGCGGCCGAGCTCGCCCTTCTCAATGGTGGCGACGCCGGCGGAGTCATAGCCGCGATATTCGAGCCGCTTCAGTGCGTCGACGATGAGCGGCGCAACCTGCGAGTGGCCGACGATTCCAACGATACCGCACATGCAGACAGTCCCCGATTGCCCACGGAAAACCAGCGATATTTAGGCGTGGCCGGCCTGCCGCGAAAGTCACATTGCATTTCGTCCGCTGTAACGGACGCTTCAGCAGGCATGCACCATGACAGCCCGCTCTTGCAATCCGGTTACGGCAATCGTTCGGTTTTTTCGATTGCTTCGGCGAGAAAGCAGACCGTCGACCCAATCGCTAATGGTCGGCGCCAGCCGCTTTCTTCTTCGCGGCCGCCGCGGAAGCAAAGCGTTCGCGCAATTCCTTGCCCTTGCCGGGGATCGTCTTCTGGCGGGCGCGGCCGAAGGCCAGCGCATCGTCGGGTACGCTTTCGGTGATGACGCTGCCCGAGGCGATATAGCCGCCATTGCCGATGGTGACCGGGGCCACGAGCGAGGAATTGGAGCCGATGAAGGCGCCCGCGCCGATGTCCGTGAAGAACTTTGAGTAGCCGTCGTAGTTGCAGGTGATGGTGCCCGCCCCGATATTGGCGCCCGCGCCGACACGCGCGTCGCCAATATAGGTCAAATGGTTGACCTTGGCGCCGTCCTCGATAACGGCTTGCTTGACCTCGCAGAAATTGCCGACCTTGGCCTTGTTCCTGAGATCGGCGCCTGGCCGCAGCCGGGCGAACGGCCCGACATCGCAATTGGAAGCGATGGTGGCGCCCTCGATGTGGCTGAAGGCGTGAATTTTGGCGCCGCTGGCGATCCTCACGCCCGGACCAAACCAGACGTTGGGTTCGACGATGGTGTCGGCGCCGATTTCAGTGTCGTGCGAGAAAAACACGGTTTCCGGGGCGATCAGAGTCACGCCCGACAGCATCGCGTCATGGCGCCGGCGCTGTTGCCAGATGGCTTCGGCTTGCGCCAGTTCGGCGCGATTGTTGATGCCGAGCGCGCTTTCGAAGCTGGCTTCGGTGGCAACGACATCGAGATTTTGTGCACTGGCGATCTCGACGATATCGGTCAGATAATACTCGCCCTTGGCATTCTCGTTGCCGACCGCGTCGAGCAGTTTCAGCGCGTGCGCGCCGGCCACCGCCATCATGCCGGCATTGCAGAAGCCGATTTTCTTCTCCTCTTCGGAGCAGTCTTTTTCCTCGCGGATAGCTGTGAGCTTGCCATCCTTTTCGATCAACCGGCCATAGCCGGTCGGATTGGGTGGGCGGAATCCGATCACCACGACGGCAGCACCTTCCGCCAATCTCCGCCGCGCCAGCGTGAGCGCATCCGCATCGATCAGTGGCGTGTCGCCAAACATCACGAGGACGTCGTCATAACCCTTTGATATTGCTTCGCGAGCAGCGATAACGGCATGCGCCGTACCCAAGCGCTTTTCCTGCTCGAAGGTTTCCGCCTTCGGTGCAAACTTCGCCGCCGCCTTGCGCATCTCGTCGGCGCCATGGCCGATCACCAGCGCCAGCCCGCTCGCACCCGCGGCCTCGGCCGCCTTGACCACATGGGCCACCATCGGCAACCCGGCGATCTGGTGCAGCACTTTCGGCAGCGCGCTCTTCATGCGCGTGCCTTCGCCGGCAGCGAGGATGACGGACAGGCAGGATCTCTGGCTCATGGACGGGCAACCGTATGAAAGGGTTGGGAATCAATACAGGATAGCAGTGGCGCCATGCTGCACCAATGCGGTTAAATTTCCGGTGGGATGGGAGCTCCCCTGGCTTCATTGAACGCTGGACTAAATTCAACTCTATCGCCAGTATAACAGTTAGATTGAATTGAACAGGACGCCGTATGCAAGTCAAAACCATCGCCGAGCAGCTCTTCTTCACCACAGTGCGGATCGACACCCTTACGGCGACGGGCATGCAGGGTTCTGGGACCGGCTTCTTTTTTTCTCATGTATTTGGAGACAAAGATGCGTTGTTCGTGGTCACGAATAAGCATGTTGTTTTGGGGATGCGTGAGGGCCGCTTCTCGTTTTTGAAGCAGAAGGACGGGATGCCCACCCTTGGCGGTGGATTCAACCTCCACCTTGATCCAAAGAATTGGGTTGATATGTGGTTTGGCCATCCTGACGAGAATGTAGATATTGCCATTTGCCCTCTCGTTCCCCTCATTGAGTTCGTGAAGCAACAGCACAATACGGAATTGTTTTTTCGGTCCGTGGACTCCAGCCTAATTCCCAATGCACAGCAGATCGCCGAATTGGATGCCCTAGAATCGGTGACATTCGTGGGATATCCTAATGGGGTTTGGGATAGCAAAAACCTCTTGCCTGTAATGCGGCGCGGTACCACCGCCAGTCCGATCGAAGTGGACTTTGAAGGTACACCCCGTTTTCTGATAGACGCATCAGTCTTTGGGGGCTCAAGCGGCAGTCCGGTATTTATCCTCAATCACGGCTCTTGGGCTAACAAGAATGGCGGCATGACAATCGGCTCACGCTTCCTATTCGTAGGAGTCGTTGCGGCGGTCTTTTTCCGCACTCAACTGAACCAGATTATCCCCGTGCCAATACCTACTCAGGTTCAACCGATGGCTCAGCAGCAAGAGATGATCGATCTTGGGATTGTGTTCAAGGCGCGTACTGTCGTTGAAACCATCGAAGCGTTTTTGGTGAAGCATAATTTGGATCTGACTTCGGCACAGCTCGCTCAAGACCAATAACGCGGACCATAAGTTAAGGTGTCGAACGCGGGACCAAACTGGGCAAGAGAGCACGCACCGCTATCCCAGCCGCCCCAGCACCGGGAAATTCTCAAGCAGCCAGTACGACACCGTCTGCACGCCGCCGGTGAGGAAAAACACGCCGGCGACCACCAGCAACGCGCCGATCGCCTTTTCGACGCGGCCGAGATGGACGCGGAATTTGCCCAGGAAGCGCATGAAGGCGCCGGAGAACAGCGCCGCAATCAGGAACGGGATGCCGAGGCCGAGCGAATAGGCGGCGAGCAGAAGGGCCCCCTCGCCGACCGTCTCGCGGCCACCGGCCAGCGTCAGGATCGGCCCCAGTACCGGGCCGATGCAGGGCGTCCAGCCGAAGGCGAAGGCAAGGCCCATGACATACGCGGCGACGGCGCTGGCTGGCTTGCCCTGCGACTGGAAGCGCGCCTCGCGTGACAGGAGCGGGATACGCAGGATGCCCAAAAAATTCAGGCCCATCAGGATGATCAGCACGCCGGCGCCCATCGCCAGCGGCTCCTGCCAGACGCGCAGCAGCCGGCCGATGGTCGACGCGCCGGCGCCCAGCGCGACGAACACGGTGGAAAAACCGAGCACGAAGGCGATCGAGGAATAGAGCAGCGCGCCGCGCGCGCCCTCGCGTGCCGTCGCACCTGCATTGCCGCGGAAATCGTCGACGGAGACGCCGGCCATGTAGCAGAGATAAGGCGGCACCAGCGGCAGCACGCATGGCGAAAGGAACGAGATGGCCCCCGCCCCGACCGCGCTGACATAGCCGATATCCAATGCCATTCCAAAACTCCAACCTTTGGCGTCCGATATAGCGGCACGCCGGTTCGTCCGCCAATCACCATCGTGTGGCAAGTCATCGCGGGCGGGGAAGAAAGCATCCGCGCAGGGCGTTGACACGACGAGGCCGCGATTTCCCGCGCGCCTTCGAATATCAGCCACGGAGATTTCCATGAAAACGATAACCGCGGCGCTGGCCGCGCTCCTGCTCAGCACCGCCGCATCCTTTGCCGCCGAAGCGTGGAAGGAAGCCGAGGTCAATGGCACCAAGATCTACACCGACGCCAATGGCATGACGCTCTACACCTATGACAAGGACGAGAAGGGCAAGACCAACTGCTACGACAAGTGCGCCACCAACTGGCCGCCGCTGAAGGCCGAGGCGGGCGCCAAGGCGGACGATGAATGGAGCGTCGTCGACCGTACCGACGGCACCAAGATGTGGGCCTATGACGGCAAGCCGGTTTACACCTTCATCAAGGACAAGAAGGCCGGCGACGTGACCGGTGATGGCGTCGCCGGCGTCTGGCACGTTGTCAAGGCGGACTGATTTCCCCATCGGGAGTTCCGCCAAACGGGACTTCTCACCGGCCGCCGGGCATCCCTCCAAGTCCGGCGGCCGGGCCGTCACGGACTCGACTTGACCCATTCCAGGCCGATTGGACCAGCAACAAATTGAACCTCTCCCAATCTTCCGAGGCTTGCGCCCACTCATTCTAAAATATGTGATGTTCTCCATACACTCTTAGAGTGTATTGCTGTCGGCGGCCCCGCAATTTGGGCGCTTGCCCTTGACCGGATGCAAAAGCGCGGCCATGTGAGCGACGAACAGAACCGAGATTTCGTCGCGCGCAGCGGAATTCTTCTGCCGCATCACAGCTGATATGAGACCTCATGGACGTCGTCGTCGTCGAATCGCCGGCCAAGGCAAAAACAATCAACAAATATCTGGGCAGGAACTACAAGGTTCTGGCCTCGTTCGGCCATGTCCGCGATTTGCCGGCCAAGGATGGCTCGGTGCGCCCGGATGAGGATTTTGCCATGTCCTGGGCGGTCGACACCGCCTCCGGCAAGCGGCTCGCCGACATCGCCAAGGCAGTCAAGGACGCCGACGGCCTGATCCTCGCCACCGACCCGGATCGTGAAGGTGAAGCCATCTCCTGGCACGTTCTGGAAGTGCTCAAGCAGAAGCGCGCGCTGAAGGACAAGCCGGTCAGCCGCGTCGTCTTCAACGCCATCACCAAATCGTCGGTGCTGGAGGCGATGGCCAATCCGCGCCAGATCGATGCGCCGCTGGTCGACGCTTATCTGGCCCGCCGCGCGCTCGACTATCTCGTCGGCTTCACCCTGTCGCCTGTCCTGTGGCGCAAATTGCCGGGCGCCCGCTCCGCCGGCCGTGTCCAGTCGGTGGCGCTGCGCCTGGTCTGCGACCGCGAATCCGAGATCGAGCGCTTCATCCGCGAGGAATACTGGCAGATATCAGCTCTCCTCGGCACGCCGCGCAACGAGACCTTCGAAGCCCGCCTCACCGCCTTCGAGCGCAAGAAGCTGCAAAAGCTCGACATTGCCAACAAGGCACAAGCCGACGACATCAAGGCGATGCTCGAAGGCGCCACCTTCAAGGCGCTGTCCGTCGAAGCCAAGCCGACCAAGCGCAACCCCGGTCCGCCCTTCACCACCTCGACATTGCAGCAGGCCGCCTCATCGGGCCTCGGCTTCTCGGCCACGCGCACCATGCAGGTGGCCCAGCGGCTCTATGAGGGCATGGAGATCGGCGGCGAAACCACCGGCCTGATCACCTATATGCGAACCGACGGCGTGCAGATGGCCCCCGAGGCGATCGACGCCGCGCGCGATGCCATCGCCAAGGAATTCGGCCCGAAATACCTGCCGGAGAAGCCGCGCCAATACACCGCCAAGGCCAAGAACGCGCAGGAAGCGCACGAGGCCATCCGGCCGACGGATTTCATGCGCACCCCGGCGTCGGTCAGGCAATATCTCGATTCCGACCAGATGCGGCTTTATGAACTGATCTGGAAGCGCGCCATCGCAAGCCAGATGCAGTCGGCCGAGATCGAGCGCACCACTGTCGAGATCGAGGCGCTGAATGGCGCCCGCACCGCTGAACTTCGCGCTGTCGGTTCGGTCGTTCGCTTCGACGGCTTCATCGCCGCCTACACCGATCAGAAGGAGGACGACGCCGAAGACGAGGAAAACCGCCGTCTGCCGGAGATCCGCTCCGGCGAGCAGCTTGCCCGCCGCGCGATCAATGCCACCCAGCACACGACCGAGCCGCCGCCGCGCTACTCCGAGGCGTCGCTGATCAAGAAGCTGGAAGAACTCGGCATCGGCCGCCCCTCGACCTACACCGCGATCCTGAAGACGCTCGAGGACCGAGACTACGTCACCATCGACAAGCGCCGGCTGGTGCCGCAGGCCAAGGGACGCCTGCTGTCGGCCTTCCTGGAAAGCTTCTTCGAGCGCTATGTCGAGTACGACTTCACGGCATCGCTGGAAGAAAAGCTCGACGAGATCTCCGACGGCAAGCTCGCCTGGAAGGACGTGCTGCGCGATTTCTGGAAGGATTTTTCGGGCGCCGTCGCCGACATCAAGGAGCTGCGCGTCACCGATGTGCTCGATGCGCTGAACGAGGAACTGGCGCCGCTGGTATTTCCCGCCCGCGAGGACGGTTCCAACCCGCGCATCTGCCCGAAATGCGGCACCGGTAATCTGTCGCTGAAGCTCGGCAAGTTCGGCGCTTTCGTCGGCTGCTCGAATTATCCCGAATGCTCCTTCACCCGCCAGCTCGGCGACGCCGCCAATCCCAATGGCGAGAATGGCGGCGGCGAGGACGGTACCAAGGTGCTGGGCAAGGATCCTTATACGGCCGAGGAAATCACGCTGCGCTCCGGCCGCTTCGGCCCGTATATCCAGCGCGGCGACGGCAAGGAGGCAAAGCGTTCGAGCCTGCCCAAGGGCTGGACGCCTGATTCCATCGACCATGAGAAGGCGCTGGCCTTGCTGGGGCTGCCGCGCGACGTGGGCAAACATCCCGAATCCGGCAAGATGATCTCGGCCGGCCTCGGCCGTTACGGGCCGTTCGTGCTGCACGATGGCACCTACGCCAATCTCGACAGCATCGAGGATGTGTTTTCCATTGGCCTCAACCGTGCCGTTACGGTGATTGCCGAGAAGCAGTCCAAGGGCAAGGGTGGCCGCAATGGTGGCACGCCTGCGGCTCTGAAGGAGCTTGGCGACCATCCGGATGGCGGCGGCAAGATCGTCGTGCGCGACGGCAAATACGGCCCCTACGTCAATTTCGGCAAGGTCAACGCCACGCTGCCCAAGGGCAAGGATCCGCAATCGGTGACGATCGAGGATGCGCTGGCGCTGATCGCCGAAAAGGAAGCCAAGGGCGGCGGTGGCAAGAAGCCGTTCCGCAAGGCGGCGGCAACCAAAGCCCCCGCCGCCAAGAAAACAGCGGCCAAGAAGCCGGCCGCGAAGAAAAAAGGGTAGAACGGCGTGGCGCGCAGGATCACCGGAAGAAGTCACGGCGATCCCCGCACCGCCGACACCCGGGCCAAGGTCAAGGACAATTATCGGCCCTCGCGCGACGAAATCCTGCGCTATATCGCCGAAAACCCAGATCGCGCCGGAAAGCGCGACATCGCCAAGGCGTTCGCGCTGCGCGGCGACGACCGCATCTGGCTGAAGGATCTCCTGCGCGACCTGCAGGACGAAGGCGTTCTGACCAAGGAGCGCAAGCGGTTAGCCCGGGTCGGCGCCCTACCCCATGTCGCCGTGCTCGACATCTTTGGCCGCGACGGCGATGGCATCTTGCTGGCGCACCCGGCCGAGGCAGTCGGTCCGGGCGAGCCTCCCGTGGTCTCGATCCGCGTTTCGCGCAGCGGCAACGGTCCCGCGCCAGGCATCGGCGACCGCGTGCTGGCCAAAACCTTCCCGACCGACGATCCGTCAGGGCCTGCGTATACCGGCCGGGTGATCAAGATCTTCGAGAAGCGCACGGACGCTGTCCTCGGCGTCTTTCGCGTGCTTCAGGACGGCAGCTTCCGCATCGAGCCGGTGGAACGGCGCCAGCCCGAGTTGATCGTCGACAAGGAATTCCAGAACGGCGCCAAAAACGGCGATCTTGTCGAAGTCGAGCCAGCGCGAGCCCCCCGCTTTGGGTTGCCCCGCGCCAAGGTGCTGAACGTGCTGGGTTCGCTGACCAGCGAAAAGGCGGTTTCGATGATCGCCATCCACGCGCACGACATTCCCCACATTTTCCCGGCCGACGTCATTGCCGAATCCGAGGCGGTGAAGCCCGCGACGCTTGACCGTCGCGAGGACTGGCGCGACCTGCCGCTGGTTACCATCGATCCGGCCGACGCCAAGGACCATGACGACGCGGTCTTCGCCACCCCTGATCCCGACGAGAAGAACCCCGGCGGCGTCATCGCGACGGTCGCCATCGCGGATGTCGCGGCCTATGTCCGCCATGGCACGGCGCTCGACCGCGAAGCGCTGAAGCGCGGCAATTCGGTTTATTTCCCCGATCGCGTCGTGCCGATGCTGCCCGAGCGCATCTCCAACGATCTCTGTTCGCTGCGCGAGGGTCAGGATCGCCCAGCACTCGCGGTGCGCATGACTTTCTCCGCCGATGGCAGAAAGATCAGGCACTCCTTCCACCGCGTCATGATGAAGTCGGCGGCCAAGCTAGCCTATAGCCAGGCCCAGGCCGCGATCGACGGTGTACCGGACGACAAGACCGGCCCGATCCTCGACACTGTGCTGAGGCCGCTGTGGGAGGCCTATGCGATCCTCAAGCGCGGCCGCGATGGCCGCCAGCCGCTGGAACTCGACCTGCCGGAGCGCAAGATCCTGCTCAAGCCGGATGGCACGGTCGACCGCGTCATCGTGCCGGAGCGGCTCGAGGCCCACAAGCTGATCGAAGAGTTCATGATCCAGGCCAATGTCGCCGCGGCCGAAACGCTGGAAGGCAAGAAGCAGGCGCTGGTCTATCGCGTCCATGACGCGCCGTCGCTGGCCAAGCAGGAATCGCTGCGCGAATTCCTGCAGACGCTTAGCCTGTCATTGGCACGCGGCGCCCAGATGCGGCCCAGCCAATTCAACGGCATTCTTGAGCGTGTGCGCGGCGCCGACAATGAGGCGCTGGTCAACGAAGTGGTGCTTCGCTCGCAGAGCCAGGCCGAATATTCACCCAAGAACATCGGCCATTTCGGCCTCAACCTCAGCCGTTACGCCCATTTTACCTCGCCGATCCGCCGCTACGCCGACCTGATCGTGCATCGCGGGCTTATTGCCGCGCTGGGCCTCGGCCCAGGTGGGCTGACGCAGGATGAGGAGGCCCGCCTCGAAGACGTTGCGGTGCTGATCTCCGGCACCGAGCGGCGCGCAATGGCTGCCGAGCGCGACACGGTCGACCGGCTGATCTCGGCCTACCTCGCCGAGCGCATCGACGACCGCTTCGACGCCCGCATCTCCGGCGTCACCAAATCAGGACTTTTTGTCCAATTGCCGCAATATGGCGCCGATGGTTTCATCCCGGTGTCAACTTTGGGCGGCGATTACTATATATACGATGAAACGGCCCGCTCCCTGTTCGGAGAACGCTCGGGCAAAGGCTACCAGCTCGCGGACCGCGTCGAGGTCCGGCTCGTCGAGGTGGCGCCAATGGCCGGCGCGATGCGCTTCGAGATGTTGACCGACCCAAAGCCCCTGCCAGGCTCCAGCAGGTCGTTTCACAAGGCTAAGGGCCGCGCCCGTGCGTCGCAATCGCGACCGGGGTCGCGCGGCAGGAGACGATGATGGAACAACAGGTTTTTGGTGGCGAACATCACTCTGGCCGGGTTGCCCGCCCCTTGTGGACGGCGATGAGGCGGGGCTTCTTGGGCCGCTGCCCCAACTGTGGCGAAGGCAAGCTGTTCCGCGGCTTCACCAAGACTGTCGAAACCTGCAGCGTCTGCGGCGAGGAGATCCATCACCATCGCGCCGACGATCTGCCGGCCTACCTGGTCATCGTCATCGTCGGCCATATCGTTCTCGGTGCCTTCATGGGCGTGGAAGCGACCTCGACGCTCTCCACCTGGCAGCACATTGCAATATGGGTGCCCTTGACCATCCTGCTCTCCATCGCGCTGCTGCAACCGGTCAAGGGTGCCGTCATCGGACTGCAATGGGCGTTCTATATGCACGGGTTCGGTGGCCAAAAGGATGGGACGGAGTCCCACCACGGCGCCTGAGGCGCCGCTGGCGCAACACGCCAATCGGTAAGGCCACTTTCGCATGCAAGAAGTTTCCGCTAGGTCCCTGCGCATGGAAGCATTGACCAAGGCGGATGCCGACAAGCTCGACAAGGGTCTTGCCACGCATGGCGGCGGGCGCCTGCGTCCGCGTGACGCCGCGACGCTCATCCTGCTCGACCGCAAGGGCGACGACGTCCTGGTGTTGATGGGGCGCCGCCACGCCGCACACGCTTTCATGCCAGGCAAGTTCGTGTTCCCCGGCGGCCGAACCGACCCTGCCGACAGCCGCATACCGACAGCGACGGCACTTGACCAGCACGAAGAAGCCAAGCTGACGGCCGGCCCCGGCCGCACCAGCCGCGCCCGCGCCCGCGCCATTGCCTTGTCGGCGGTCCGCGAGACCTACGAGGAAGCCGGCCTGCTGATCGGCCGCAAAGGCGCCTTTGCCACGACCAGGCGCGATTGGCAGGGTTTCGTCGAACATGGCGTGGCACCGTCGCTGGAAGCATTGCGCTTCGTCGCGCGCGCCATCACGCCGCCGAACCGGGTGCGCCGCTTCGACACCCGCTTCTTCAGCGCCTGGCGTGGCGACGTCGCCGTCGAACTGCCCGATGGCGGTCCGACCAACGAATTGGAGGAACTGGTCTGGCTGCCGCTCGCCAAGGCCAAGCAGGCCGACATACCCGACATCACCCGCATGATCCTGGACGAGCTGGAAAAGCGGCTCGCCGACGATCCGCTGCTTCGGCCGGGCGGACCTGTCCCTTTCTACCGGCTTGTCCGCAACCGCTTCACCCGCGAACTTCTCTAAAGCAATTCCAGGAAAACTGTGCCGCGGTTTCCCACGGGAATTGCGCAAGATCAAAAAGACAGAGTATTCAGCATCCCATGACGGTCGATACCCAACCACAGGGCGACGAACGCGTACACTGGCTGCCGATGGTGGCGGCCATTTCGTCGATCAGCGTCGTCGGCATCGCCATTGGCCTCGGCATGCCCTTGCTCAGCGTCATCCTGGAAACACGCGGTCATTCGGCCTCGATGATCGGCCTGAACACGGCTGTCGCCGGCCTGGCCTCGATCGCCGGGGCGCCGTTGGCCACGCCGCTCGCCATGCGCTTCGGCGTCGCCTGGACCATGATCGCCATGATTGCCACCGGCGCGCTCGCCTTCGTCGGTTTCCATTTCGCGCCCGATTTCTGGATGTGGTTTCCGCTGCGCGTCGTTCTGCACATCGCGCTGACCGTGCTGTTCATCCTGTCGGAATTCTGGATCAGCACGTCGGCGCCGCCACACCGGCGCGGCCTTGTGCTTGGCATCTATGCCACCGTCCTGTCGCTCGGCTTTGCCGCCGGGCCGTGGCTGTTCGCCCATCTCGGCAGCTCCGGCTTCAGGCCGTTCGGCGTCATCATTGCCCTGGTGACGCTGGCTGCCATACCGGTGCTCGCCGCGCGCAACGAAAGCCCGACCATCGTGGCCGACAGCGAAACCAGCCACTTCCTGCGTTATATCTGGCTGGTGCCGACCGCGACTTTCGCCGTGCTCGTGTTCGGCGCGGTTGAGACAGGCGGCTTCGCGCTGTTCCCGGTCTACGGCAACCGCATCGGTTATTCCGAGGCCGACGCGGCGCTGCTGCTGACCATGATCGGCCTCGGCAATGTGCTGTTGCAGATTCCGATCGGCATGATCAGCGACCGCGTCTCCGACCGGCGTTATCTCTTGCTCGCCTGCGCCACGGTCGGCCTCGTCGGCACGATATTCATGCCGTTCTTTGCCGCGAACTGGCATTTGATGGCCGCGCTACTCTTCGTCTGGGGCGGTGTCGTCGCCGCCATGTACACGATCGGCCTCGCCCATCTCGGCTCGCAGCTCTCCGGCCACGAACTGGCCTCCGCCAACGCCGCCTTCGTGCTCTGCTACGGCGTCGGCATGGTGCTTGGCCCGCAGGCGATCGGCATCGGAATGGACAGTTTCGGGCCTTCCGGATTCGGCTGGTCACTCGGCCTGTTCTTCGGCGCCTACATCGCCCTGGTCTGCTTCAGGCTCGTGCGCAAGCTCCTGCTGTAACGCTGTGCCGTCGAGTGCCCTTATCCGCCGCGCCGCGGCGGATGCTGACAGAACCGTGTCAGGAGCGTCCGGTTAAAAGAGTGTCCCCTGATACCCGAAGTTGAGGACACTGCCATGATCGACAGCGGCTTTGAGACCACATCACTGCGAATGACGCTTCTGCTGCTCCAGGCTCCAGCTGCCGATGTTGACCGCATCATGGACGCGGTTGTCGCGATCGCACCGCTCGCCATGGGCAAATATGACCGCAACGCGTATCAGTCGGCACACGGCATCGAGCGCTACAGGCCGCTTGAAGGGGCCGCGGCCGGCGCCGAGACCGAATTGCGCCGCCGCCCGGGCACGGTCGAGGTTTCGTTCGAACTGCCCGACGACCAGACGCTGGCGGCCCGCGTCGTCGAAGCGATCTTCCAGGCGCATTCCTATCAGGAACCGGTGATCCGCATCCAGCCGATCCTTGCCAGCCGCTCCAAGGGGCTGGACGACCGTGCCAATCCGAATCGCTGGTGGAACACGACCGGAGACTGGAAGAAGGTTGCGGTATCCGAGGCGGAAACCGCCTGATTTATGCGTTCTGGGCAGCTTGGGCCGGCCACATCAGGCGAGCCGGGCTTGACTTTCCAGGCACGTTCTTTATGTGTCGCGCCAAGTTTCCCGCGTCCGGGTGTTTTCCCGTGCTCCAGCGGCCAAAACCCCACGAACATAACGGACTGAGATCATGGCCAAAGCCGCAAACATCAAGATCAAGCTTCTGTCGACCGCCGACACCGGTTTCTTCTACGTCACCAGCAAGAACAGCCGTACCAAGACCGACAAGCTGTCGTTCCGCAAGTACGACCCGGTCGCCAAGAAGCACGTCGAATTCAAGGAAACCAAGATCAAGTAATCTGGTTTTTCCTCTGGAATGCCAAACGCCGCCCATCGGGCGGCGTTTTCGTTCGGCCCGGGCGGCTGAAGTCCGTCAGCCCGGCTCAGCGCCTTAGAGCCGGATGATTTCAGGTCGAGTCGACCTGAACTCTGAATCCGTCTCTAAATCAAAGAGATAGAGCATGATGTCGTCCGAAAACCGCTTCACACTTTTCGGCATCATGCTCTAGCCGATGCGGTCGCCGCTCTTCCCGTCGAACAAATGCAGCGATGCCGGATCGGCCGACAGGCGCACCATGTCGCCAGGCTTCACGGCCGCGCGCCCCATCGCAAAGACGCAAAGCTGCTGGCCGGCCAGCTTGACGTAGAACTGCGTCGACAGGCCGAGCGGCTCCACCACTCCCACTTCGCCTTGCAGCGCGCCGTCATCAGCCAGCCGGATATGCTCGGGCCGCAGACCGACGGTGATGACGTCACCGTCCCTGAGCGGCAGGCCGTCCGGCAGCCGAAGCTTCTGGCCATCGGACAACACGGCGTCCACCTTGCCGCCCTTCTCCACCGTCGCCGACAGGAAATTCATCCCAGGCGAGCCAATGAAGCCGGCGACGAACATATTGGCCGGCCGGTCATAGAGATCGAGCGGCGCCCCCACCTGCTGGATCAGCCCGTCATGCATGACGACGATGCGGTCGGCCATGGTCATGGCCTCGATCTGGTCGTGGGTGACGTAGACCGAAGTGGTCTTCAACTGCTGGTGCAGCGCCTTGATCTCGGCGCGCATATGAACGCGCAGCTTGGCATCGAGGTTCGACAGCGGCTCGTCGAAGAGAAAAACCTTGGGATCGCGCACGATGGCGCGGCCCATGGCGACACGCTGGCGCTGGCCACCAGACAATTGCCTGGGCAGGCGTTGCAGGAACGTATCGAGCCCCAGCCGCTTGGCGGCACCATCGACGCGGGCATCGATCGCCGGCTTCTCGGCCTTTCGCAGCATCAGGCTGAAGCCCATGTTCTTCGAGACGTCCATATGCGGATAGAGCGCATAGGACTGGAACACCATGGCGATATCGCGGTCCTTGGGCGCAACATCGTTGACCAGCCGTTCGCCGATACGGATCTCGCCGCCCGAGGCTTCCTCGAGCCCGGCGATCATGCGCAACAGCGTGGACTTGCCGCAGCCGGACGGACCGACCAGCACGACGAACTCGCCATCGGCGATTTCAAGATCGACCGCGTGGAGGACGCGCACGGCGCCGTAATCCTTGCGGACTTTTTCGAGCGTGACAGAGGCCATCGGTCTATCCTTTGACGGCGCCGGCGGTCAGGCCGGTGACGAGATAGCGTTGCAGGAAAGCGAAGAAGATGCAGACCGGGATCAGCGCCAGGATCGACGCCGCCATCATCTGTCCCCAGTCGACGGCGAACTTGCCGATGAAGGTGAGCAGGCCGACGGCGAAGGTCTTCTGGTCGTCGCTGGAAATCAGCATCAGCGCGAACAGCAGCTCGCTCCAGGCGGCGGTAAAGACGAAGCCCAGCGTCGCGCCCATGCCGGGCAGCGTCAGCGGCACGATCACCTTGCGCATCGCCTGCGCGCGCGTGCAGCCGTCGATCATCGCCGCCTCCTCCAGGTCCTTGGGGATGCCGTCAAAGAAGGACTGCATCAGGAAGGTGGCGAAGGCGGTGTTGAAGGCGGTGTAGATGATGATCAGCCCGGTCAGGCTGTTGATCAGGCCGATCTGCCCCATCACGCGGTAGATAGGCGGAATGACCATCACCAGCGGAAAGGTCTGGGTCAGCAGCAACATGAGAGCCAGTGCAGCCTTGCCGCGAAAGGTGAAGCGGGACATGGCGTAGCCGGCGAGCGTGGCGATGACCGTGACCAGTGCCGCCGTCGACACCGAGACGATGACGCTGTTGAGGAAATAGCGCGGGAAATCGGTGGCTTCGAGCACGGTCACGAAATTCTGCAACGTCATGTGCGACGGCCAGAAGGTGATGCCTTCGGAATAGAGCAGCCGCTCCGGCGTGACCGAGATCTTCAGCGTCCAGTAAATCGGGAACAGAGCGAAGACGACGTAGGCGGCGATCGCGGCGTAGAGGCCGATGCCACCGAAGAAGCGCTGTGATGCTGAGCGTCCGGCAATCATCAGACGTGCCTCACAAGCGAGCGGCGGATGGCGATGAGCACGATCGCGTAGGCGATGAGCAGGACCAGCAGCAGCACGGCCACGGCCGAGGCATAGCCCTTGTCCAGCGACTTGAAGGCGCTGACATAGATGTAGACCGGCACCGTGTTGGTCGAGCCGGCCGGTCCGCCCTCGGTCATGACGAAGATCAGGTCGGCGAAAGTGGCGATCCAGATGGTGCGCAACATCACCGTGATGGCGATGGTTGGGGCCAGGAAAGGCAGCGTCACCTTGGTGAAACGTTGCCACGGCGAAGCGCCGTCGATCGCCGCCGCCTCATGCAGTTCCGAGGGAATAGACTTCAGCGCCGCCAGCAGCGTTATGGCGAAGAACGGAATGCCGAACCAGACATTGGCTATGATCGGCCCCCACATGGCGGTGGAGGGATCGGACAGGACGTTGGTCGGTTCGGCCTTCAGCCCCAAGGCGAACAGCCAGTGCGGCAGCGGACCGACGATCGGGTTGAACAGCCAGGCCCAGGTCAGGCCCGACAGGAAGGACGGCACCGCCCAGGGCAGGAAGACCAGTGCCTGCACCGCCTTGCGGCCTGGGAAAGGCTTGTCGAGCAGCAACGCCAGGCCAAGGCCGAGGAAGAACTGGAAGAACAGGCTGGCCGCCGTCCACCACAACGTGTTGATCAGCGCCTGGCCCAGCACCTGGTCCGACAGCATCGCCTGATACTGCCCGAGCCCGACATACTCGGACTTGAAGGCCGAAAATTTGCGGAAGGAATAGCTGATGCCGATGACCAGCGGCACGAGCAGCACCACGACCAGCAGGATGATCGCCGGGCTGAGGTAGAGCCAAGGCTCGATCGTCGCGTAGGAGAGCCGCTTTTTTCGCGGCGCCGCTGCGGACCGAATTTCGGATACGGCATAGGTCATTTGGCTGAGAAATGGCTCCCTGGAGCGGCGGGATGGACAATGAGCGTCCTTCTCCCCGTTCACGGGGAGAAGATGCCGGCAGGCAGATGAGGGGCGGCGCCAGCTTTTCAGAACTTGGCGCAGCCCCTCATCCGGCCCTATCGGGCCACCTTCTCCCCGTGAACGGGGAGAAGGGAAGAAAAGCTACTTCTTGTTCTTCGCCAGCCAGTCCTGCTGTTCCTTGGTCAGGAAGGCAGCCCACTGGTCGGCGACCTCCTTGGCCGTCTTCTGGCCGAGCAGCACTTCCTGGAAGTTCTTGATCGCGACCTGGTCGACGAAATTGCCGAGGTTTTCCAGATGCGTCGGCGGCGTCACCATTTCATATTTGGAGCTGTCGCTGAGTTCCGTGAACCAGCCCTTGAACTGCTCGGTCTTGAAATGGGGATCCTGGTCGGCACCGTTGTGGATCGGCACGACGCCGACTTCCTTGGCCCATTCCAGATTGTCCTTCGGCGACAGGAGCGTCGCCATCAGCTTCCAGGCATCATCCTTGTGCTGCGAGTTGGCGAACATCGCCCAGCCGGCATAGCCGAGCGTCGGATAGGACTTTCCGCTTGGTCCGACCGGCAGCGGCGCCACGGCGAAGTCGTCGGCGCTCATCTTGTCGGCGATGCCGAGCAGCGCGTCCGGATCCTGATTGAGCATGGCGCAAGTGCCGGAGTAGAAGCCGGTGACGGTTTCGTTGAAGCCCCAGCTCACGGCATCCTTCGGCGCTAGACCATTCTTGTACATGTCGGCCAGCATCTGCAGGCCCTTGACCGAGCCTTCTTCATTGATGGTCGAGGTGCCGTCCTCGTTGAAATACCCGCCCTTGCCCTGAGCGATGTTCATGAACATGTGCATGCCGTTGAAGGCGCCCGGCCCGCCGCGCAGGCAGTAGCCGTATTTTCCGGGAATGGCCGAGATCTTCTTGGAATCGGCGACAAACTCGTCGAGCGTCGCCGGCGGGCCGTCGAGACCAGCCTCCTTGAACAGCTTCTTGTTCCAGAACAGCGCGTTCACATAGTAGCCATAGGGGATCATGAACTGGGTGTTGTTGACCGTCGAGCCGAACTGTTTGGCGCGGTCGCCGAGCGTCTTGGCGTCGTCCCACTTGGCCATATAGGGGCCGAGATCCTCGAGCTGGGCATTGTTGGCGTAAAGCCCCATCCAGCGTTCCGGCATCTCGACCACATCGGGCGTGTCACCGGCCTGCACCATGGTCAGGAATTTCTCGAAAGCCTGGCCCCAGGGCAGCGAGATCAGTTCGACCTTGACGCCTGGATTGGCCGCCTCGAACTCGGCGATCTGCTTCTTGAGGAATTCGGTGCGTGGCGGGCTGGTGATCACCTCGACCATTTTCAGGGTTGAATCGGCGAGCGCGCCACCGGCGGAAATCGCCAGCCCCGCGACGGTGGCAAGCATGACGGTCAGTTTTTTCATGTTCAAGACTCCCATTTTGAACCCGCTTGTTATTTTCTGGCTTTTTCGAGGGCCTGGGCGACATCCGCCCAGAGATCCTCGACACTTTCCAATCCGACATTGAAGCGGATGGTTCGGGGGCTGACGCCGAAGCGCGCCATCGAATTCAGTCCTGGCGTCTGCTCCAGCGACGCCTTGGCCGGTACGACCAGGCTCTCATGCCCACCCCAGCTGACGCCGATGCGGAAATATTTCAGCGCGTCGACGAAGACGGGAATGTCGATGTCCTCGGTAACCTCGAACGAGAACAACCCGCCATAGCCGGCAAGCGTCGCCTTGCCCGGATGGTTCGAATAGGCCGGATGGTTCACCCGCTCGACATCGCCATGCGCCTTCAGCCGCTCGGCGATGGCAAGCCCGCTCTTCATATGGTGCGGCAGGCGCAGCGGCAGCGTGCGCAGGCCGCGCAGCAAAAGCCAGGCCTCGAACGGCGACAGCTTGCCGCCGAGATAGGAATAGGTCTGCTCGTTGATCTGCTTGATATGCGCTGCCGAGCCAGCCACCACGCCGGCGACCGTGTCGCTGTGGCCGCCGAGATATTTCGAGGCCGAGTGCAGCACGAGGTCGACGCCGTGCGAGATCGGCTTCTGGAACACCGGCGTCGCCCAGGAATTGTCGATGGTGGTGACGATGCCCTGCTCTTTTGCCAGCCGGGTCAGATGCGGCAGGTCCTGGAGCTCGAACACCATCGAGGTCGGGCTTTCCAGATAGAGCAGCTTGGCGCCGGGAAGCGCCGCCGCGACCGCGTCCGGGTCGGAACCGTCGACATAGTCCACCTTGATGTTGAGCCGCGGCAGGAGCCGCTCGAACAGCCGGTAGGCATCGCCATAGCAGTTGCGTACAGCAACGATGCGCTCGCCCGCCCCGACGAAGGCAAGCACGGTGGCGCTGATCGCCGCCATGCCGCTGGAGAAGCCGCGTGCGGCCTCTGCACCCTCGAGCGCGGCGACACGAGCCTCGAACTCCATGACCGTCGGATTGTCGCCGCGGGAATAGATCGGCTGCTTTCGTTTGCCGGCAAAGGTATCGGCCATTTCCGCATAATTGGCGAAGGTGAACAACGAGGTCTGGTAGATCGGCGGCACGACGGCGCCGCCGGGAAACGGTTCGTCATGCGCCAAAAGCGTCGCCGCCTCGGCGAGATAATCGTGGTCGAAACCGTCTGGATGCCCGTTCATTTCAGGTCCGAAAGTTTGAGTTTGGCCGCACCGCGCTTGAGGTCGTCCTCGACGGTGGCGATGAGCTTGAGCGCCTCGTCGCGGGCGCCCTGCGGATCCCGCGCGGCGATACGTTCGTAGATGGTGCGGTGATAGGGAAAGCTGGCATGGCCGAAATCGCGCACACCGAGCGGATGCTCCCAGAAGCGATGGAACAGTTCGTGCATGGCCGCGATGATCTGTTCGAACAGTGGATTGCCGGAGACCCGGTAGATCGCCTGGTGGAATTCCCAGTCCTCTTCCGACGACATGCCATCAAGGGTGCGAAACGCCTGCTCCATGATATCGAGCTTGCCCTTGATCTCGGCAATGTCGGCCGGGCTTGCCCGCTCGGCGCACAGTGCCGCTGCTTCCGCCTCCAGCGCGCGGCGTATTTCCAGCGTCTGCATCAGGCTGGTGAAGTCATTGCCGCCCGCCAGCGTCAGCGGCAAATGCAGCATGTCGGGCGAGACGGCCGCCTTGAGAAACGTGCCGCTGCCTTGCCGGCGTTCGACCAGGCCCAATCCTTCCCACCGCGTCAGCGCCTCGCGCACCGTGTTGCGGCTGACCTTGAGCCGTTCGGCCAGGATGCGCTCGGTCGGCAGTCGCTCGCCAGGCCGCAAGGCCTCGGCGCGGACGAAGCCCACCAATGCCTTCAGCACGGCGTCGTCACGCGCCGTCGTCTGAATTGGTGGCAGGCTGTTCTGGTCCACATTTCCTCCAAGTGGTCCAATGGTCCAACCAATTTCTGCACGGATGGAGCCTCCTGTCAATTGCTTGTCAGGAGACAGCTGGCCATCAGCCTGTGGAAGGTGACGCGCTGCGTTCGGAGGGGCGCCCGGCTCCGGCATCCGGTCCGAACCATCTGGTCAGCGCATCGGCCAATCCCTGTCCATCCTCAACGCCAACCCAGGCCACGTATCCATCGGGCCGGATCAAGACCGCGTCGGGTGCGGCGACCGTTCCGAGTACGGGAAGCTCCCAGGCACCGGCATACGATGCGTCGATCTGCCGGATCCGGTCGGCCCAAGGCGCAATGTCCAGCCTGCCTGGCTCACCGAAATTGAGGAGCAGCGGCCGCGCGTCGTGGAGCAACGTGAACAGTCGCAACGGCCCATTGGCGGTGGAGAGATCGAGGTCGGGTATTCGTCGCCCAAGCAGCGCGTGCCCCTCCCCGAGATCGTAGTGGACACCCAGGCCAGACATCTCCGCGGCGATCCGTTTGCGTGGCCCATCCATGGCGAGCAGTTCGGCGAATGTGTCGCTCAAGGCCTTGGTCCGAGCATCCATCCGGCGAAGCGCGACCTGCGCCATCGCGTTGCGCAGCACGCGGGCGGCGACCGGATGGCGTTCTGCATGGTAGCTGTCGAGCAGGCCTTCCAGTGACATCCGCTTGACCACCTGGGCCAGCTTCCACCCCAGGTTCACCGCGTCCTGCACGCCGATATTGAGGCCCTGTCCGCCCATTGGGGGATGGATATGCGCGGCGTCACCGGCCAGCAGAACACGTCTGTCGCGGTAAGCGGCAGCCTGCCGCGTCATGTCGGTGAACCGGGAAATCCAGGTCGGACTGTGGACCCCGTAATCGGTGCCGTAGACACCGACAAGCGCCTCGCTGAGATCGCGCAGTGTCGGTTCGCCACCAATGGTCAGTTGTCGCTCGGTCAGCACGATACCCACCCGGCCGTCTTCCTCAATCTTGCCGATCGCATGGATACCATGGGCGTCACTGCGAAAGCCCAATGCTGGTTCCTCCGCCGTCTCGACCTCGGCGATTATCCAGCTCATCGTCGGATCCCATCCATCGAACGCGATCCCCGCGGCCTTGCGGATCATGCTGCGTCCTCCGTCGCAGCCGACGAGATACTGCGTCCGCAACCGCTGGCCGCCAGACAGATCGATGTCGACGCCACCATTATCCTGTGCGAAGCCCGTGACGTCCTGCCCGCGATAGATCGGCACGCCGAACTCGCTGATCCAGTCGGCCAATATCCGCTCGATGTGGTTTTGCCGCAACGCCAGCAGATAGTTGTGCCGCGTGGGAAAGTCGCTGATGTCCAATCGGATCATGTGGAAGCCCACCGACGGCGATGTCTGTCCCTGCGAGAGGAACCGGTCGGCAATTCCGCGCTGGTCGAGCACCTCGATGGTGCGCGCGTGCAGGCCGCCCGCGCGCAAACCGACGAGTTCCTGGTTTGGCCGCCGCTCGACAACGGCCACATCGACGCCCGCCAATGCGAGTTCGCCGGCCAGCATCAACCCGGTCGGACCACCTCCGGCGATCACCACGGCATGATCCCGACGCACTCGGCCTCCTGGCAACAATTCCGGCATTTCGCCACTCCCGTTTCCGTTAACCTGGGTCGTGGTTCTACGGGAACAGCCGGGTCTTGCCGCAAGCCCCTTGCGCGCCATATGTATGAAATGGAGGGGGCTGGCTCCTCTTCTTCCCCTTATGCATATGGCGGCGAAAAAGTCGCGGTGTTGCCAAGCAATAGCACGCGAGGGTGCAACCGAAGCCGTTACAGTCCAGAAAAGCGGGACCTGCTGCAAAAAAGCCCCGGTTCTTCCGGGGCTTGACGCAGATTCCTGATGTCATATCGGGCAAAGGGGGCCGGTCGGCGTTTGGCAGCGGTACGAGGAGGCCACTATGTGCCAGCGCCGGCCGGCCGACCCCACGGACCCAGGAGATGCGGCGGACCTGAGCATCATGGGGTATTCGAGGATCGAGCCGGCTGTCTACCTCGTGCCGGCTTCGTCTTGGCCTTCACATTTGCGCAAGAGCTTATGGAAATCAACAGTTTCTTAACCAAGGCTCGCGAATCGCTTGGATTAAGGTAAATGGGTAACCCTGTTGGGGTTGACCGGATTATCGGGGCCGGAGCGTCAAGCTGCCTTGGCAACGACGCGGTTGCGGCCGCCGCTCTTGGCTTCGTAGAGCGCGAGATCGGCGCGCTTCATCAGTGCCGCCACCGTATCCACGCCCTTCAGCACCGATGACACGCCAACACTGACGGTGACCTCGATCGTCTTGCCCTCGGCGCCGATGGCGAACGGCATCTGGGCGATTTCGGCACGAATGCGCTCGGCCACCTTCTCGGCCACTGCGCCGTCGGTGTCGGGCATTACCACCACGAACTCCTCGCCGCCGAACCGGCAGGCAAGGTCGATACCCCGGACGTTCTTGCGCAGCCGCCGCGCGAATTCGCGCAGCACCTCGTCGCCGCCGTCATGCCCATGCGCATCATTGATGGACTTGAAGCGGTCGAGATCGGTGATCATCACCGACAGCGGCCGGCGCCGCGCCACGGCGCGATCGAACAGCGTCTGCAGATGGCTGTCTAGATAGCGGCGATTGTGCAGCCCGGTGAGGCCGTCGGTCACGGCCATTTCGATGGTCTGGGTGACACTGGCGCGCAATTGGTCATTGTAGCGCTTGCGGCGCACCTGGGTACGCAGCCGCGCCGTCAGTTCCTGCTGGTCTATCGGCCGCATCAGATAGTCGTTGATGCCGAGTTCGAGCCCTCGGATGATGCGCTCCTCCTCGCCCTCCTCCGCCAGCAGGATGATCGGCACGAAACGGGTGCGGTCGAGCGAACGCAGTTGCGAGCAGAGCCTGAGCGGATCGAAATCGGCGAAGGCCGTCGAGATCATCACGCATTCATAGGGCGTCTCCGCGGCCTGGAAGAACCCGGCATGCGGATCGCCGGTGACGTCGAGGTCGGCACGATCGCGCAGCATCTTCTGGATGCGCTCGACCGACGATTTGCGCTCGTCGATCAAAAGCACCTTCGGCGTCGTGTCCTCGGACGCGAAATTGCGGCTCAAAAGTTCTTCGATGCCGATGTTGCGCGTGGTCGAGGCGCGCAGCCGAAGCTCGTCGGTCAACGACTTCAGGCGGACCAGGCTCTTGACGCGCGTCATCAGCTGCAAGTCGTTGACCGGCTTGGTTAGGAAATCGTCGGCACCGGCCTCGAGCCCGCGCACGCGGTCGGTGACCTGATCGAGCGCGGTGATCATCACCACCGGAATGTGCGACGTCGCCGGATCGCTCTTCAATCGCCGGCAGACCTCGAACCCGTCCATGTCGGGCATCATTACGTCGAGCAGCACGACATCGACCTTGCCGTTCTCGCAGGTCTCGATCGCATCGGCCCCATTGGTGGCGGTCAGAACCTCGAAATACTCGGCCAGCAGCCGGACTTCCAGCAGCCTCACATTGGCAGGGATGTCGTCGACGACGAGGATCCGCGCAGTCATTTCACAACGCTCCGGCTCGGCTGGAAGGGTACATCAGGCATCGCCCAGATAAGATTTGATGGTTTCGATGAAACGCGGCACCGAGATCGGCTTCGAAATATACGCCTCGCAGCCGCCTTGGCGGATGCGTTCCTCGTCGCCTTTCATCGCAAAGGCAGTCACCGCAATCACCGGGATGACGTGCAGATCGTCGTCCTCTTTCAGCCATTTGGTCACTTCCAGTCCCGACACTTCGGGCAGCTGGATGTCCATCAGGATGAGGTCCGGCCGGTGCTGGCGCGCCAGGTCGAGCGCCTCCAGACCGTTGCGGGTGCGCACCGTCTCGTAACCGCTTGCTTCGATGAGGTCCCGAAAGAGCTTCATATTGAGCTCATTGTCCTCGACGATCATGACCTTCTTAGGCATCGGCATCCCGTCCCGGCCGTCCTCCACCCGGAGGTGGCCGTCATGCGCTCTTTCCTTGAACGCACCAAACCCTGCTTCACTATACGGCAATATGATTGACGAAACGGAAACCCGAAGCCTGCAAAGCAGCA
The DNA here is from genome assembly GCF_020164695.1 of Mesorhizobium sp. ESP6-5. Taxonomy (NCBI): domain Bacteria; kingdom Pseudomonadati; phylum Pseudomonadota; class Alphaproteobacteria; order Hyphomicrobiales; family Phyllobacteriaceae; genus Mesorhizobium; species Mesorhizobium sp. ESP6-5. Next base: position 230,905 of record NZ_JAIUGR010000008.1, read on the forward strand.
CGAATTCCGCCTCGCCTCCCTGCGCGTCCAAAAGGCGCGCCACACGCTAATGGCTTGCCGCAAGCAATTCTTGCCATTACTGCGGGAGAGACTCATTCCACGCACCGAAGGTAGTGATGGCAAACGCAGCGTCAATGCGCGAAGAGGCGGAAACCATTGCCGTAAAGGCACTGGGCTTCGTTGCCACCGATCCGGAGCTTTTACCGCGCTTTCTGGCAATCACGGGAATAGAGGCGCATTCGATCCGCCGGGCGGCCGGCGAGCCGGGTTTCCTGGCCGGCGTCCTGCAGTTCATTCTTGCCCACGAGCCGACCTTGATGCGCTTCGCCGAGGAAACCGGCACGCCACCAGCGGCTGTCGGCAAGGCGTTGCGCGCCTTGCCGCTTGGCGATGACAATCACGAGCACTCCACATGAGCGATGATCCCGAAACCGCGCGCCAGATCGAGGAACTGGCGGCTGACGACCGACCGCTGCTGGTGCTCGATGTCGATGACGTGGTGCTCGAATTCATCCGGCCCTTCCCGCATTTCCTCAAGGCGCGCGGCTATGGCCTGACGCTGGCGTCCTTCCGGCTGACCGGCAACATTGCCGAGACAGCCAGCGGCCGCCTGATCGAACAACCTGAAGTCACCGCACTCCTGGGCGATTTCTTCGACGCGCAAGCCGATTGGCAAAGCATCACCGATGGCGCCGCGGAAGCCCTGACCGGACTTGGAGACCGTGCCGAAATCATATTGCTGACAGCCATGCCGCACCGGCATCGCGCCGTGCGACGCGCCCATCTCGATGCACTGGGGCTAGCCTATCCGCTGCTGACCACCGAAATGGCCAAGGGCCCGGCGGTAGCCAAACTGCGCGGCAAGAGCGGCAGGCCGGTGGTCTTCGTCGACGATCAGCCAGCCAATCTGGCGTCGGTGCGTGACTCGGTCGCCGACGCAAACCTATTCCATCTGATGGCCGACAATTCGCTGCGTACGTTCCTGCCATCGGTCCCGGACGATGTCATCGTCGTCCAGGATTGGCACGAAGCCGCGCCTAAGATCGCTGGCGCGCTGGGGTTCTAATCCAGGCGTTCTGGTGCGATCCCGGACCGAAAAACGGTTCCGGATTTGCTCAAGGGCAGAACACTCAAGGATTGAGCTTCGCCCCTGCCCCGCCGTTAGCGCCGCCGCCATTATCGCTACCGCCATTATCGCCGCCGCTCTCATCGTCCGAACCGTCACCGTCGTCGACGCTATCGTCCACCGCCGGGTCGGCGGGCTTCAGCATGACGCCGTTGACGGTGACCGAGCCGTCGGCCTTGGTGTTGATAGCCCATTCCAGCTTGCCGTCCGGCAGCGTCTTGGCAAAACCCTTCGCCATGAGAGCGACAGGCACGTACTGCCCGACTTCCGGCTCCGCCTTCGCCGCTTCCTGCAGATGCTCCATGATCTTGTCGAAGCCAGCGACGTCGACAGTGAGATTTGCGTCGGGTTTCTGGCCGAAGCTTGTCATCTCACCTTCCAGCGCGATCTCCATGTCCTTGTTCTTTACGGTACTGTGGCCGATGACGACCTTCGGCGTCTTGGCCAGGAATTCGGCTTTGAGCTGGTCGCCGAACTCGGCCGGCAGCGGCGGATCCTGGTTGAGATCAAAGGCTTCGATGGCCTTCTTTGCCATGCTGTCGAGATCGATGTTGGCGCCGCCGAAATTCAGGTCGATATCGGTGGGCAGCAGCGCCACGCTCCAGCTCGGCAAAAGCTGCTGCGGCACGGTCAGCCCCGAAGCCTTGATGCCATAGCTGACCTTTCCGTTCTGGGCGACGCCGTCGGAACCGAACGCTATGCCGAACTGGGTTGCTCCGAACGTGCCGATAGGGCTGTCGACCGCGAAGTCCTTGAAGCCATAGGTTCCGTCGATACGCTCCCACACCGGAAGCGCTGCAAGCAGAAGCGACTTGAGCTGCGCCTGGTTTGCCTTCAGCGTCTTCTCGTCCTCATTGGCCACGGCAAACGCCAGGAGATCGAGCAGAGGCTTGGTCTGCACGCCCTTGCCGCTGGCCTCCACGGAAAATTCCGGCGACTTCACGGTGACGGGAAAATTCAGCCCGCTCTCGGCGTCGTTGAATTTTATCGCTTCGACGAAGCTCGAAATCTTTTGCGACGTCGTGAAATCAACGCCGCCATTGGTCGCCTTGGTCGCGGAAAGCGTCACGGTGCCGGCACCGGCGGTCACATCCATCTTTTGCTTGGCGTCCTGCGACGACATCGTCATTCCGGCCATCGAGCTCGTGGCGCTGGTGAAGGCCGCCAGCTTGGGATCGTAGACGCCGTTGCCCTTGCCGTCCTTGATCGAGAACTGCGTGCTCTGCTTTCCCTGAGGGCCGTTGAATTCAAAGGAGGCGCTCTGCGAAAAATCCATCGAGACATCCCAGGACCCGTCGCTGCGCGGCTTGACCAGCAGGGCGTAGGGCGCGAAGTCGAATTTCACCAGCTTCTGGTCGGGAAAGCTGCTGGCCAGCGCCTTGAAATCGACCACGATCTTGTAGGCGGCGCCTTCGGCCGAAACCTTCAGGATGCCCTTGTCGAGCGCCTGTTTGCCGACATAGCGCGACAGATCATCGGACAACTGCTTGGCGCCCTGACTGTCGACGGTCTGGCCGAAAGCAGGCGCGCTCAGCAGGAACGCGGTAAAGGCAATAGGCAGCATACGGTTCACGGGAATTCTCCGTTCGTCAAAAAGGCAAAAATGGTTTCGTATCTCTGGTAGGGAAATACCATCGCGACCGCAAGACGATGACAGTCAGGCAATCGGCTTCAACACCAGCCGCATCAGCGGCCGACCGGCCTTGCGCTCCACAAGCCTTTCGAAGCCGGCTTTCTCGAACACCCCCGATGACCCGACAAACAGGCCGATCGAACGCGAATCGCGCGAAAGGTCGATCGGGCAGGCCTCTACGAGCCGCGCCCCGTTCCTGCGGGCGAACTCGATGCCGCCTTCGACGAGGCGGTGGGTGATGCCCCTGCCGCGCGCCTTGGCGCGGATGAAAAAGCACGAGATCGCCCAAACGGCCGGATCGGACGCGTCGGCGGGATCGATCGGCGCCGAGCCCCTGCCCTTGTTGTTCCATTCGGGCACGTCGGCGCGTGGCCCGATCTGCATCCAGCCGACCGCCTTGCCGTCCTCGAAAGCCAGCAGGCCGGGCGGCGGGCCGGCCTCGATGCGCGCCTTGATGTGATCCTTGTTGCGTTCACGGCTGCTCTCGCGCCGCGCCGCCGGCGCCAGCCGGAAATGCGTACACCAGCAGCCGTAGCAGGCGCCCTGCTTGCCGAAAAGGTCCTCGAATTCAGGCCAGAGCTCTGGCGCCAGCGGCACTACGGTCGTGCTCATGCGTTCTCCCCAGGCCAGGCTTGTCGCTGGCCTTGCGCTGTCGTACCATTGGTTTTGTTCTCTTTATGTTCGCAGCGATGGCGACCCCTGTCAACAATCCCGACCACGGTTTTTGTCGTGACTGCCTGACCTTTCAGCGCAGTGAAACGCGCCGTTGCGAACGCTGCGGCAGCCCTCGCCTTGCCCGCCATCCCGAGCTTTACCGGCTGCACCTCGCCCATATCGATTGCGACGCCTTCTACGCGGCCATCGAGAAGCGCGACAACCCTGCGCTCAAGGACAAGCCGCTGATCATCGGCGGCGGCAAGCGCGGTGTCGTCTCCACCGCCTGCTACATCGCTCGCATCCGCGGCGTGCGCTCCGCCATGCCGATGTTCAAGGCGCTCGAGGCCTGCCCGGAGGCGGTCGTGATCGCGCCCAACATGGAAAAGTACGTGGCCGTCGGCCGCGAGGTGCGCGCCATGATGCAGGCTTTGACACCGCTGGTCGAGCCGTTGTCGATCGATGAGGCCTTCCTCGACCTCGCCGGCACCGAGCGCCTGCACGGACTGCCACCGGCCGTGGTGCTGGCGCGCTTTTCGCTGGCGGTGGAGAAGGAGATCGGCATCACCGTTTCATCAGGCCTGTCCTATTGCAAATTCCTCGCCAAGATAGCGTCCGATTTCCGCAAACCGCGCGGCTTTTCCGTCATCGGCGAGGCGGAGGCGGTCGGCTTTCTGGCCACGCAGCCGGTGACCATGATCTGGGGCGTCGGCAAGGCGTTCAACGCCACGCTGGAACAGGATGGCATCCGCACGATCGGCCAGCTCCAGAAGATGGAGCGTGGCGACCTGATGCGCCGCTATGGGGTGATGGGCGAACGGCTCTACCGGCTTTCGCGCGGTGAGGATGTCCGCCGCGTCGACCCAGACCAGGACGCCAAGAGCGTATCGGCCGAAACCACTTTCGACACCGATATCGCCTCACTGGACGAGCTTGTCTCGGTGCTGAGGGGCCTTTCGGAAAAAGTCTCGGCGAGGCTGAAGAAAACAGGCATTGCGGGGCGCACCGTGGTGCTGAAGCTGAAGACCCAGGACTTCAGGCTCCGCACGCGCAACCGTCAGCTCGGCGACCCGACCCGCCTCGCCGACCGCATCTTTTCGACCGGCGTGGAACTTCTTCGCAAGGAGACCGACGGAACGAAATTCCGATTGCTCGGCATCGGCGTCAGCGACCTCTCCGACGATGATAAGGCCGATCCGCCGGATTTGGTCGATGTGCAGTCGCGCAAGCGCGCCATGGCCGAAGGCGCCATCGATGCACTACGCGACAAGTTCGGCCGCAAGGCGGTGCAAACCGGCTACACCTTCGGCAAGGGCCGCGACGCCCATCCGCCGGAACCGCTGGAAGATTGAACCCGATCAGCTGCGTCGAAGATCGATGCGGCTGGTCACCACGCTCTTGCCGGTCTTGGGATCGCGGTCGACCACGGTCAAGACAATGCCGTCCGCACCGTTTTTCTGCACGGTAAGCTGCGCGGCGCGGTCGCCATTGACCTCCTTGGCCCAGCGGATGGCGAGGTTTATCGCATTGCCGGAACGGCTTCCGTTCAACTGCGCCGGTCCGGTGCGCGATCCCACATAGACACCGCTGTATTTGGCGCCGCTGGTCTTCAGGCGAGCACTGATGGCGCGTGTCACCAGGATCAGGCCGCGGCAGTTGCCGTCGAGGGACAGCGAAGACGATGTCGCATTCGATTTGAACGTGCAGGAAACGCTGACCGTTGGCGCCTGCGTCGTCACCTGAACGGTTCCCTTGCCGGCGAAATTGCCCTTGAAGGATTGGAGAAATTTGCTCTCGTCCGCATGCGCGGCAGTGGCCGCGACAGCCAGGCACCCGGCAAGCACAAACCGCGTGAGTAATGTCATCGAAGGTCTCCTTGTGACGGGTGGAACGGCGATCGGTGATGCTCAGGCGGACATCGCGACTCAACGCGGCTTGCCATGTCAGGTTCCGCCCGCGACAGGGCTGTTTGCAACGTCGCGTCAATATCTCTGGCCCAGTCAAATGCGGCGGCTAGTGGTTGCGGCAAAAACCCCGGCTTGCGAGATAGCTGACATGGCACCTACCCCCTCGATCCCCAAGGCCGCTTTCTGGATGGCGCTGTCGATCGCCTCGTTCCTGGCGATGTCGGTCGCCGGCCGCGCCACTACCGCCGAGCTCAACGTCTTCCAGGTGCTGGAACTGCGCTCGGTCATCGGGTTCTTCATTCTGCTGCCGCTGGTGATGATGAGCGGCGGCTTCGCGGCGATGCGCACGCAGCGTCCCGTCGCTCATATCGCCAGAAACGTCATCCACTATACCGGGCAGGCGGCATGGCTCTACGCATTGACCTTGATTCCGTTGGCCGTGCTGATTTCGATCGAATTCACCACACCGATCTGGACGGCTATCTTGGCGGTGAGCTTTCTTGGTGAAAGGTTGTCCCGGCCAAAGCTTGCCGCGATCGTACTGGGCCTGATCGGGGTGGTGATCATCGTTCGTCCCGGTGTGGGCTCGGTCGATCCGGGCCATCTCATCGTGCTCGGCGCCGCGGTTTGCTTCGGCATCTCGGTGGTCCTGGTCAAGTCGCTGACGCGGACGGACAGCGTCGTGCGCATCATTTTCTGGATGCTGATCATCCAGTCGGTGGTCGGCCTCGTTCCAGCCCTTTACGAGTGGCGCAACCCGCCGCTGGAACTGTGGCCATGGATCGTGCTGATCGCCTTCACCGGCATGTCCTCGCATTTCTGCATGGCCCGCGCGCTTGGCTACGCCGACGCCACCGTCATTTCGCCGATGGATTTCCTGCGTGTACCGTTGTCGGCGCTCATCGGCTGGCTGCTTTACAGCGAGCAGATCGACGCCTTCACCGCTGGCGGTGCATTGCTGATCCTGATGGGCAATCTGCTCAACTTGCAGCGCAAGGCAGTCAAGCCGGCAGAAGTCGCGGCGTCATAGCGTTGCCAGTCAGTTCCCTTCGTCTGGAATGTTGAGCACGTGTCCGCACGCCTTGCAGTGTACGGCGTCCGGCTCGTGACGCTGCAACCCGCATTGCGGACAGGGAAAGAACACCTTGGCCGGCCGAAAGATCGCCTGCGCCAGCCTGACGAACAGCGATATGCCGATGATCATGGTTACGATCGCCGTCAGCTTGCCGGCGATGCCCGGCAGCACGATGTCTCCGAAGCCTGTCGTCGTCACGGTCGCGACGGTGAAGTAAAGCGCGTCGATGTAGTTTTCCAGTCCGGCTCCGTTGCGAAAAAAGAACGTGTAGACGAAGCCCGTGATGACAAAGAGAAAGGTCAAAAGGTTGATCACCGCGTGGCTTGCCTCGCGCCAGGGCCGCAGGCCACGCATCTCGAAATGCCGCCAGATCGAACCGCTGCGCGACAGCGACCATAGCCGCAGGATGCGCAGAAAGCCGAGGCTCGCGAGAGCCGTCGGCATCAGCAGCGTCAGAAGGATGAAGGCATCCACCCAAAAGGTCGGCTGCTTCGTCAGGCGCAGCATGTCGTTGGAGGCGAGCAGCCTGGCAATCAGATCGGCGGCGACGAGAGCCGCCACGGCATAGTCTAGCCACAGAAACGAGGGCGACTGCTGGATGACCGGGGTGGCGATGAAAAAAGCGATGATGGCGAGGTCGATGATGACAGCCACCAGTTGGAACCGGAACGCGGCCGGCGAGCGTCCGTGATAGAGCCTGCGCAGCCTGTCGCGTAATCGCGCCGTCGCGGAAAGGTTCTGCGATGGACGCCTCTCCTTGGCCTTCATGCTGGCATGAGCAGCCGGTGCCGGCCCGCGGAGTGCCGCCTGGTAAGCGCGCAGATCACACCAGTTCCACTTCAATCACGCCCGGCACGGCGCGCATTGCCGAGGCGATCTGTGGCGAGACGCGATAGCCGCCTTGCAGAGCGATCTCGACCTCGCCCTGCGCCTCTTCCTTGATCACGATGATGCTCACCTGGCTTTCACCCCGCTGCGTGAGTTGGGATTGGATCATCGAGGCAGGTCCATCGTTCCTGACGAAGATGCGCAGCGCCTTCTGGATGCGGCTTGCCTCGTCCTCCAGCGATTGCACGGAGTTGATGCGCAGGTTGACGCCCTCGGGCCTGTCCTCCGCCGCGACAGTGATGACAACCGAGCGGCCGGCTTCGAGGAGGTCGCGATACTGGGCCAAACCTTCTGAAAACAATACGGCCTCGTATTGGCCGGAGGTGTCCGAAAAGGCCACCACGCCCATCTTGTTGCCGGTGCGCGTCTTGCGCTCCTGCTTGCTGGTAACGGTGCCGGCAAGCCGGCCGGCGGAAGCACCGCGCTTGACGGCGGCGGAGAACTCCGCCCAGTTCTGCACCCGCATCTTCTGCAGCGCCGCCTTGTACTCGTCGAGCGGATGCGCCGAGAGATAGAAGCCGACGACCTGGAACTCGCGGTGCAGCCGGTCGGCGGCGAGCCACGGATCGGTCGCCGGCAGGTTGAGCGCCTGAGACTGTGCGCCGAGGGATGCGCCGAAGATGTCGGCCTGACCCGAAACGGCGTTCTGCTGGGCGAGCGACGCCAGCCCCATCATTCGCTCGACGCCGGCCAACATCTGGGCGCGATCGTGGCCGAAGCAGTCGAGCGCGCCAGCCATGATCAGGCTTTCGAAAACCCGTTTGCCGACGATCTTCGGGTCGACCCTCTCGCAGAAATCGGCCAGGCTCTTGAACGGCTTTTCGCCGCGAACGGCGACGATGTGCTCCACCGCGGCATCGCCGACGCCCTTCAGCGCGGTCATCGAATAATAGATCCGGTTGTCGCCGACCTCGAAGGCACGGAAACTCGTCATCACCGACGGCGCCAGGACTTCGATGCCGAGGCGCAGCGCATCCTGGCGGAAGTCGGCGAGCTTGTCGGTGTTGCCCATGTCTAGCGTCATCGACGCTGCCAGGAACTCGACCGGATAATGCGCCTTGAGATAGGCGGTCTGGTAGGAGACGACAGCGTAGGCAGCGGCATGAGACTTGTTGAAACCGTAGTCGGCGAACTTTGCCAGCAGGTCGAAAATGAAGTCGGCTTGCGGCTTTGCGACGCCGCGCTCGACCGCGCCGGAGACAAAGCGTTCGCGCTGCTTGTCCATCTCGGCCCGGATTTTCTTGCCCATGGCGCGCCGCAGAAGGTCGGCTTCGCCAAGCGAATAGCCGGACAGCTCCTGCGCGATCTGCATCACCTGTTCCTGGTAGACGATGACGCCTTGCGTCTCCTTCACCAGATGGTCGATCTTGGGATGGATCGAGGCCATCTCCTCCTCGCCATGCTTTCTGGCGTTGTAGGTCGGGATGTTCTCCATCGGTCCCGGCCGGTAGAGGGCAACCAGCGCGATGATGTCCTCGATGCAGTCGGGCCGCATGCCGATCAGCGCCTTGCGCATCCCGGCACTTTCCACCTGGAACACGCCGACCACCTCGCCGCGCGACAGCATCGCATAGGTCTCGGGATCGTCGAGCGGGATGGTCGCCAGGTCGATATCGATGCCGCGCCGGCGGATCAACTTGACGGCCGTCTCCAGCACCGTCAGCGTCTTCAGGCCGAGGAAGTCGAACTTCACCAACCCCGCCTGCTCGACATATTTCATGTTGAACTGGGTGACAGGCATGTCCGAGCGCGGATCGCGGTACATCGGCACCAGTTCCGACAACGGTCGGTCGCCAATGACGATGCCGGCGGCGTGCGTCGAGGCGTGGCGGTAGAGGCCCTCCAGCTTCTGCGCCATGTCGAGCAGCGTCTGCACGATCGGCTCTTTCTCGGCCTCCTCCGCAAAGCGCGGCTCGTTGGCGATGGCGTCGGCGAGCTTGACCGGATTGGCCGGGTTCTGCGGCACCATTTTCGACAGCTTGTCGACCTGGCCGTACGGCATCTGCAGCACGCGGCCGACGTCGCGCAGCACGGCGCGCGCCTGCAGCGTACCGAAAGTGATGATCTGACCGACCTGGTCGCGGCCGTATTTCTGCTGGACGTAGCGGATCACCTCTTCGCGACGGTCCTGGCAGAAATCGATGTCGAAATCGGGCATCGACACGCGGTCCGGATTGAGGAAGCGTTCGAACAGCAGCGAGAAACGCAGCGGATCGATGTCGGTGATGGTGGTCGAATAGGCAACCAGCGAACCAGCGCCCGAACCACGCCCCGGCCCGACCGGAATGCCTTGCGCCTTGGCCCATTTGATGAAGTCGGCAACGATCAGGAAGTAGCCGGGGAATTTCATTTTCTCGATGATGCCAAGCTCGAATTCGAGCCTCTCACGATACTGCTCGATCGTGTAGCCCGGTGTCGGTCCGTGCAGGGCGAGCCGTGCATCGAGCCCCTCGCGCGCCTGACGGGCCAGTTCCTCGGCCTCGGCCTTTTCGGCGGCGTCCTTGTCGGAGGCATCGCCGCCCGTGAAACGCGGCAGGATCGGACTGCGGGTTTTTGGATAGTAGGAGCAGCGCAGCGCGATCTCGACAGTGTTGTCGATGGCTTCAGGCAGGTCGGCGAACAATTTCGCCATATCGGCCTGGCTGCGCAGGAAATTGTCCGGCGACAGCCGGCGGCGGGTGTCGACGGCGACAACCGACCCCTCGGCGATGGCGATCAACGCATCATGCGCCTCATACTCGTCGCGCGACGAGAAGAAGGCCTCGTTGGTGGCAACCAGCGGCAATTCATGGGCATAGGCGAGATCGATCGAGGATTTCTCGATCATCCGGTCGTACCCCGAAACCCGGTCCAGCTCGACATAGAGCCGGTCGCCGAACATCGCCTTGAGCGTTACCAGCCGCGCTTCGGCAAGATCGCGGCGATCTTCCTTCAGGGCCATGCCGATCGGGCCGCGCGGCCCGCCACTAAGACAAATCAGGCCGTCACATTGGCCATCCATCATTTCGGTGGTCAGGTGCACCGCTTCGCCGGGCGGTGTTTCAAGGTAAACGCGGCTGACCAGCCGGACGAGATTGGAATAGCCGGTTTCGGTCGCCGCGATCAGCACGACCGGCCGCATATCGGGACCTTGCCGACGACGGTCACGCTGGCCGTCGCTGTTTTCGCCGGAAAAGGCAAGCGCGATCTGGCAGCCGATGATCGGCTGGATGCCGTCCTTCACCGCCTTCTGGGCGAACTCCAAGGCGCCGAACAAATTGTTGGTGTCGGTCACCGCGATCGCTGGCGCTTCGTCCTTGACGGCATGGCCGACGATCTTGCCGAGTTGCAGCGCGCCTTCCAGCAGCGAATAGGCCGAGTGCACGCGCAGATGGACGAACGGCCGCGCCGGCACCTCCGGCCGCGCGGCCGCGATCGCGGCCTCGCGCTTCAGGGGATCGCGTGGAAGTCTCTCATCCGCCATGGTTTCTCGCGCTGTCCGTAAGACTTGAGTCGATGGAGATGTATTGTCCGGGACCGGGCGATACCAGTCCAGCACAAACGACTACCGACCCACAGGCTTCCAGCCGTTCAGGCGAATTCCATGATCACCGCGTCGACGGCAAGGCTGTCGCCCGGCTTGGCATTGAGTTTCGCCACGACGAGGTCGCGCTCGGCGCGCAGAACGTTTTCCATCTTCATCGCCTCGACCACGGCCAGCGTCTCGCCCGCCTTGACCTCCTGGCCTTCGACAACGGCGATCGACACGACGAGGCCCGGCATCGGGCAGAGCAGCAGTTTCGACGTGTCCGGCGCTATTTTCTCCGGCATCAGCCGTTCCAATTCGGCGGTGCGCGGCAGCATGGCGCGCGCGGTCACCGACATGCCTTTCCAGGCGATGCGGAGGCCATTGGCGACAGGACGGATCTGGGCGGCAACCCTGCGCTCGCCGACCGTGCCGCGCCAGATGAGATCGCCGGGCCGCCAATCGGACGAAACGGTCAGCGCCTTGCCGCCATCGATGGACAGGTCCATTTCCATTGGGATGGAAATCATGCCTTCGAGGATCGACGCCGACAAATACTCATCGCCAATCTTCACCACCCAGTCGCGCTTGAGCGCTCCCGAATGCGGCGCCAGCCGCCCGCCCAGCCGGTCGAGACGGTCGCGGCGCAGCAGTTCCACCGCGGTCGCGATCGATGCCAGAACGGCTTTTTCCCCGCTGTTCGGCACGACGGGGGCAAAACCGTCGGGATATTCCTCCGCGATGAAGCCGGTCGATATCGCCCCTTCCCGCCAGCGTGGATGCTGCATCAGCGCCGCCAGGAACGGTATGTTGTGCTCGATGCCGTCGACGACAAAGCTGTCCAGCGCTTCCGACATGGCGTCGATGGCCTCGAGCCGCGTCGGCGCCCAGGTGCACAGCTTGGCCAGCATCGGATCGTAGAACATGGAGATTTCCGAGCCTTCGGTGACACCGGTGTCGTTGCGGATGACGACATCGCCGAAGCGGCCTTCCTCGGGTGGCCGGTAGCGTGTCAGCCGGCCGATCGACGGCAGGAAATTGCGATAGGGATCCTCGGCGTAGAGCCGGCTTTCCACCGCCCAGCCGTTCAGCTTGATGTCGCTCTGCTTGATGGCGAGCTTTTCGCCGGCGGCGACGCGGATCATCTGCTCGACCAGATCGATGCCGGTGACGAGTTCGGTCACCGGATGCTCGACCTGCAATCGTGTATTCATTTCAAGGAAATAGAAGTTCTTGTCCTTGTCGACGATGAACTCGACGGTGCCGGCGCTCTGGTAGTCGACAGCCCTGGCCAACGCCACCGACTGCTCGCCCATCGCCTTGCGCGTCCTGGCATCGAGGAAGGGCGATGGCGCCTCTTCCGCCACCTTCTGGTTGCGGCGCTGGATCGAGCATTCGCGTTCGCCAAGATAGAGCGCGTTGCCATGCCCGTCGGCCAGCACCTGGATTTCGATGTGACGCGGGTCGACCACGAACTTTTCGATGAAGACACGGTCGTCGCCGAACGAACTCTTGGCTTCCGAGCGCGCCCGATCGAATCCGTCACGTACTTCCGACTGGTCCCAGGCGATGCGCATGCCTTTGCCGCCGCCACCGGCCGAGGCCTTGATCATCACGGGATAGCCGATCTCGCCGGCGATCTTTTCGGCGTGATCGGCATTCTCGATGACGCCGAGCCAACCCGGAACCGTCGAAACCTCGGCAGCGTTGGCGAATTTCTTCGACTCGATCTTGTCGCCCATCGCCTTGATTGCCCTGGGTTTCGGCCCGATGAAGACGATGCCTTCCGCTTCCAGGGCTTCGCAGAACGCGGCTCGCTCGGACAGGAAGCCATAGCCGGGGTGCACGGCCTGAGCGCCCGTCGCCTTGCAGGCCGCGATGATCTTTTCAGGAACGAGGTAGCTCTGCGCGGCAGGCGACGGCCCGATATGCACCGCTTCGTCGGCCATTTCGACATGCACGGCATCGCGATCGGCGTCGGAATAGACGGCGACCGTGGAAATGCCCATCTTGCGCGCCGTCCTGATGACGCGGCAGGCGATCTCACCACGATTGGCGATCAGGATTTTGGTGAACATGCGGGCAGAATTCCCCTCCGGCAGATGGTTCAGTTCTATGGACTATGTCGCCAGGTCTCAAGTGCCGCAGCGGACGACATGACGGGCGTCCCTCCCAATGCTTCCGTCGCACTCCCCTGCCGAGCCGGGCTGGTTGTCGACGGTGTGCTATCTGCGTCAAGAAAGCCAAGATTTCGTCTCATCTGAGAGTTGATGAGCAGCTCAAAACCTGAAACCTTGGCTCAAAATCGCCTTTGGAGGAATTGCCCGATGAAAACCCGCGCCGCTGTCGCTGTCGCCGCCGGAAAGCCGCTGGAGATCATGGAGGTCGACCTTGATGGACCGCGCGATGGCGAGGTGCTGGTCGAGATCAAGGCGACCGGCATCTGCCACACCGACGAATTCACGCTGTCGGGCGCCGATCCCGAAGGCCTGTTTCCCGCCATCCTCGGCCATGAGGGCGCCGGGATCGTCGTCGATGTCGGGAAGGGCGTCACCTCGGTCAGGAAGGGCGACCATGTCATCCCGCTCTATACGCCCGAATGCCGTCAGTGCCCGTCGTGTTTGTCGAGGAAGACCAATCTGTGCACCGCCATCCGTGCCACCCAGGGGCAAGGGTTGATGCCGGACGGCTCGTCGCGCTTTTCGATCGGCAAGGACAAGATCTTCCACTACATGGGCTGCTCGACCTTCTCCAACTTCACCGTGCTGCCGGAGATCGCGGTGGCCAAGGTTAACCCCGACGCCCCCTTCGACAAGATCTGCTACATCGGCTGCGGCGTCACCACCGGCATTGGTGCGGTCATCAACACCGCCAAGGTCGAGCAAGGCGCCACCGCCGTCGTCTTCGGCCTCGGCGGCATCGGCCTCAACGTCATCCAGGGCCTGAAGCTTGCCGGCGCCGACATGATCATCGGTGTCGACCTGAACAACGACAAGAAGGAATGGGGCGAGCGATTCGGCATGACGCATTTCGTCAATCCGAAGGAGATCGACGGCGACATCGTGCCTTATCTCGTCAACATGACCAAGCGCGGAGCCGACCAGATCGGCGGCGCCGACTACACATTCGACTGCACCGGCAACACCAAGGTCATGCGCCAGGCACTCGAGGCCTCACATCGCGGCTGGGGCAAGTCGGTCGTCATCGGCGTCGCCGGTGCTGGCCAGGAGATTTCGACCCGGCCGTTCCAACTGGTCACCGGGCGCAGCTGGATGGGCACCGCCTTCGGCGGCGCGCGCGGCCGCACCGACGTGCCGAAGATCGTCGACTGGTACATGGACGGCAAGATCCAGATCGACCCGATGATCACCCACACGCTGAAGCTCGAGGACATCAACAGGGGATTCGACCTCATGCATGAGGGCAAATCGATCCGGAGTGTCGTGGTTTACTAAAGACAGCCACACGCCGCCGGCCATCCGGCCAGCGACCCCTGTGGTGAAACATGGGAGGAGAGAAACAATGGCGGAGAAACTGCATCCAAAGATCGACAATGGGCTGCCCAAGGAGAGCGCCAGCTTTGCCGGCGGCACGCTGGTCTGCGCCTGCACCAGCAAGCCGGTCAAGGTGAAGGTCAAGGGCCAGATCGCCCACAACCACGCCTGCGGCTGCACCAAATGCTGGAAGCCGGACGGTGCTGTGTTCTCGGTGGTGGCCGTTGCCGGCACCGGCGATGTCACCGTCACCGAGAATGGCGACAAGCTCAAGGTGGTCGACCCCTCGGCGCTGATCCAGCGTCATGCCTGCACCCAATGCGGCGTCCACATGCACGGGCCGGTCGAGCGCGACCATCCGTTCAAGGGCCTGTCCTTCATCCATCCCGAGCGCTTCGAGGAAGACGGCTGGTCGCCTCCGGGCTTCACCGCCTTCGTCTCCTCGATCATCGAATCGGGTGTCGACCCAAGCCGCATGGACGGCATTCGCGGCAGGCTGAAGACGATCGGGCTGGAACCTTATGACTGCCTCAATCCGGGCCTGATGGACTATATCGCCACCTGGACGGCGAAGAAATCCGGCGCCCTGCCGGCCTGACCACCGAGAGATTTCAGGCAGGGGCCGGATATGTTTCCGGCCCTTGCTCGTTTCCGGAGAGACAATGCCCGCACCCGCCATCTACGTCGACGCCGACGCATGCCCGGTCAAGGCCGAGGTAGAAAAGGTCGCCGAACGCCATGGCGTCGTCATCACCTATGTTTCCAATGGCGGTCTGCGTCCCTCCCGCGACCCGATGATCCGCAATGTCGTGGTCTCCAAGAGTGCCGATGCCGCCGACGACTGGATCGTCGAGAACACCAAGCCCAACGACATCGTGGTGACGGCGGACATTCCGCTCGCCGCCCGCACGGTGGCGCTCGGCGCGCATGTGTTGGGACCGACCGGGCGGCCGTTCACGCCCGAGACGATCGGCATGGCGGTGGCGATGCGGGACCTCAAGCAGCATTTGCGCGAAACCGGCGAGAGCAAGGGCTACAATGCCAGCTTCGCGCCGCAGGATCGTTCCCGGTTCCTGGGTGAACTTGACCGCATCTTGCGGCGCGCGCTGAAATCCGCCACACCGGGCTAGCAACAAAGCGCCATCCAGGTGGAGACCGCCATGGCCGCCGAAACCCCGATCAAGAAACCGATGCAGCGCCACATGCTGTTCGCGGTGTCGGCCTGTATCGGTGCGTTTGCGCTGCTTGTGGCGCTGCTGCTGCACGCCCCACTCGCCTATTCGATCGGCGCCAACATATTTTTTGCCGCTTACGTCCTTCTTGTCGTCAGCCAGATGCCCAAATTCACCGGCAAGTATCTGAGCAAGAATGCACGCGCCACCGATCAGCCGGTGCTGGTGATCTTCGCGGTCACGCTCGTTGTCGTCGGCGTTGCCCTTGTCTCCCTGTTCCTGCTGATCAATCGCAAGGATGGGGATCACCCGATCGAACTCGGCTTCGCACTGCTGTCGATCCCGCTCGGCTGGTTCACCATCCATGCCATGGCTGCGCTCCACTATGCCCATGTCTACTGGATGGACGGCGACGCGGTCGACGCCGGCACCAATAAGAAGATTCCGGTCGGCGGCCTGCTGTTCCCGGGCGACAAACGCCCCGAGGGCTGGGATTTCCTCTATTTCTCGACCGTCATCGGCATGACGGCGCAGACCGCCGACACCAACATCTCGACGACGCACATGCGCTGCGTCGTGCTTGTCCACTCGGTCCTGTCGTTCTTCTTCAATACGGTCATTGTCGCCGCCGCCGTCAATCTCGCCGTCAGCCTGGGCGGTCCGTAATAAATCCGTGATCGCATGAAACATCGGTTTGGATCGCGACGTATCAAGAGGACAATGAACGCTTAGGACAAGCCGCAAGGCCGGGAGACCAGACAAGATGGAATCGGTTGCCAGAAGCCAATCCGAAATTGGACCGGGCGCCCCCGCGTCAAAAGAGAAAACATTGATCTACCGGCAGTCGCGCTGGACGCGGCTGACACACTGGCTCTGGGCCATCTCGTTGTTTTTCATGCTGCTGTCCGGCCTGCAGATCTTCAATGCCCGCCCGCAGCTCTACATCGGCAAGCAATCCGGCTTCGACTACAACAACACCATTTTCGCCATAGGCGCCGAAAACACCAATGCCGGGCCGCGCGGCTACACCGAAATCTTCGGGCACCGCTTTGACACGACAGGCGTCCTTGGCTGGTCGGGCCCGACCGGTAACGAGACGGCGCGCGGTTTCCCGTCCTGGGCGACGATCCCGTCCTACTATGACCTCGGCACCGCCCGCGTGATCCATTTCTTCTTCGCCTGGGTATTGACGACGACCTTGATCGTCTGGCTCGTCGCCAGCCTGATCAACGGCCACATCCGCCGCGATCTGGCGCCTCGCCTGGATGACCTCAAACGCTTGCCCCGGGACGTCGCCAACCACGCCAGGCTGAAATTCCACCACACGCGCGAATACAACACGCTGCAGAAGATGGCCTATGGCGGCGTGCTGTTCGTGCTCTTGCCACTGATGATCATCACCGGCCTTGCAATGTCGCCGAGCATGAATTCGGTGCTGCCCTTCCTCAATGAATTGACCGGTGGCCGGCAGACGGCACGCACCATCCATTTCACCGTCATGGTGCTGCTGGTCGCCTTCTTCGTCATTCACATCCTGATGATCCTCGCCGCCGGCCCGATCAACGAACTGCGCTCGATCATTACCGGCTGGTACCGCACCGATCCTCCCGTGCATGACGACAAAACGTCCGAGAGGAGTGCCTGAGATGGCGAAATTTGAGATAAGCCGCCGAAAGTTCCTCACCGCCGCCGGCCTCGGCGCGTCCGGCATCATGCTGTCGGGCTGCGACGCCTTCGACAGCCAGCTCAGCATCGGCAGCGGCCTGCGCAGCTTCCTCGAAAACGCCAATGGCCTGACCCACAAGGCACAACGGTTGCTCGGCGGCGGCAATTCGCTGGCGCCCGAATTCACCGAGGCTGATATCCGTCAGCCAATGCGGCCGAACGGCGTGACCGCGCCGGACGACGACGCTTACAAGGCCCTGCTCGCCAACAACTTCGCCGATTGGCGACTGGAGGTGTCAGGCCTCGTGGAAAAGCCGCTGTCACTCACCCGCGAGCAGCTCATGAACATGCCGAGCCGCACCCAGATCACCCGACACGATTGCGTCGAAGGCTGGAGTTGCATCGCCAAATGGACCGGCACGCCACTGGCGCTGCTGCTCGACCAGGCGGTGGTCAAGCCACAGGCCCGCTATGTCATGTTCCATTGCCTCGACACGATCGACCGCAGCCTGTCAGGCGACATCAAATATTACGGCACGATCGACCTCATCGATGCCCGCCATCCGCAAACGATCCTTGCCTACGGCCTGAACGGCAAGCCGCTGCCGGTCGAGAACGGCGCGCCGCTGCGTGTTCGCGTCGAGCGCCAGCTCGGCTACAAAATGCCGAAATATCTCTACAAGATCGAACTGGTCGATGGCTTCGCCACTATCGGCGGCGGCCGGGGCGGCTATTGGGAAGACAACGGCTATGACTGGTATGGCGGGATTTGACGGTCCCTCGCATACGGGCCGAGCACGACTTGTCCCCCATGGAATTGAGTTCGCTCGAGGATCGTCTCAACCGCGATAACCGACGTATGATCGACCGCGATGATGACCGAGGGCTGACCTTTGTCATCCGCGATGGTGCGGGACACGCGGTCGGAGTAGCCGCCGGCTATTCCTGGGCGGGCACGTCCGAACTGACCTTGATGTGGATAGACGAGGCTCACCGAGGTCGCGGCTACGCAAGGCAGTTGCTAGACGCCTTTGTCGCGGAGGCCGCCGATCGCGGTGTCAGGAAAATCTGGGTCTCCAGCCACGACTTCCAGGCACCAGATCTCTATGAAAAGGCTGGCTTCGAGCGTATGGCCGAATTCTCGGGATGGCCCGAAGGCCATTCCAATATCATTCTTTGCAAAACGATAGCAGCGGACGGCGGGGCTTAGGCAACCTTGTCAAGCAACGGCTTCAGCGCCGGATGAATTTCCGGCGAGGCATGCTTGATCAGGGTCAGCAGCGCACGCTCATTCTCGTAAAGAGGCCGGTTCACCCCGATATGTCCGACCAGCCACTTTGCCTCACAGGCATCGATCGTCTCGGCACGGCGGGCCAGCGCCTCGGCGGCCCTGTTCTTGGCCTCCCATTCGGTCTCTATGTCGTCAGGAGAGCGGTAGGCCTCGATGACACCGGCAAGACCGCCGGAGACCATGCGGCTGAAGAAGCCGCCGATTTCCGGATCGGCATGATCGAGGAAAGTTTCCTGGCGCAGCGCCACCTCGCGGGTGGGCGCCTCATAACCGGCCGAGCACATGACGAAATTGGCGATCGCCTTGACGAACAGGTCGTTCCACGACGGATCGTTATTGGCCTGGGCGGTCCGCTCGTTGATCCTGAACAGCACCTCGGCCTCGGCCTGGGTGATGGCGATGTTGCCGTCGCCACCATGGGCATGGAGGATGCGGCGCAAAAGCTCGACTTCGGCCCCGGCGATCAGTCCGGGCACCAGCGCGCCGCCGAGCATCAGCGGTCCCTTACCGTCGACGACGGCGTGGGCGACCTGCTCCAGCGCGTAGACGCAAAGCCGGCTCGGCGAGGATTTCGCCTCTTCCAGCACATGGACCAGCAATTCGAGTTCGGTCCGGCTGTCGACCATGCCGTCGCGCGAAATCGTGCGGACCAGCCAGTCGGCATTCTCCCCCGAAATGTAGCCCAAGGGCTTTTCCTGATGAACGATGTAGTCGGTGACCGCCTCGACGAAGAACGGCGCCCATTCCGCGCATTTGTCCCGCGCCGTCTGGTTGAGCGCGAACAAGGCCTCGGCTTCGCCCCGGCTCACCACGCCGTCGGCGAACACGTCGCGGCGCAGCATCACGACGTCCTCTGAAGCAATGCGGTTCTTCGAAGTCAGCCCCGCCACCGGAGCACTCATGATCAACTCGCCCATCTGTCGTCCCCGTCCGCCCCAACGCGTCACATCGGTCAGCTTTATCAGGAGTGTCTTGAAAAACCGGCAAACGGCGTGGTTAGCGAAGACTTGTCAGAACAATGTCGCTGGGAGGTGACAAGGTGTCGTCGACGGGCTATGGATGGCGCGTCGAGGGCTCAGGGTTCTGAGTCCTACCTGTTTGCGGGAGAGAGCAGCGAGAGCTGCCGCCGAAGGGGAAATCGCCCGAAATCTCTCAGGCAAAAGAACCGTAGACGGGAAAGACACTCTGGAAAGTCGGGGCTTGCCCCCGCGCCGAAGGTGTAAGCGCCGCTGACAGAGTTCCGGCTGCGCGAGTCTCTCAGGCTTCAGACAGAGGGGCACGGACTGGTCGCCATCAGCGGCCGATTGCGTGCGACTCTGGAGGCGACATGACGGGCGACGACGACAAACACCTTCCCCTCGAAGATATTCATGCGGCTGCCGGAGCGCGCTTCGGCGCCTTTGCCGGCTGGTCGATGCCACTGACCTATCCGGCCGGCGTCATGAAAGAGCATCTTCACACCCGCGAGCATGCGGGGTTGTTCGACATCTCGCATATGAAACTGTTCGAGGTCAGTGGCCCGGAAGCGGTTGCGCTGTTGAACCGCGCCTGCCCGCTGGACGCCGGCGCGCTCGAAATCTCGCAGTCAAAGCTATCCTTTTTCCTGAACGAAGCAGGCGGCATTCTCGACGACCTGATCGTCACCCGACTCGGCGACACCAGGTTCATGGTGGTCGCCAATGCCGGCAATGCCGTCGCCGACGAAAAGCATTTGCGCGCCCTGGCGACCGATTTCGAGGTGAAGGTCGAGCCGCTCGACCGCGTCTTCCTGGCGATCCAGGGTCCCGAAGCCTGGGCTGCACTCTCCCGCGCCGGCATCGAGACCGGCTCGCTGCTGTTCATGCATGGGGTCGAGCCGCGAAAAAACTGGTTCATGAGCCGGTCCGGCTACACCGGCGAGGACGGTTTCGAGATCGGCCTGCCGGAAGCCGATGCGCGTGACCTTGTCACCAAGCTGCTGGAGGATGAACGCGTGCTTTGGATCGGCCTTGCCGCGCGCGACAGCCTGCGGCTGGAGGCCGGCCTCTGCCTGCATGGCCAGGACATCACGCCCGAGACCGACCCGGCCGCGGCGGCGCTGATGTGGGCGATCCCGAAAGAAATCCGTGCCTCCGGCACCTTCATTGGCGCCGACGCCTTGCGCGCCGCGGTGGAACGTGGTCCGGCGCAGAAGCGCGTCGGGCTGAAACCGGAGGGTCGCCAGCCGGTGCGCGCCGGTGCCGCGCTGTTCGAAGCCGACGGCAATCCTGCCGGCCATGTCACATCGGGCGGCTTCGGCCCTTCCGCCGGCCATCCGGTCGCCATGGGTTATGTCTCCACGCCGCTGGCAAAGCCCGGAACGCGGATTTTCGCCGACGTGCGCGGCACGAAGATCCCAGTCGATGTCAGTTCTCTGCCCTTCACCCCTCATCGCTACCGCAAAGGATGAATTCCATGGCAACAACCTATTTCACATCGGATCACGAGTGGCTCAGCGTCGAGGGCGGCATCGCCACCGTCGGCATCACCGATTACGCGCAGGAGCAGCTCGGCGACCTCGTCTTCGTGGAACTGCCGGAAACGGGAAAGAAGCTCGCCAAGGGCGACACCGCCGTCGTGGTCGAGTCCGTCAAGGCAGCCTCGGACGTTTATGCGCCGGTCGATGGCGAAATCACCGAAGCCAATGGCACGCTGTCGTCCGACCCCTCGCTGGTCAACTCGGCGGCAACCGGGGCCGGATGGCTGTGGAAGATGAAGCTCGCCGACGAAAGTCAGCTCGCCAGCCTCATGGATGAGGCCGCCTACAAAGCCCATATCGCCTGACATCGGGAACTTATTGACATGACCGCCGCTCCCTACCCCTTCTCGGCCCGCCACATTGG
Organism: Mesorhizobium sp. ESP6-5; assembly: GCF_020164695.1. Lineage (NCBI taxonomy): Bacteria > Pseudomonadati > Pseudomonadota > Alphaproteobacteria > Hyphomicrobiales > Phyllobacteriaceae > Mesorhizobium > Mesorhizobium sp. ESP6-5. The sequence continues at coordinate 252,176 of NZ_JAIUGR010000008.1, forward strand.
ACCCGGCCTTGCCGACGTCAGAGCCATGCTCGCCGTCATCGGTGTTCCCTCCGTCGAGACACTGATCAGCCAGGCCGTGCCGAGATCGATCCGCCTCGACCAGCCGCTGGACCTCCCCGCGCCGACCAGCGAAGCCGAAGCTCTCGCCGAATTGTCGGTGATCATGGCAAGAAATACGGTGCTGAAAAGCTTTATCGGCGCCGGTTACCACGGCGTCCACGTGCCGCCGGTCATCCAGCGCAATCTGTTCGAGAATCCGGCCTGGTACACCGCCTACACGCCCTATCAGGCCGAGATCAGCCAGGGCCGGCTCGAAATGCTGTTCAACTTCCAGACGCTGGTCACCGAACTGACCGGCCTGCCGGTGGCATCGGCTTCACTGCTCGACGAGGCGACCGCCGTCGCCGAAGCGGTCGGCATTGCGCTGCGCCACCACCGCGACAAGCGCACCAAGGTGGCACTTGCGGGCACACCGCACCCGCAGACGCTGGACGTCGTGCGCACCCGCGCCGAGCCGCTCGGCATCGAGATCGACGGCGAGACGATCGACGACAACACCGCCGCCCTGCTCGTCTCCTGGCCTGACACTTTTGGCGTCTATGGCGACCACAAGGCGGCCATCGAAAAAGCGCGCGCCACCGGCGCCATTGTCGTCTTCATCGCCGACCCGCTTGGTCTGACGCTGACCGACGCGCCGGCGAAACTCGGCGCCGACATCGCGGTCGGCCCGATGCAGCGCTTTGGCGTGCCGATGGGCTTTGGCGGCCCGCATGCGGCCTATTGCGCGGTCTCCGACAAGCTGACGCGGCTGATGCCCGGTCGCCTGGTCGGTCAGTCGACCGACAGCAAGGGCCGCCCCGGCTACCGCCTCGCCTTGCAGACGCGCGAGCAGCATATCCGCCGCGACAAGGCGACGTCCAACATCTGCACCGCACAGGCCCTGCTTGCCAATATGGCCACCGCCTACGCCATCTGGCACGGCCCGGTCGGCCTGCAAGCGATCGCCGGGCGCATACACGCGCTGGCCAACCGCCTGGCAAGCGGCCTCGAGGCGGCGGGCGTATCGGTGCTCGGCTCCAGCCGCTTCGACACGGTGACGGTGGAGACCAACGGCAAGGCGGCCCAGATCGCGGTGGCCGCCGAAAAGACCGGCCGGCTGCTGCGTGTGCTCGATGCCGACCATGTGGGCATCAGTTTTGACGAGACCTCGACCGACGCCGATCTCGACGCGATCGCGGCCTTGTTCGATGCCAAGGCTGCCGCTTCCGCCGACAGCACGGTGCCCGGCAAGCCGCGTGGCAAGGAGTTTTTGACCCAGCCGGTCTTCCACGAGAACAAGTCGGAAACCGAGATGATGCGCTTTCTGCGCCGGTTGGCCGACAAGGACCTGGCGCTCGACCGCGCCATGATCCCGCTGGGCTCCTGCACCATGAAGCTCAACGCCGCGGCGGAAATGATGCCGGTGAGTTGGCCAAGCATCGCCAATTTGCATCCCTTCGCGCCGGCAAGCCATTCGGCCGGCTACCGCGCCATGATCGGCGAACTGGAAGGCTGGCTGTCGGAGATCACCGGTTTCGACGCCGTGACCTTGCAGCCCAATGCCGGCAGCCAGGGCGAATATGCCGGGCTGCTCGCCATTCGCGCCTATCACCGTTCGCGCGGCGAGGGCCATCGTACCGTCTGCCTGATCCCGTCTTCCGCGCATGGCACCAATCCGGCGAGTGCCGCGATGGCCGGCATGAGCGTCGTCGTCGTGCGCTGCCTGGAAGACGGCAACATCGACATGGACGATATGCGCGCCAAGGCCAACGAGCATTCCAAGAATCTCGCGGCGCTGATGTTCACCTATCCCTCCACCCATGGCGTTTACGAGGAAGGCGCCCGCCACCTCTGCGCCCTCATCCACGAGCATGGCGGCCAGGTCTATTTCGATGGCGCCAACCTCAACGCGCTGGTCGGCCTTGCTCGGCCAGGCGACATCGGCGCCGACGTCTGTCACATGAACCTGCACAAGACCTTCTGCATCCCGCATGGCGGCGGTGGCCCGGGTGTCGGTCCGATCGGTGTCAGGGCGCATCTGAAGCCCTATCTGCCCGGCCATGTCAGCGAAGGCTCGGCTCATGCCGTGGCCGCCGCTCCCTTCGGCAGCGCTTCCATCCTGCCGATCACCTGGATGTACATCCGCATGATGGGCGCTTCCGGCCTGAAGCAGGCGACCGAGACAGCGATCGTTTCGGCCAACTATGTGGCGACGCGGCTCGCCCCGCATTTCCCGCTGCTTTACAAGGGCAGGAGCGATCGCGTCGCCCACGAATGCATCCTCGACACCCGCGTGCTCAAGGAGAGCGCCGGCATCAGTGTCGAGGACATCGCCAAGCGCCTGATCGATTATGGTTTCCACGCGCCGACGATGTCGTTTCCGGTCGCCGGCACGCTGATGGTGGAGCCGACCGAGTCCGAACCCAAGCGCGAGTTGGATCGCTTCTGCGAGGCCATGATCGCCATTGCCGGCGAAGCGGCGAAAGTGGCCAAAGGCGAATGGCCCTTGGCCGACAATCCGCTGGTCAATGCACCGCATACATCGGCCGAGGCGCTGGGCGGTCAATGGACCCACCCGTATTCGCGTCTGGAGGCGGCCTATCCCGCCGGCGACGCCGACACAGCGACGAAGTACTGGCCGCCAGTGTCGCGCATCGACAATGTCGCCGGCGACCGCAATCTGGTCTGCTCCTGCCCGCCGCTGTCGGATTACCTGGGCGCGGCCGAATAGCTACGCGGAACGCAAGGCCGGCTCGGCCGCGTCGGCCTTGCCCGTCCTTTTGCGGCCGATGACGCAATTTCGCCCCGCACGCTTGGCGGCATAGAGCATGGCGTCGGCCCTGGCCAGCACCTCATCGAGGGTGCTGCCGTCGGCCTCGCCGAAGCCAATCCCGCCGCTGACCGTGCTGCGCAAGGGCCCGAGCGCGGTGGGCACGACTTCCGTGCCGAAAGCGACGCCGATCTTGCTGGCGAGGTCATAGGCCCGCTCTTCCGTCACGCGCGACATGACGATTGCGAACTCCTCGCCGCCCAGGCGAAAGGCGTCGACTCCGGTTCTGGCATATCTCCTGATGACGGCGGCGAAGCGGCACAGGACCTGGTCCCCGACCGGGTGTCCATAGATGTCGTTCGTCCGCTTGAAATGATCGAGATCGAACATGACGATCGCCATGAACGGGCCGAAGGTGCGCTCGCCATAAAGCGACGCCAGACCCCGACGGTTCATCAGTCCGGTCAACGGATCGGTCATGGTCTCGGCCTTGAGCTCGATCTGCGCCTGCAGATGGTGGAGCGAAAGCGTCAGCGCGCCAAGGCCGGTCATACAGGCCACCGCCACGACCGAGTTAAGGCGTTCGGCCCAATTGTCGGGCGCGACGCCGAGCGTCCACTGGCCTTTGGCCATCAGAACCACGCCGCAAAGGGCAAACGACAGCGCACAGGTGCCGCTCAGGACCGATACCACCAGGAGAATACGGCGATCGTGACTGCCATTGATCCAGAACATGGCCCCGATCGTCGAGAGCAGCGCGGTAACCGTCGCGTAGGTGATCACGAAGCCGACCCCGTCAAGGCCCATGAAATGCACGGCCGCGCAGACAGCCATGGCGGCAAATGTCGGCGCGATTGCACGCCTGTGCTCGCGCACGCCGAGATACTGCATGGCCGAAATGCAGATGATGAGAAAACCCAGGCTGAGTAGCGCCAGCGCGATCTGGCAAAGCAGCGGATCGGGCTCCCTGGTATAGCGCCAGAACAGGATCACATGCGCGACGAGCACGATAATGCCGCACGCCACTGTCAGCACGAAGCCCGCCCGCGGCGCCGTGAGCCAGATCGCAACCATGGTAGCGGCTAGACAGGTACCCGACAGCGCGGCTGCGAGCAGGAGCGAACTGAAATCCAGCATATCAGGCGGAGGCCTCTCGAGCGTCGGCGGTTGCGCCGCATTCTAGGTCAGCGGCAGCCCTCGGACATGGTTTTCGGGCGATCTCTCGACCCAAGCTGCGGATAGGGTTTACAAAGCGTCGATGCCACCTGTACCAAAATCGCACCCCTTGACGGGGCGACCATCAACCGGCATCAGCCCTTGTTCAGCAAGGCGAGGTTGGCGTCGACAACGGTGGGATCGTTCATGCCGGCCTTCGCCTCGAGCAGCAGCGCCCGGGCCTTCTTCTTGTTGCCGCGCAACAACTGCGAATAACCCATATTGTTGACGATCTGCGGCTTGCGGCCGGCAACCTTCAGGAGCTGGCCGTAGGCGCGGTCGGCGAAGTCGAAGCGGCCAAGTTCGTCATAGGAAGCCGCAAGCCCCATCCAGGCCTCGGCATTGTCGGCCTTCAGCTCGACGGCCTTGCGGAAATGCGCTTCGGCAAGACCATAATTGGCATCGCGAAACTGTGCCTTGCCTTCCGCCAGGTCGGATGTGGCGACATCCTTCCCTGCAGGCTTGATCGCAGTGGTCTTGGTCGTGTCGACGTTATTGTTCGTCGTACACCCGCTGATCATTAGGACGGCTGCCATCATGGCCATCGCCGCAAATTTTATCTGACGCATGCCCTGCCCCGTCGCCCGATTTGCCGGGTCGTTCTTCGGGAAAGAGACTACAAGACAGCGATTAAGCTTCGGTGCCGAAATGCAGCTAACTTTCAGTTTCCGGAATACCGATCATTAACCACCGGGCGTGCCATCTCACTCCAAAGTAGAGCTAATGGGCCGTCATTTTGACGATGATGGGAATGACCGCGATCATCAGCACCACCGGCAGGATGCAGACCACGACCGGCACGGACATCTTGGCCGGCAAGGCATGGGCCTTCTCCTCGGCCAGCGACATGCGCTTGTGGCGCATTTCGTCTGAAAACACCCTGAGCGCGCCCGACAGGCTGGTGCCGAGTTCCTTCGACTGCTGCAGGAGCGTGGCGAAGGAGCGTACCTCGTCCAGGCTGAGACGATCGGCGAGCGCCTTCAGCGCGTCGTCCAAGCTGCGCCCCGCCCGAAGTTCCAAGCACACGAGCTGCAGGTTCTGGCTGAGCGACGGATAGCTCTTGGCGAGTTCTTTCGAAACGCGCTCGACGCCGGCTTCCATGCTCATGCCGGCGTCCGAACAGACGATCATCAGGTCCATGAAATCGGGGAAGCCATTGCGGTATTCGCGCATCTTCTCGCGCACCTTCTGGGTCAGCACCAGGCCCGGAAAAAAATAGCCGGCGGCCCCCGACAGGATGATGAAGGTCCACCGGCTGGTCATGGTCGCGTCGGGACTGGCCATCCACCGGTTGAGCACGAAGACCGCGAACGTCGTGCCGATCATTGCCGTGAACCGAATGAGGAAGAACATGCCGACGGCGCGTGGCTCCATGTAGCCCGCCTGGATGAGCTTCAGGCGCAGGCGAGCGACATTTTCCGGGTCGCTCTTGGCATAGAATTCCTGCGCCCTCTTCACCGCTTGCTCGCGCACGACGCCGCTACTCTTCTTCTGCACAGGTTCGGGTCTGGCGGCCACCGGACCCTGGTCGACCTTGAGCCGGCGCTTGACGTCGTTGCGGTCGCCCTTCGCCACCACCATCGGCCAGGCGACAGCGGCCGCTCCCGCGGCCAGCAAGAGGACGGCCACCGGCATCAGCGAGGTCGGCGCGAGAGAGGCGAGGAATTCAATGACGCCTTGCATGTCAGAACTTGAAATTCGACATTTTGAACATGATCAGATTGCCCAGCATCAGCCAGCTGACCGAGCCGCCGATCATGTACCATGTCTTCGGCACGCCCCAGACGTCGCTGTAATATCCCGGCATCATGGCCATGATGGCGGTGAACAGCAGCGCCGGTACGGCCGTCAAAATGTAGGCCGAGAGGCGGCCTTCCGTCGAAATGGCGCGCACCTTGCGTCGCAGCTTGCCGCGTTCGCGGATCGTCGTCGACAACCCATCAAGGATCTCGCGCAGATTGCCGCCCGAACTGGTCTGGATCGACACGGCGGTGATGAACAGCGGCAGATCCTCGTGGCCGACCCGGTCGAACAGTGCATTCAGCGCCGTGACCAGGTCGGAACCATAAGTGACTTCGTCGGCAATGACGCCGAATTCCGTGCCGATCGGATCGGGCATCTCGCGCGACACCATGGCGATGGCCACCGGCACCGGATGACCGGCCTTGAGGCCGCGCGTGATTAGCTCCAGCGCTTCCGGCAGTTGCATGCCGAAACGCTTCAGCCGGCGCTTGCGCATGGAGCGCATCGTAATGACCGGCAGCAACGGCACCAGCACGACGAACAGGACGAGCCCCATCAGCAGCGGCAGCCCGCGCCAGATCGCGGCCAGGGCAACGGCCGTCGCCACACCGCAGGTGATCGTCAGGAATTTCGAAAGCGGCATCACCATGCCCGACTGCGTGCGCAGGGCACGGAACCGGTCGGGCGAAAACAGCGACGTTCCCGCGTCGAGACCGCGCTCCTTGCGCAGCTGGATCAGCACCTGTTCCTGGCTGATCTTGTTTTCCTGCAGTTTCATGCGCCGGTTGATGGCGGTGCGCTTGTCGCTGCGTCCGGCATAGAGCAGGTAGATCGCCTCGGCCACCATGATGCCGGTCAGTGCGGCTCCGGCATAGACGACATATATCGCGCTGAACCCGTCGAACACGCCGGCTACTCCTGCGGCCGGCCGGGTTCGAAATAACGTCCGGGAAAGTCGATGCCCATGGCGCGCAGATCTTCCAGGAAACGCGGCCGAATGCCGGTCGCCTCGTAGTAGCCAAGGATCTTGCCATCGGCCTCCATGCCGGTGCGCACGAAGCGGAAGATCTCCTGCATCTGGATGACATCGCCTTCCATGCCGGTCACCTCGGCGACGCTCGTCACCTTGCGCTTGCCGTCGGAAAGTCGGGTCAGCTGGACGATGATGTCGATGGCGCTGGCGATCTGGCTGCGGATCGACTGCACCGTCATTGGCATGCCGGTCATGCCCAGCATCTGCTCGAGGCGCGAAATGCAGTCGCGCGGCGTATTGGCGTGGATGGTCGCCATCGAGCCTTCGTGGCCGGTGTTCATGGCCTGCAGCATGTCGAAGGCTTCCTCGCCGCGGCACTCGCCAAGGATGACGCGGTCGGGACGCATGCGCAGCGCGTTCTTGACCAGGTCGCGCTGTTTGAGCTCGCCATGGCCTTCGATGTTGGCGGGACGCGTCTCCATGCGTGCGACATGCGGCTGCTGCAATTGAAGTTCCGCCGCGTCCTCGATGGTGATCAGCCGCTCGTCTTCCGGAATGAACGCCGACAGCGCGTTGAGCATCGTCGTCTTGCCTGTGCCGGTGCCGCCCGAAATGATCGTCGTCTTGCGGGCGTGGACGGCCGCGGCCAGCACTTCGGCCATGTTCTGTGTGATGGCGCCGAATTCGACCAGCCTGTGCAGGCCAAGCTTGTTCTTGGAGAACTTGCGGATCGACACCAGCGGGCCGTCGACGGCCACCGGGCGGATGGCTGCGTTGAACCGCGAGCCGTCCAGCATGCGAGCGTCGACCATCGGTTGCGATTCATCGACGCGGCGACCGACGGCGGCCACGATCTTGTTGACGATTCTGAGCAGATGCGCCTCGTCCTTGAACGGGATATGGACCTGCTGCAGCTTGCCCTTCTTTTCGACGAAGCAGTTCTGGTGGCCGTTGATCAGGATATCGTTGATATCGGGATCCTTGAGCAGCGGCTCGAGCGGGCCGAGGCCGACCATCTCGTCGACGATGTCGTCAACCAGCGCGTCGAGTTCGGCGGTGTTGATCGCCATCCGCTCCTGGCGGGTCTTTTCCGATACGAAATCATGCACTTGCCGGCGCATCTCCTCCTTGGGCAAGCGCTCCAGCGCGACGAGATTGATCTCCTCGAGCAGCATCCGGTGGATGCGCACGCGGGCATCGAGCACCTTGTTGGCATTCTTTGCAGGCGCCGCCTCCGTTTTCGCCGGCAAAGCCTTTCGGCTGGTCGGGATGACGACTGCATGATGCGCGACCGGCGTCGATTCAGCCGGGCGCGGACGCGCGTCACGGTTCTGCAGGGTGGAAAAACGGCTGGTCATCCAGCTTTCCTTTTCAAGAGGCCTCTGCCGAAGCCGAACAGCGACTTCGACTTGCTCGCGGTTGCCACCGCCTCTTCCGGAAGAATGATCTTCTTCAGGTCGTTGACGACATTGGCGTTGGGATCGATCTCGTGCAGCGGCACGCCGCGGTCGACCGCCTCGCGCACCAGCCGGTAGTTGTTGGCGATGCCGCCGACAAAATGCTCGCCAAGGATTTCCTGGACGTCCGCCTGCTTGATGCCGTTGTCGAACATCTTCTGCTCGAAACGGTTGACGATCACGTTCGGCTTCACTTCCTTGCCGGCGGTCTCGTAGACGGCCTGGATCAGCCGCTGCGTATGGCGCAGGCACGGCACCGTCATTTCGGCCACGATGTAAAGCTTGTTGGAACCGAGCAGCACAGTTTCCGTCCACGGAAACCAGGTGCGCGGCATGTCGATGACGACATTGTCGAAATAGGCCGAAACGAGGTCCAGCATGCGCACCACGACATCGGTCTTGAATGAGCGCATTTCGGACGGATGTGTCGGCGCCGCCAGCACACACAGTCCGCTGGCGTGCTTGGACAGCATCACATCGAGCAGTTGCCGGTCCAGGCGCTCAGGCTGGTTCTCGATTTCGGTGATGTCGAAACGCGGCTCGAGATCGAGATATTCGGCGCAGGCACCTTGCTGGAAATTGAGGTCGACCACGCAGGTCGAGGCGCCGCGCGTCACCGAATGATGCAGCTGGAACGCGGTCTGCAGTGCCAGTGTCGTGGTGCCGACGCCGCCGGCGGCGGGCATGAAGGTATAGATCTGCGACTCGGTGTTTTCCTCGCGCCCGGGTCCCTGCAGAGCCCGCACGACCGAACGCACGAGGTCTGCGGTGGTGATCGGCTTGACCAGGAAATCGGCGACCTTGAGCTGCACCAGGATGCGCACGGCCGCGGCGTTGAACTCCTGGGTGACCACGACCACCGGTGCCTTGCCCTCGAGCCGGCGCATGACGCGCTGCAGGGACTCGATCTCCTCGAGTTTCGCTGCATCCATGTCGACGATGACAACGCCGAACTCGGCCTCCTGGACCTCGCCGCGCAGCTCGGTGACGTTCTTCTCCACCGTCATGAGCTGGATGATCTCGGAGGCGGCGAAGGCCGTCTTCGTGTCCTGCGCGAAGGTCCGGTCTGTCGATACGAGCAGGATTTTCTTGGTGCTGTTTGCCATTCTCGCCGCCTGTGAGGTCGATCGCCGTCTGGATCAGTTGTCGGTGGTCGTTTGCGCTGCCTTGGCACCGGCCGCCTGATCGGGCGTGACGGGTCCGGCACTGCCACGCTTGGCAGGCACGAGAAGTCTCGTGTTCTGGACGCCGTACTTCCACGGGTCGACCATCTGCATGACGGTGTTGGCGGCCTGCGCCTCGCCGGCGCCGGACGTCACCCCCTCGCTGCGCACGTAGTCGTCGCTGGTGCAGCCGCTTGCCAGACCGGCAAGAAGCAGGCCGATGCACGATCTCAGGATCAGACGCATGGCTCAGTCCTTCGGCAGGTCGAGGAAATGACCGACTTTGGTGGCAGGAGCGGCCCGTGCGGCACTGCCGTCGGCCAGCGCCAGCGCGCGGCCCATATCCGGCGCCTTCACCTCCTCGGTGTTGTTGAGGAAATAGTCGACATTGCTGGCTGGCTGCGTGCCATCGGTCGGCTCAGCCATTTTCTTCGACGGATCGACCGGCTTGACCAGATAGGGCGTGACGATGATGACCAGGTCGGTCTCGCGCCGCTGATAGGATTTCGACGAAAACAGCGCTCCAAGCACCGGCATCTTGCCAAGGCCGGGAATGCGAGACGTGGTGATGTCGTTCTGGGACTGCAAAAGCCCGGCGATCATGAAGCTCTGGCCGTTCTTCAGGTCGACCGAGGTCTTGGCGCGGCGCACGATGAAGCCGGGCACGGAAATGTTGCCGATATTGTAGGACGCCGACGCATCGATCGAGGAGACTTCCGGCGCGATGTCGAGGCTGACCAGCCCGTCCTTGAGTACGGTCGGCTTGAAATCCAGGCTAACGCCATATTTCTTGTAGCTGACCGAAATCTTGCCGTTGTCCTCCGAAACCGGGATCGGAAATTCGCCGCCGGCCAGGAAGCTCGCTGTCTCCCCTGAACGCGCGATCAGGTTCGGCTCAGCGAGCCGACGTGCAAGGCCGCGCTCTTCCAGCGCCTTGATGGCAATGTCGATCGAGACGCCGTTCGACAGCAGTCGGCCGATGATCTCGCCGGTCCCCGCCGCTGGGACCGTGCCCGGATCCAGTGAAATGTCGCGACCGCCGAAGCCGTAGGCGAAATTGGCGCTGTATTTCGCGCCCAGGTCCTGCCCTGCCTGGCGGTTGATCTCGACGAACCGGACATTGAGCTGAACCTGCTGCGACGAAGAGATATTGACCGAGTTGATCACCTCCTCATTGCCGGAAAAGCGGCTGGCGATCTTGCTTGCCTTATCCGCTGCAACCGCGTCATCCGCCTCACCCGACAGCACGACACGGCCGTTGGCCGAGCCGACCTTGATCTTGGCGTCCGGCACACTGGCACGGATAGTGTTCGCCAATTGGTCGGTGTCGAGCGTCACCTCGATGTCCACGGTGCCGACGAGCTGCTTGTTCTGGTCGAACAGCGCAATGCCGGTGGTGCCGAGATTGTTGCCCAGCACATAGAAGGATTTGTCGGTCAGCGGGTTGACGTTGGCGATCTCCGGATCACCGATGACGATCTGGTAGAAGGCCGCGCTCGTCATGATCGTCTTGGGCTTGCCCTTGGCAACCTTGATCGACGCATTCTTGGTCGACGACACATAGACGATGTCGTTGTCCGCCTTCGCCGCTCCGGGCAAGGCAAGCACGCCGCTCGCAGCCAGGATAAACGCCATCGCCAGGGCGCGCACCAAGCGCGACCGAGCCGTCATTCGATATAGGGTACGCATCAACATTGTCCCGTCCCGCCCGGTCCCCACCGGTCTTTACTTCTGGTCCCGCGTTGGAACCTGATATTCCTCGGCCTGCGTGCCGCGCGTCACGATGATCGTCTTGAATTTCGGCTTCTCCGGCTCCTTCGCTATGGCATCGAACAAGGAGCCGGCCACGGCCTGCGTCTTGGAAGCGACGGATCCGCCGAAGGAAGAGATGGTGGTGACGCCGTTCTTGCCATCGCCGCCTTCGCTGGCGGAGCGAAGCGACAGCGACAGCGTTCCGACGGTGCGGGCAAGCGCCACTTTCTGCGCGCCGTCGCTCGTCACCTCGAGGGTCACGGAATTGGCCACCTGCGGCGTCGTCTGGCGCTCGTCGGCGCCCTGCCCGACGCTGAGCACCTTGGCGTCGGCAACGACGATCTCCGAGGTGATGGTCGAACCGGCAGCCCCTTGCGCGTTCTTGGCGACTTCCTGGATTTCGCCGGCATCGCGCGTCAGCACGACATCGACCCGGTCGCCCGGCGTGACGAAGCCACCGACGCCGGCGATCTCGTCGGTGCGGATGGTGACCGCCCGCATTCCGGGCGTCAGCATGTTGGACAGCGTTGCGCGGCCGTTCGGTCCCGACAGCTTGGCGAGCAGCACCGGCTCGTTGATCTCGATCGGCGACAGCGCGACCCGACCGCCTTCGCCGAGCAATCCATCGATGGTGGCAAAGGCGCCCTGCGGAAGGGAATCCTGCGGCCACGGGATTTCGCTGAGCTTGGCGCGGTCGAGCTCCATGCCGTAGCGCAACGGCGCGTTCGCCACCACGATGGTCTTGAACTCGATCCTGGGCGCGGCCGGAGCGGCGATCGAGGCCGTTTTCTCCTGGGCATCGGCCTTCGCTTGGCTCTTGACCCAGAAATCCGCGGCAAAGATCGAGATCGCGCCGAAAACGGCGGCGATGCCGATCATCGTTATGGCCTTGCCCCTCACGCCGAAAACCCCTGATGCCCGTCGTTTCTTGTTATGTTGGGCTCACGCTAGGCGGCATTGTTAAAGAATCAGGAATATTGCGCGGCGGCATTTGACCTATTTCCGCCCGCTTGGTTATCGAATGGTTTTAGGGTAAGAGCAGTTAAATCCCCGAACGTAACAGGAACCTCCGTCGCTTGGCGCTGAAAAGCGTGGCAGTATCGACGGGGTGATTCGCAGCTTGGACTCTATGGCAGGCATGGACGACAACAACGATCTTTTCGGCAATCTGGAAAAACAGCCGCAGCCGGTTCGCACGCCGGCGCGCCCGGCGGATCCGCTGGTACAGGCGGCCGCCAGGCGTCCAGCCGCAACCAAGGATGGCAGCGAGGGCTACAGCGCCGCCGACATCGAGGTGCTTGAGGGCCTTGAGCCGGTGCGCCGCCGGCCAGGCATGTATATTGGCGGCACCGACGACAAGGCGATGCACCATCTGTTCGCCGAGGTCATCGACAATTCGATGGACGAAGCGGTTGCCGGCCACGCCACCTTCATCGATGTCGAACTCTCCGCCGACGGCCATCTCACGGTTACCGACAATGGCCGCGGCATTCCGGTCGACATGCACCCAAAATTCAAGAAGCCGGCGCTCGAAGTCATCATGACGACGCTGCATTCGGGCGGCAAGTTCGACTCCAAGGTCTACGAAACATCCGGCGGCCTGCACGGCGTTGGCGTCTCCGTCGTCAACGCCCTGTCGGATCATCTCGAGGTCGAGGTGGCACGTGGGCGCCAGCTTTATCGCCAGCGCTTTTCGCGCGGCGTCCCGGTGACCGGACTGGAGCAGCTCGGCGAAGTCCACAACCGTCGCGGCACAAAAATCCGCTTCCACCCCGACGAACAGATTTTCGGCAAGGGCGCGGCCTTCGAGCCGGCGCGTCTCTACCGCATGACGCGTTCGAAGGCTTACCTGTTTGGCGGCGTCGAGATCCGCTGGACCTGCGATCCCTCCCTGATCAGGGAAAAGGATCAGACACCGGCCAAGGCGGAATTCCATTTCCCAGGCGGCCTCAAGGATTATCTGAAGGCGTCGCTCGGCGATGAATTCCAGGTGACGCGCGAAATCTTCGCCGGCAAGAGCGACAAGCAAGGCGGCCATGGCTCGCTCGAATGGGCGGTGACCTGGTTCGGTGGCGACGGCTTCATCAATTCCTACTGCAACACCATCCCGACCGGTGAAGGCGGCACCCACGAAGCCGGCTTCCGAAACGTGCTGACGCGCGGCCTGCGCGCCTATGCCGACCTCGTCGGCAACAAGCGCGCCTCGATCGTCACCTCGGAAGACGTCATGATCTCGGCCGCCGGCATGCTGTCGGTGTTCATTCGCGAGCCGGAATTCGTCGGCCAGACCAAGGACAGGCTGGCGACGATCGAGGCGATACGCATCGTCGAGACCGCGATCCGCGACCCGTTCGACCACTGGCTGGCCGACAATCCGCAGGAAGCCTCGAAGCTGCTCGACTGGGTGATCGCGCGCGCCGACGAACGGGTGCGCCGCCGCCAGGAAAAGGAAGTGTCGCGCAAGAGCGCGGTGCGCAAGCTGCGCTTGCCGGGCAAGCTCGCCGACTGCACGCAGAACGCGGCGGCGGGTGCCGAACTCTTCATCGTCGAAGGCGATTCCGCCGGCGGCTCGGCCAAGCAGGCGCGCGATCGTGCCAGCCAGGCCGTCTTGCCGCTGCGCGGAAAAATCCTCAACGTCGCCAGTGCCGGCAATGACAAGCTGGCCGCCAACCAGCAGATATCGGACCTGATCCAGGCGCTCGGCTGCGGCACGCGGTCAAAATACCGTGACGAGGATTTGCGCTACGACCGCGTCATCATCATGACCGACGCCGACGTCGACGGCGCACACATCGCATCGCTGCTGATCACCTTCTTCTACCAGGAGATGCCGGCGCTGGTGCGCGGCGGCCATCTCTATCTGGCGGTGCCGCCGCTTTACTCGATCAGGCAAGGCGGCAAGGTCGCCTATGCCCGCGACGACGCCCACAAGGACGAGCTTCTGCGCACCGAATTCACCGGGCGCGGCAAGGTCGAGCTTGGCCGCTTCAAGGGCCTGGGCGAAATGATGGCCGCGCAGCTCAAGGAAACCACCATGGATCCAAGGAAGCGCACCTTGCTCAGGGTCGATGTGAACGAAGTCGATTCCGCCACCAAGGACAGGGTCGACGAGCTGATGGGCACCAAACCCGAAGCCCGCTTCCGCTTCATCCAGGAACGCGCCGAATTCGCCGAGACGGAAGTGCTGGATATCTAGCCGCTGGCGCGTTTAGCTTGCGTTCCTGACATGGAGACCAGCATGTGACCTGGGCGCGGCTGAAAACCTATTTCGAGACGAGCCTGGCCGGGCTGACGCAACCGACACGCTCGGACTGGATTTTCGCGCTGCGCACCGTTTCGGCCGGCATGATCGCATTGCTGGCCGCTTACGCGCTGAAGCTCGACCATCCGCAATGGGCGATGATGACGGTGTTCATCGTCGCCCAGCCGGTTGCCGGTATGGTCCTGGCGAAAGGCTTCTACCGCCTGCTCGGCACGCTGGCCGGCGGTGTCGCGGCAATTGGCATCACCACGGCATTCGGCACCGGCCCCTGGATTCTGGTGACGGTGCTTGCTGTCTGGATTGGCATTTGCACCTTCGTCTCGTCGCTGCTGCGCAATCCCGAAGCCTATGGCGCGGCTCTTGCAGGCTACACCGCAATGATCATCGGCCTGCCCGCTTTCGGACAACCGCATCTGGTCGTAGACCTCGCGGTCGCGCGTTGTGCCGAGATCGTGCTCGGCATCGTCTGCGCCGGCCTCACCAGCCGGCTGATCCTGCCGAAACTGGCCAGCGACGCCATCGTCTCGCGGCTGAAACGCTGCATTCTCGACCTCGCCACCTATGCCGGCGGTGCGTTTTCAGGCGGCGACCGGGCAACGCTGATCGGCCTGCACCGGAAGCTTGTCGCCGATACCCAGACGCTTGGCGAGATGCGCGCCTATGCCAGGCTCGAAGCGCCGAGCTTCGCGCCGCGCGCGCATCCGGTGCGGCGCACTATCGGACAACTGCTTTCGGCACTTTCGGCGGCGCGCGCGCTCTATTCGCATGCCGCTCCCAAAAACGCCGCCCTCATCCCGGTGCGCTCGGAACTGCAGGCCCTTGTCAGCGAACTGGCAGCCAAGCCGGGAGCGCTGGACGATACCTCATCCTGGGTGGCGCGGCTCGACGCGATCTCGATCAGGGCCAGGCAAATGCCCGACGCCTCGATCGAGCCGGGTGAGGACAGGGTCGGCACCATTACCCGCCTTACCATAGCGGCCGATTTCGCCGAGGCGCTGAAACAGGTGCTGCGTGGCCTCGACGCCTTGCGCGCACCGGTCACGCGCCGTCCAGGTCCCGGCAGCCAGCAGCCGGCCTTGGTGGTGCATCGCGACTATCCCGGCGCTGCGCGCAACGCCATCCGCGCGGCCGTTGCCACGCTTCTGGTCGCGGCTTTCTGGCTGACGACGAAGTGGTCGGAGGCGGCCGGCACCGTCATCCTCGTTGCTGTCGTGTCGAGCCTGTTTGCCGCTCGCCCCGACCCGGTGCAGGTATCCTGGGGGTTCTTCAAGGGAACGCTGCTCGCTTTGCCTTTTGCCTTTCTCGTCGGCCAGGTTGCGCTCCCTGCTCTGCCCGGCTTCGGCTGGTTCATGCTGTTCGTCGTGCCCATCATGGTGCCGGCGGCACTCGCCATGGCCAATCCGCGCTATGTCGGCGTGGCGACGGCCTTCGCCATCAACTTCCTGGCCTTTCTCAGCCCACATCAGGCGATGACCTACGATCCCGGCCCCTTCTTCGCCGGCTCGGCATCGATCCTCGTCGGCATCCTCTTGGCCATCGGCGTCTTCATCGTGGTATTGCCGGCCGATCCATGGCTCGCGGCCGACCGCATCGTGCGGGCCATGCGGGAGGATCTGGCGCGGCTTTGCCTGCATGAGCGCGTGCCGAGGCGCTCAGCCTTCGAGAGCCTCGCTTACGACCGGGTCAATCAGTTGATGCCGCTGGTGCAGAATTCCGGCAGGAAGGGCGAGGCGGTGCTGGGCGGCGGCGTCGCTTCCGTCACGGTCGGCCTGGAAATCCTGCGGCTGCGCACGGCCAGCCAAAACCATTCCCTCCCATCGGAAACGACGCTTTCAATCGCCACCTTCCTGAGGGGACTGGCGCGCGAGCTGCTTTTCCGAGCCCCTGGGGATCCGCAAACAGCGACCATTGCCGTCGCCCGGCAGTATGCGGCAGGCATCGCCCAGCGAAACGCCACCGGCGACATGCTGCAGATCGCGGCGTCCCTGCGCATCATCGCCGCGGCGATGGAAGATTTCCCGGATTTCTTCGCAAGGGAGAAAACCTAGGCAGCGGCGATCGCCAGTGCATGGCCGCGTGCGTTCTCACGCAGGGCGTCTAGGTGGATCGATTTGATCAATGCGGCAAGATCGCCTTCGGCGGATTGCCCGCCCAATTCCTTGAGCATCAGCCAACTGACTTCCTGCACGCCGGCGACGCGCTTGCCGTTGGCGACCTCGCGCCAGATCTTCAGGGCGCGCAGGATGACGGCATGCGTGGCGGCAGCCATGCCGGCACTACGGAACAGCGCCTGCAGGGCCACGTCGTGCCCGCCGGCCAGCAGCGCCCTCACCCGTGGTTCGGATTGCTGGCTAAGCGCCACCAGCGCCGAGCCGAAGAAATCGACCTTGCCGTGCGCGATGGTGCGGATCAGGAAGCTCGCGGTCAGATCGCCGCGCAGCCTGAGATGCTCGATCAGCGCCGCGTGCTCTTCTTGGCGCGTGCCCTCGATCAGCGTCACCGAGGCCTTGACGCAAGCATCGCGCATGACCCGGTCGGCACGCGCGGCTCCCATCAATGCCATGACCAGCGGCGATGTCTTCAATGTCTCGCCGAGCTTGACGAGCAGCATATGCCGGCAATCGGCAGGCAGCCTGATATCCGATATCAGCGCCTCGCGCACCAGAGGCAGATGCCCGTGGCGTTGCGCCATGCGCCTGAAGCTGAGTGACGCGATGTCGGCGCCGCTATTGGCCAAAAGCACGGCGCAGGCCTCCGCCTCGCCGACCTCGGCGATGGCCGCCGAAAGCGCCATCGAGACGGAAGGCCGGTCGGCGATCAGCTTCTGCGTTGCCTTCTGGCTCGCCGCCACGCGGTTGATCAGGTCGGCGTCGGTGAGCAGCGGCGAGCGCGCCAGCACGACCCCGGCGACCTCCGGCTGGTCGGCGGCAAGCGCACTGATGATCTGCAACGGTGCGTGATGGCTCATCGAGAACGCTTCCGCCATCGCCAGCCGCACTTTCGACGAGGCGTCGTCGAGCAGCAGCGTCAGCGCGGCCTCGGCGGCGCAGCGATCCTCGAACGGCAATTCGCAATTGACATAGGCTCGGGCCAGCGCATGAGCGGCGGCGGCGCGCTCCGAAACCCTGGCCGTGTAGATCCATTTCAGGAAATGCGAAACAACTACCATGCCCGTCTGCTTACGCCCCATGCCGGAAGGTTTCCGGCCCCGTGAGAAGGGTAGGCAGAAATGGTTTACGAACGGTTCACCATGTTCATTAACTGGCTTGCGAGCGCCTGAAGCAGCGCCTATCAACCGTCAGACAGCGCAGGAGGCGGAAGATGGCCGGGCTATATCTGGAGGAGTTTGTTGTCGGCCATGTCTTCCAGCACACGCTGCGCAAGACTGTCACCGAGAGCGACAACATGCTGTTTTCGGTGATGACGCTGAACCCGCAGCCGCTGCATATTGACTTCGATTTCGCCGCCAGGAGCGAATGGGGCAAGCCGCTGGTCAACTCGCTGTTCACGCTCGGCCTGATGATCGGCATTTCGGTCAACGACATCACGGTCGGCACGACGGTTGCCAATCTCGGCATGAAGGAAACCGTGTTTCCTCACCCGGTCTTCCACGGCGACACCATCCGCGTCGAAACATCTGTCGTCTCGGTGCGCGAATCCAGGTCGAAGCCCGATCGCGGCATCGTCGAATTCGAGCACCGCGCCTACAACCAGCATGGCGATCTGGTCGCGAAATGCATCAGGCAAGCGATGATGCTGAAGAAGGCAGACTGATGCGCTCGCTGCTGTTCGTTCCAGGCGATTCCGAACGGAAGCTGGAGAAGGGATTTGGCGCCGGCGCCGACGTGGTCATCGTCGATCTCGAGGACTCCGTGGCGCCGCAGAACAAGGCGCGGGCGCGCGAGATCGCGGCGCGCTTCATCCTCGAACGCAGGGGGCAAACCAACTTGGCGCTCTATGTCAGGGTCAACGACCTCTCGACCGGGATGACGGACGATGATCTTGCCAAGCTCGTTCCGGCAAGGCCGGACGGCATCATGCTGCCTAAATCGAACAGCGGCCAGGATGTGCAGCAGCTCGCGGCCAAGCTCAGGGTTCGGGAGGCCGAAAACGGCCTGCCTGACGGGTCGATAAAAATCCTGCCGATCATCACCGAAACTCCGGCGGGCGTGCTCGCAGCCGCCACCTATGCGGGGACAAGCGCACGGCTCGCCGGTCTCACCTGGGGGGCGGAAGACCTGTCGGCCGCGATCGGCGCACGCTCTGCCCGAGACGAGCACGGCCGCTACACCGATCTCTTCCGTCACGCCCGCCTGACGACCATTCTCGCGGCCGGAGCCGCGGAAGTCGCCGCGATCGACACCGTATTTCCCGGCTTTCGCGACATGGCGGCCTTCACCGCGGAATGTGCCAACGCCGAGCGTGACGGTTTCACCGGCAAAATGGCGATCCACCCCGATCAGGTGTCCGTCATCAACACCGCCTTCACGCCCTCTGCCGAGGCGGTGAAACAGTCGGCGGCTATTGTGGCGGCCTTCGAGGCAGCCGGAAATCCGGGCGTCGTCGGCATCGATGGCAAGATGTTCGACCGTCCGCATCTGCGGCTGGCCGAACGCCTTCTGGCCCGCGCGAAAGCGGCCGGGATATCCGCCTGACGGCTACTCCTTGCCCCAGCGTGGCCGCCGCATCGAAAAGACCTCGTCGACGCTGGCGTAATCCATATAACCGAGACGCGCGACATTGCCGGCCTTGGTGATGTCGAACAGGCCGTCTTTCAGGAAAGCATCGTCGATGTGAACGCCGATCACCTCACCGGCGACGACAAAGGCACTCGTCGGTGATCCGTCCAGCGCCTTCGGGCGAAACACTTCCGTCACCCGGCATTCGAGCGCCGCTGGTGCAGCCGCCACGCGCGGCGGCTTGACGAGACGCGAGGGCGCCATGGCGAGATCGGCATAGACGAACTCGTTGACGCCACGCGGTGCATCGACGGATGTGTAGTTCATCTTGTCCGCAAGGTCGCGGCTGACCAGATTGGCGACGAACTCGCCGGTTTCCTGGGCAAACGAGGCGCTGTCCTTCTCACCCTCCGAGGAAAACCAGACAATGAAAGGTCGCGTCGAAAAGGCGTTGAAGAAGGAGTATGGCGCGAGATTGACCTCGCCGGCCTGGTTCAGCGTCGATATCCAGCCGATCGGGCGCGGCGCGACGATCGCCTTCGAAGGATCGTGCGGCAGGCCATGCCCCTTGGACGGCTCGTAGAACATTCAGCCCGCCCAAGGTCCGGCGTAATCGGTGTAGAGCTTGACCGGATCGGGCCGTGGCCGCTCCGGCGCCGGACCGGCGTAGGAGCCGATATGGATGAACCCGACGACGCGCTCCTGCGGCGCCAGTCCGAGAATCGCCCTGCCCTCCGGCACGTCGGAATACCAGTTGCTGATCATGTTCGTGCCATAGCCCAGCGCAGTGGCCGCGATCATCAGGTTCATCGCCGCCATGCCTCCGGACAGGAACATCTCCCATTGCGGGATTTTTGGGTTCTCCCTCGGAATGGATACGACACCGATCACCAGCGGGGCGCGCGAGAACCGCGCCAGTTCCTGGTTGCGACGGCCTTCCGGCAACGGCCCCTCGCGCTGTTCGGCCAAGGCCGCTAGTTTTTTGCCGATCTCGATGCGGGCTTCGCCGCGATAAAGGATGAAGCGCCAGGGTTCGAGCCGTCCATGGTCGGGCACGCGTGTGGCGGCGGTGATCATCGTGGCGATATCGGCGTCGCTGGGCGCCGGTTCCCTGAGGTCGGGTATCGGCGCTGAATTTCGGGTCAATAGAAAGTCGATGATCGGCGACGCCATGGGCGCAAGTCTCCTGAAACACTCTGTTTTGAGCTGAAGCGCACCATCGGGAATTCGGGCGGCTCGGGCAAAGGCGCGCAAACGCCGGGCTGAAGAGTCCCGGATCGGACTCTTAAGCCTTGAAATTGCCACCGCCATGGGCTTCAACGCAAGGCATGTTTGAGGGGCGACTGCGTCTTTTCCTGGTTCGGCTCTGCGCCGCGCTGTTCCTGCTGCCGGTCTCCATGGCTGTCGCGCAGGAAAAGGACGGCGTCGGCGACCTGAAACTTCCCGGAATTTCGAGCTATGCAACGCCGAAGAGCGAGACCCCGCTGGCGCTTGGCGGCGGTGGCGCCATTACGCTCTCGGCCCAGTTGACCGACAAGGGCACCGACATCACACGTGGGCTAGTCTGGCGTGTCTTCAAGCCAGAAGCGGTGAACGGCAAATTGCCCATGGTCGCCTCCTCCCATGGCGGCAGCGCCGTCTTCCAGCTCGAGCCCGGCAGTTACCTGGTCCACGCTTCCTATGGCCGCGCCGGCGCCACCAAGCGCATCACAGTCGGCAAGGAAGCCAAGCGAGAAAGCCTCGTGCTCGATGCCGGCGGCCTGAAGCTAGACGCGGTCCTGTCCGGCGGCGTGCGCATACCGCCGAAGAAACTGCGCTTTTCGATCTATGAGGGCACCGCCGAGGCCAATGGCGACCGCGCGCTGATCATTCCCGATGTCGAACCCAACAGCGTCGTGCGGCTCAATGCCGGCATCTATCATGTCGTCTCGACTTACGGCGCGGTCAACGCCGTCATCCGATCCGACATCCGCGTCGAGGCGGGCAAGCTGACGGAAGCCACCGTCGAGCATCACGCCGCTGAAATCACCATGAAGCTGGTACGCGAGACGGGCGGCGAAGCGATTGCCGACACCTCGTGGTCGCTGCTCAACGAATCCGGCGATCCGATCAAGGAAACCGTCGGCGCCTTCGCCTCGATGGTGCTGGCCGAAGGCGACTACACCATCATCGCCAAGAACCGCGATCGCATCTACCAGAAGGATTTCACGGTCGTTGGCGGGCAGAACCAGGAAATCGAGGTTCTCGCCACCGAAGCAGCGGCGATGGATCCCGAGGAAGGCGCCGATTAGCCTTCAGGCGGCGAGCTTGGTTCGCGCCGGGAGGAACGGAATGCGACGGCGCGGCAGGCTCGGCGCCAGATCGAATACACCGCGATAGAGACGGTCGAGCAACGTTTTGCGATCGCGCAGCGGCTCCAGTTCGCTCCAGCTCAGCACGTTACCGACGCGCACGTCGATCGCCCTGCCGGACAGCCGCGCGAATTCACGAATGAGCAGCGAGGTGCGCAAGGTCAGCGAGGCCTTGCCGACGAATTTGGCCACACGCCCGTCGCGCTCGGCCATGTTCATCGGCCCGCTGACCAGATGGAAAAGCCTGCCGTTCTGGCCGGAGAAATGCATGGGGATGACCGATGCCTTGGCCTCCTGGACGAGACGGGCCGGAAACATCTTCCACGGCAGGTCGCGCGCGCGGCCAAAACCCTTGGGCGCAGTGGCGACGCCGCCGGCCGGAAACACCACGATGGTGACACCTTCCCTGAGCAGCCGCACTGCTTCATGGCGCACGGCCATGTTGTTCTTCACCGCGTCCTTGGTCTCGGAAAAATCGATCGGCAGCGAATAGGGCTCCATCTCGCGGATCCTGAGCAGGTCCTTGTGGATCATCACCCGGAAGGGCCGGCCGAGTTGCTCTGCCAGTGACAGCACGGCAATGCCGTCGCCGATGCCGAAGGGATGGTTGGCAATGATCACCAGCGGCGTGTCGGGCAATTGCGCGGGCGGCCATTGGTCGGGAATTCGCACGCCCACATCGATGAGGTCCAGCATGCGGCTGAACACACGTTCGCCCGTCGGCACCACCTGGCGGCGCCAGAAATCATAAAGCGCGGCAAAGCGATCGCGGCCCGACAGGCCTTCGACCGAATGGATGAACCAGCGCGCCAGCGCCGGCTGGTGCGGATTGGCGTAGGAAAGCTCGGGGAACGGTCGTTCGCGCGTTTTCATCTTGAGCATAAGGGCTCGTTACAACGTTGCCGTGACAGAGATATGAAAATGGCGGTGGATCGCTCCACCGCCATTCGATCGAAAACACTCCGATTCAAGCAGCGCGCTTGCGTCGGCGGTCAGGTGTAATCGCCTCTTCGGTCAGCCGTTCGATTGCTTCGGCAAGACCAAGCGATTCCTGATCGCGCGAGCCGAGCCGGCGGATGTTGACCGTCTGCTCCTCCGCCTCGCGCTTGCCGCAGACGAGGATGACCGGCACCTTGGCCAGGCTGTGCTCACGGACCTTGTAGTTGATCTTCTCGTTGCGCAGATCGGCTTCCGCCAACAGCCCGGCGGCCTTCAGCTTTGCCACGACCTCGGTCGCATAGCTGTCGGCGTCCGAAGTGATCGTCGCCACCACCACCTGCAGCGGAGCGAACCATAGCGGGAAATGGCCGGAATAGTTCTCGATCAGGATCCCGAGGAAACGCTCCATCGAACCGCAGATGGCGCGGTGCACCATGACCGGCTGCTTCTTCTCCGAATCCGAGCCGATGTAGAAGGCGCCAAAACGCTCCGGCAGGTTGAAGTCGACCTGCGTCGTCCCGCATTGCCATTCGCGGCCGATGGCATCCTTCAACACATATTCGAACTTCGGCCCGTAGAAGGCGCCCTCGCCCGGATTGATCGAGGTCTTGATCCGATTGCCGGACCTTGTCCTGATCGTCTCCAGCACGCCGCCCATGATCGCCTCGGCATGATCCCAGGCCTCGTCCGTGCCGACGCGCTTTTCGGGCCGCGTCGACAGTTTGACGCTGATTTCGTCGAAACCGAAATCGGCATAGGTCGACAGGATCAGGTCATTGATGCGCAGGCACTCGGAAGCCAGCTGTTCCTCGGTGCAGAAGATATGCGCATCGTCTTGCGTGAAGCCGCGCACGCGCATCAGCCCGTGCAGCGCGCCCGACGGCTCGTAGCGATGCACATTGCCGAATTCCGCCAGCTTCACCGGCAGATCGCGATAGGATTTCAGCCCATGCTTGAAAATCTGCACGTGGCCCGGGCAGTTCATCGGCTTCAGCGCAAAGATGCGGTCATCGTCGGTTTCATCGCCGGCGACCGTCACCTTGAACATGGCGTCGCGGTACCAGCCCCAGTGGCCTGACGTCTCCCACAGGCTCTTGTCGAGCACCTGCGGGGCGTTGACCTCCTGGTAGCCCTGCTCGTCGAGCCGGCGCCGCATGTAGTTCACCAGGTTCTGGAACATCTTCCAGCCCTTGGCGTGCCAGAAGACCACGCCCGGCCCCTCTTCCTGGAAATGGAAAAGGTCCATTTCGCGGCCGAGCTTGCGGTGGTCGCGCTTCTCGGCCTCTTCCAGCATCGTTTGGTAGGCTTCGAGCTGCGCCTGGTCGGCCCAGGCCGTGCCGTAGATGCGCGTCAGCATCGGATTGTTGGAATCGCCGCGCCAATAGGCGCCGGCCACCTTCATCAGCTTGAAGGCGTTGCCGATCTGGCCGGTCGAGGCCATGTGCGGACCGCGGCAGAGATCGAACCAGTCGCCCTGCGCATAGATCCTGAGGTCCTGGTCCTCGGGAATGGCATCGATCAGTTCGAGCTTGTAGCGCTCGCCCTTGTCGGCAAAGACCTTTTTTGCCCTGTCGCGCGACCAGACTTCCTTGGTGAACGGCTTGTTGCGCGCGATGATCTCGCGCATCTTCTTCTCGATCACCGGGAAATCGTCCGGGGTGAACGGCTCGTTGCGGGCAAAGTCGTAATAAAATCCGTTCTCGATCACCGGCCCGATGGTCACCTGCGTTCCCGGCCATATCTCCTGCACGGCTTCCGCCAGCACATGCGCGGTGTCATGGCGGATGAGTTCCAGCGCGCGCGGATCTTCGCGGGTGATGATCTCCACCTTGCCGGATTTTCCGAGCGGGTCCGAGAGATCCCGCACGGTGCCATCGATGGCATAGGCCACGGCCTTCTTGGCCAGCGACTTCGAGATCGATTCGGCGAGACCCGCACCGGTCATCGCCGCGTCGTAGTCGCGGACGGAGCCATCGGGAAATGTCAGGGAAACGGAATTCAGCATGTGTATCTCCTATCCAGTCCCGCAAACGAGCGCGGGTGGTAAATGCAGATCATCAGCGGTTCGGGGCTGCGACCTGCCAGGGTGCCGGATGCGTCCGGCGGCGGCAGTCTTTTATGAGCAGATGCCGCCGCCGTAAAGCCCGGCTCACTTAATCAGCCGTGGCAGGTCCTTCAGGAACGCGGCCCGTGTCGCCAACCCCTTCGGCATGTCGGTGCGCTTCGTATCGACGACGAGCCGGGCGAACACGATCTGGCGGCCGTCTTTCCCAGCCCAGCCGACAAACCATCCGAGCGAGCGCTTGTCCTTGCCGCCCGCGCCGAGCCTGGTCGTGCCGGTCTTGCCCTGAACGGCCCAGTCCCCAGCCTTGAAGTTCGGCATGATGGCGCGTGTCATTCATGCGCCTTGGCCGACACCGGCATTGTGCCGGCGAGCAGTTGCCGCAGGAAGGCAACCTGTTCGACTGGCGTGATCTTAAGCGAGGAGTTGACCCAGGAATGGGTGAGCCCGTCATCCTTGCCAGGATTGCCGGAAACGTCACCATTGCCATAGTTGAACTTCGATACGTAGCCGGCAAATTTCTGAGTTCCGAGCTTGCGGGTGATCTCGCGCGAGAACCAGATGATGGAATCGCGTTCCCAGATCGTCGGATCGACGGTTTTCTGGTCGCGTTTCACCGCGTTGAACTCAGGCTTGTAGTCCCATGCCGGGGTATGTTCATCGGCAAGGATGCCTGCGTCGTAGCCGATCAGCGAAAGCGGCATCTTGAACGTCGAGGCCGGGCTGAAGCGCTGGTCGCAGGTACCGTCCTGGTAAAGCGTCTTGCCGCTCTGGGCATCGGCGATCAGCGTGCACTGCACATCCGCTAGCGGCGCGGACTGCGCGCGCATCGGAAATCCCAGCAGCCAGGCGAGCAGGAACAGGACACCAGCCATGATAAAGGGAAGACGATCGACATTGCGCATTTTCTGCTCGCTCCAGAAGGGGGTTCGCGAGCGGGCTTAGCGGGGTCTCTTGTCTCGATTTTGTCTCAAATGCGCAGTTGTTGTGCAGGCTTGCGTTAACCCTACCGGAGCGTAAACAGCGCGGCGTGACCAGCCACCCTAGCCCTGCGCTTCGCCGCGCTTGCGGCCGACCCGCCAATAACGCCAGGGCATGAACCAGACGTTACGGTCCGCCAGCGCTTCCGGAACCAGATCGATGCCATGCGTGCCGAATGGGCCGCAGCGCAGCACGCGGAACAACCCCATCCAGCCGCCGGCCCAAAGGCCATGGCGGGCGATCGCCTCATGCGCGTATTCCGAACAGGTCGGCAGATGGCGGCAGGAATTGCCGACAAAGCCGGACAGCGTCAATTGGTAAAGCCGCACGAGCGAGGTGCCGAGCAAGCGGCCCGGCGTCTTGCGCCAGGGGCCGGGCCAGTTGCGGCCGCGCCTCGACGCTCCGGCTGTATGCGCATGCCTGTGCTGGTCGCCCACTGCGATCTCCGCGTTTTCCAGCTGATAGATGTGCGCTTGCACCGGAGAACGCAATCCCGATCGCCGTGCGGTCACGGGCGGGAACGGCGAAATGGCCGTCGGTCGGCTGGCGGCGCCCAGCGGCCAGGATGAGACCATTCTTCGTGATGCCTTGTAGCGCGTCTTTCGTCGCGCCATTGGAACGTCGCGATCCGTATGACGTCGCCAAGGATCTCAAGCAACTGCATCATGGCGGCATCTCCTTGAAGACGATTAGACCGCCGCTGGCCTTCGCCTTCAAACGAGTATAATTTCCGTTTCGGATAATCCTGGGTTATGCGAAATGAAGCGTGGACGCTTGCCCCTTACGGCGTTGAGGAGCTTCGAGGCGGCGGGGCGGCATTTGAGCTTCAGCAAGGCCGCCGAGGAGCTTTTCGTCTCGCAGGCGGCGATCAGCCGGCAGATTCGCGAACTCGAAACCTTCCTGCGCCAACCGCTTTTCGAACGGCACCATCGCCGCGTCGAACTGACGGATGCAGGCCGTCGGCTGCTTGCTCAACTGGTCAGAAGTTTCGACGACATCGACAAACTACTCTCGGAACTGGTCGCGGTTCCCGCGCAGGCCGTGGTTCGTGTCAGCGTCGAGCCGTCGATTGCATCCGTCTGGCTGGTGCCCCGGCTCAACCGGTTTCGCCAGTTGCGGCCCGATATCGACGTCTCCCTCGAAGTGGACCCAAGGCTGATCGAGTTCCGCAGCGACCAGCCCGAACTTGCCTTACGTTTCAGCTCGAACGCGACGTCATGGCCCCGCAGCGAAGCCGAGCGGCTGGCCTCGACAGTCGATTCGCCGGTTCTGTCGCCGGCGCTGCTTTCATCGGGCCCAGCCCTCGGGAAGCCGGCCGATCTTGCTCGCTTCACGCTTTTGCACGAGGAAAACCGCCAGGGTTGGACGCGCTGGTTCGAGGCGGCGGGCGTACCCGCCAACGCCATGCCCACGCGCGGGCCGATGCTTGCGGACGCCTCACTCTCCAAGCAGGCCGCGCTGCTCGGCCACGGCGTGGCGCTGGGCGATCTCCTGCAGATTGGAGAAGAATTGGAGACCGGAGCACTGGTCAAACCGTTCGACATCGATGTCGCATCCGGGGCCTATTGGCTGGTGGCCAGGAGTTTGCACAGTCTCTCCGAACCGGCCGCGGCCTTCGCCGACTGGCTAAGAAGCGAATTCAGCGAAAGCAGGCGAGCGCTGAAAGCTCCGGCCTGAGCCGTGCGCTGGCCGGAGCCGGCTACTTTACCTTCTTGTATTTTCCGAGAAGTTTATTGAGGTCGTTGATGTCCATGGACGGATGTCCCGCCGCCGGGTCGACTGCTGGGTAGAATGTGACGACGATGTCGCGCCACAAATCATAGTCGGCGCCGTAGGACGCCAGCCCGGGAAACGGCGCGCAACGCGTGATCGCGCGAATGGCGGCTTCGGCAACCTTATGCCTTGCCGATGTCACGGGGCCGACGATTTTTGGCGGCCCGGCGAGCGATCCGTCCTTGTTCAGGCTGATCCGGACGCGTGCAGTACTTGTGGCATTTGCGGGCACGTTCCAACAGGGCTGGACGGCCCTCATGAGATAGTCGCCGATATCGCGCTGGACTGCTGGTTCCGCCCCGCTTGAGCCACCGGCCGACACAAGTGAAGCGGCAAGAGTACCGGCGAACACCAAGCCATGGCATGAACGACCGCTCTGGCGGGATCCGCTCACCGTAAGGTCGAAGACCACTCTCAGGCCGCTTCGTCGGCGCGCTTCTTCTCGATCTGGCCGATGGCGTCGACCACGGCGTCGAAAGTCAGCATGGTCGACGCATGACGCGCCTTGTAGTCGCGCACCGGCTCCAGATAGCCGAGGTCGGCGAAGCGGCCTTCCGGCGGCGCGCCGTTCTCCTTCAGCATCTTCAGCATGGTCTCGCGCACCGCGCGCAATTCCTCGGCGCTGGCGCCGACGACATGTTGCGCCATGATCGAGGACGATGCCTGTCCGAGCGCACAGGCCTTCACGTCGTGGGCGAAGTCGGTGACCACGCCGTCCTCCATCTTGAGGTCGACGGTAACGGTCGACCCGCACAGCTTGGAATGCGCCTTCGCAGTCGCGTCGGGATGATCGAGCCGGCCGATGCGGGCAATATTTCCGGCAAAACCGAGAATTTTCGCGTTGTAGACGTCGTTGATCATTATTTTCCAATCCGTCGCCGCCAAGCGAACAGCGATTGCCGTTGTTGCGTCTTTCATTCGCTCGGCACGACCATATATAATGCTGGCAGTCCGGTATCGACAAGGCGGCGAACGCCACTGTCCTTGCCGGGAAGTTCACGCCGCTTACGGGGCTGGAAACGGGGCGAGTTTCCGACACCGAAAGGTCGTGGTCCGTTCAACTCGTTCCTCCTCAGAGAGGAACTACGGGAGACGCCTTTTATGGATGCCGTCATCAAGAAACTAATGCCCCAGTCCGCCTATATGGAAAAGCCGGTCACCGACCGCCCGAGCGAGGCCGAAGTCGAGGCCGCCGTACGCACCTTGCTGCGCTGGACCGGCGACAATCCGGATCGCGAGGGTTTGATCGACACGCCCAAGCGCGTGACCAAGGCCTATCGCGAAATGTTCGGCGGCTACGACATGTGCCCGGCCGAGGAGCTTGGCCGTACTTTCGAGGAGGTCGCCGGCTACGATGACCTGGTCATCGTCAAGGACATCCAGTTCCATTCGCATTGCGAACATCACATGGTGCCGATCATCGGCAAGGCGCATGTCGGCTACCTGCCCGACGGCAAGGTCGTCGGCCTGTCCAAGATCGCGCGCGTCGTCGATATCTTTGCCCATCGGCTGCAGACGCAGGAAGCCCTGACCGCCCAGATTGCCGGCGTCATCCAGGATGTGCTCAACCCGCGCGGCGTTGCCGTCATGATCGAGGCGGAGCACATGTGCATGGCCATGCGCGGCATCCGCAAGCAAGGTTCCACCACGCTGACCTCCACCTTCACAGGCGTCTTCAAGGATACGCCCGAAGAGCAGGTTCGTTTTGTCACCATGGTGCGCGGCGGCAGGGCGTAAGCCCTTTGCCGACGTCGCGGTCAATAGGAAGATAGACCGGCAATGTCGGCACTGGAATTTCCGGAAGCTCCCTCGGACAAGAAAGCCTTGGAGGAAGGCGCGGTGTTTTCGCCGCGCTTCGATGCCGCCGGTCTTGTCACCGTCGTCGTCACCGATGCCGCCGACGGCATGCTGCTGATGGTCGCGCATATGAATGCACGGGCGCTGGCTCTGACGCTGGAAACAGGCATTGCCCATTACTGGTCGCGCTCGCGCAACACGCTCTGGAAGAAGGGCGAAACCTCGGGCAATTTCCAGCATGTCGTCGAGATGCTCACGGATTGTGACCAGGATGCGGTGTGGCTTCGCGTGAAAGTGTTGGGCCACGACGCAACCTGTCACACCGGCCGGCGTTCATGCTTTTATCGGACGGTGGGGCTGATCGACGGCAAGGGGACGCTTGCCGACGACGGCAGCAAGCCGCTGTTCGATGCGGAAAACACGTATCGGAAGCCATCAGCTTGAACCTTCTGCCTGACACCGACCACATAGATTCATCATTTCGATACGGCCCGTCCGTATACTAGCCTGGGACAAGGGAGATCATGATGCTCGAATGGGCGTCATTGCGTAACAGACCAGATGTCAGGGAGGCCAACGGCCTGTCCTCGGCAGGCGGCGCATCCGAAACAACCTCCCCCAAGAAAACAGGTATTTCGCTCGCGCTTGGCGGCGGTTGCGCCAGAGGCTGGGCTCATATCGGCGTGCTGCGCGCGCTCGATGAAGCCGGCATCGAAGTCTCGATGATCGCCGGCACCTCGATCGGCGCCCTGGTCGGAGGCTGTTATCTCGCCGGCAAACTGGATGAGCTGGAAGAGTTCGCCCGCAGCCTCACCAGACGACGTATCTTCGGCCTGCTCGATCTCAACCTGCGCGGCAGCGGCCTCTTCGGCGGCATGAAGCTGGACGCGCGCCTGCGCGAGCACGTGGCCGGCATCCGCTTCGACGATCTGCCCAAGCCATTTGTCTGCGTCGCGTCGGAAATCCGCACCGGCCACGAGATCTGGCTGTCGAGCGGATCGCTGATCACCGCCATGCGCGCGTCCTACGCGCTGCCTGGCGTGTTCGAGCCTGTCGATTGCAACGGCCGCGTGCTGGTCGACGGAGCGCTGGTCAACCCGGTGCCCGTTTCGGTCTGCCGCGCCTACGAGCAGCCGCTCGTCGTGGCGGTCAACCTCCACTACGACCTGTTCGGCCGCGCCGCCGTGATCAAGCACAGCGCTGGCGAGCTGGTTATCGAAAAGGATGCGCCAAGGCCCGGCCAGGTCGACGCCCAACACCAATCGCACCAGACGCGTTTGGGCATCACCGGCGTGATGGTCGAAGCCTTCAACATCATCCAGGACCGTATTTCGCGGGCGAGACTTGCCGGCGATCCGCCCGACATGTCGCTGCAGCCCAAGCTCAGCCATATCGGCCTCACCGAATTTCACCGGGCCGACGAGGCGATCCAGCTCGGCTACCAGGCGACGATGGCGCAGATCGGCGAACTGACGCGGCTGCAGACGGTTCTCGCCTAGACCGTTCCTCAAGTTGTATTGGCCTCAGGGCAAACTGATTGCCAAACGCAATTGGTTATGGTGTCTGCGTCGCTTGAGGCGGAGGTGCCGATGGCCAGGATTGTCTATTCCATGCTGACGTCGTTGGACGGCTATATCGCCCGATCGAACGGGGACATCGGCTTGCCAGTGCCCGAGGCGGAACTGCACCAGCACTTCAACGACATGATGAGGCAGGCTTCCGCCGTGCTCGCCGGACGGCGCATGTACGAAACCATGCGCTTCTGGGACAGCCCTGAACGCGAAACCGGCGCCACCGAGGTCGAGCGGGATTTTGCCCATGCATGGCGCGAAACGCCGAAGATCGTCTTCTCGACCACGCTTCGGCAAGTCGGGCTCAATGCCCGGCTGGTTGATGGCGATGCGGAGGATGCGGTACGATCTCTCAAGGCGCAGGCCGATGGCCTCGTCATCCTTGGCGGCGCCGACCTTGCCGCCTCTCTGGCACGAGCCGGCCTCATCGACGAATACCGGCTCTATATGCATCCCGTGGTGCTGGGTGGCGGCAAGCCATATTTTGAATCCGGCCTGTCGCTGGCGCTGACCCCGCTCGGCACGCAAAGTCTCCCCCAGGGCGTGACGTTGCTGCGTTATGCGCCGGCCGGCTGAATTGCGCGGGTTTCCGGCGCGCCCTACGCCCGCGCGGCGTCGATGATGCGAAACTGCACCGTACGGTTGCCGTTCCAGTAATTGCCCGACAGCGAGCCGGCGACATGCACCGTCTTGCCGCGGTTCTTGGAAAGGAACTCGCCAAGCACCGTATCGACGGCGCGAAAGGCGATCGCCTGGATGCGGCCGCCGCTCTCCGACTGTAAATCGGCGCGAATATGGTTGGTGCCGACCGGCCTGATGTCGGCCAGCCGATGGCGCGGCAGCACGAAAACAGGCGCGACATGCCCGGCACCGAAGGGCCCCGCCTTTTCCAACGCATCGAGCAGGCCGAGCGTCGCGCCTTCGGCGGCAAGCGCGCCGTCTATCGCCAGGCTTTCCTCATCCTGCAACCTGAAAACGTCGGCGGCTGCCCGCTCCTCGAAGAAGGCCCTGAGCTCACCCAGTCTTGCCCGCTCGACGGTGATGCCGGCAGCCATGCCATGGCCGCCGCCCTTGACGATGAGCCCGGCATTGGCGGCTTCGCGCACCAGCCGGCCAAGGTCGAAACCCGACACCGAACGGCCCGAGCCCGTGCCGGTGCCGTTGGCGTTGAAGGCGATGGCAAAGGCCGGCCGCCGTGCGTGATCCTTCAGTCGTGAGGCAAGCAGGCCTACGATGCCGGGGTGCCAGCTGTTGCTGGCGGTGACGACGATCGCCGGGCCGCTGCCGCCCGCGAGCTCGGCATCGGCTTCGGCGCGCGCGGCGGCGAGCATCTCCTGCTCCATCAGCTGCCGCTCCTGGTTCAGCCGGTCTAGCGTCTCTGCGATGGTCTGCGCCTCGACGGGATCGTCCGTTGCAAGCAGCCGGCTGCCGAGTGCCGCATCGCCAATGCGCCCGCCCGCATTGATGCGCGGACCGATCAGATAGGCGAGATGGAAGGTGCTGATCGGCTCGCCAACGCGCGACACTCGTGCCAGCGCGGCCATGCCTTCATTCTTCTGCTGTCGCGCCACTTGCAAACCCTTGACGACGAAGGCGCGATTGACGCCCGTGAGCGGCACCACGTCGCAGACGGTGGCAAGCGCCACGAGATCGAGCAGGGAAAGCAGGTCGGGCGGCGTGACATCGCTCAGGCCACGCAGCACCTTTGCGGTCTGGACCAAGGCGAGGAACACGACACCGGCGGCACAGAGATGGCCCTGTCCGGAAAGGTCGTCGTCGCGGTTTGGATTGACGACGGCAATGGCCGCAGGCAAGACGCCGCCGACCTGGTGGTGGTCGAGCACCACGACATCGGCGCCGGCGGCATTGGCCGCGTCGATCGAAACGGCGCTGTTGGTGCCGCAATCGACTGTGACGATCAGCGTCGCGCCGCGCGATACCAGTTCGCGCATGGCATCGGGATTGGGACCGTAGCCCTCGAAAATACGATCCGGGATATAGATTTCCGACGGCACCGAGAAATGCGTGAGAAACCGCTTCAGCAAGGCCGACGAGGCGGCGCCATCGACGTCGTAATCGCCGAAGATCGCAATTTTCTCCCGCGCCATGACGGCGGCGGCGATGCGGATGGCGGCCTTGTCCATATCGGTCAGCGAGGCCGGGTTCGGCAACAGGTCGCGGATCGTCGGCTCGAGAAACCGCTCGGTCTCATCGGCGGCCACGCCGCGTCCGGCAAGAACGCGCGCGACGATGTCTGGCACGCCATGACCCTGTGCGATGGCGAGCGCGATCATGTCCTGCCGTTCGGTCAACCGGTGCTCCCAGGAGAGACCGGTTGCCGACTGCCTGACATCGAGGAAGAGGCGCCTTTCGCCCATCATGCGCTTTGCCAACTCATGGTTGGCGGCAGGATAAGCCAAAGGCCGCGGGAGACTTCAAGAAAAACTACGCTTTCCGCCTTTCAGCCGTGCACCCGTTCGCTGGCCGCCCGAGACATCAGAGGCCGCATGCCGATCGGGCGGTGTCATCGTTAAACCCTTGCCGCCATCGGAGGCAGCCAGATGGCTAACAACTGCGGCCCGGCTTCGCAAGCAGGTCTAGAACTTATCCAGATCCTGGTGCCTGGCCTTGATCTCGCGCACGGTCCGCGATGACGATCGCAGCACGATCGTGTGGGTGGTGATGTATGTGCGGCCAAACTTGACGCCAGCCAGCATATTGCCATCGGTGACACCGGTGGCCGCGAACAGCACGTCGCCACGCGCCATGTCTTCCGCTTGATAGATCCGCTTCGGATTGGAAATGCCCATCTTTGCGGCACGTGCGACCTTTTCCGGCGTATCGAGGATCAGCCTGCCTTGCATCTGGCCGCCGGTGCAGCGCAACGCCGCCGCGGCCAGCACGCCTTCCGGCGCACCCCCGGTGCCGAGATAGATATCGATGCCGGTTTCTTCCGCGTCCGTGGTGTGGATGACGCCGGCGACGTCGCCGTCGCCGATCAGCCGAATCGCGGCGCCCGTGGCGCGCACGGCATCGATCAGCTTGGCGTGGCGCGGACGGTCGAGGATGCAGGCCGTGATGTCGGACACAGCAACGCCCTTCGCTCGCGCAAGGCTGGCGACGTTTTCGGCCGGCGAGGCGTCGATATCGATGACCCCGTCGGCGTAACCGGGACCGACCGCGATCTTGTCCATGTAGACGTCGGGCGCGAACAGCAGGCTGCCCTTCTCGGCGATCGCGATCACGGCGAGCGCGTTCGGCAGGTTCTTGGCGCAGATCGTCGTGCCTTCGAGCGGATCAAGCGCGATATCGACCGCGGGCCCTTTGCCGGTCCCGACCTCCTCGCCGATATAGAGCATCGGCGCCTCGTCCCGCTCGCCCTCGCCGATCACCACCGTGCCCTTGATCGCGAGGCGGTTGAGCTCCTCACGCATGGCATCGACGGCGACCTGGTCGGCAGCCTTTTCGTCGCCGCGGCCGCGCAGCCTGGCGGCCGCGACCGCGGCCCGTTCGGTGACGCGCACCAGTTCCATGGTGAGTATCCGGTCAAGGCCGGCGACGATGTTCTGGGCCACATTCATTCGGCAAATCCTCGTTTGATGCCGCCTCCCGCCAGAGGCGTGCTTGTTTTGTCAAACGACCATGACAACGGCAAGACCTGCCGGATGGTTTATCGAAAGGATAGCAATATCAATCGATTGAACCGAATTTTTGAAAACAATGCCGGCCCGGTTTGGGATCAACCGGGCCGGCACGAAACAGAAATTGCCGTCTTCGTGGTCCTAGAAAACCGCGAGGTATTTGAGCAGCGAAATAATGCCGATGATGATGACGATGACCTGGACGATCTGCCTCATCCTGGCGTCGAGCGGCAGCCGCTGCACCAGGTAGAGAACGAGAATGATGACCAGAAATGTAATCAGGATGCCGATTAACACGGACGAAGCCATAATGCCCTCCTTAAATGACTTGCTGAAACGGAGAAATGAGCCGGCATTGCCGGCTCAATATCGGCGCGGTCAATACCAGCGGCGCGACGTGTCGTTCATCGACTGGCCGACGGCAATCCCGGCCAGAAAGCCGAGCAGGCCGATCACGCCAAGCACGGCTGTGGTCGTGCCCGGATTTTCACGCGCGACTTCCGAAACGGACTGGGCCTGGCTGCGCAACTGCTGCGCTGTCCGCGAGGCGCGGGAAGCGGCAGTATCGTAGAAATCCGATGCTTGCTCACTGGCATCATCGAGCATTTCCGCGCTGCGCTGCGAAATGCTCTTGTTGATCTTGGTGATCTCCTTGCGCAGGTCGGCGATCTGCTTTTCCAGCGTCTTCTGGATGTCGCCGATGTCAGGGGCGTCGGATTTGTTGGTATCGGCCATGAAGCGGCTCCCTTGGTTGCTGACCAAGAGAACGGTACCGACGCCAATTCGTTCCGGGCGGCAGCGGGACGTCCTCACCGAACCGAGATACGCCGCCGGTGGTTACGCCCACGGCAACGAGGCTGCCTGCTACCCTGCCCGCTCGATGCGGATGACCTGCGGCTTGTCGGTCAGATGGCCGTCCTTGGTGATGCCGTCGACAGCCTTGCGCACGGCGGCCTCGGTAGTCTCGTGGGTGACGAGGATCACCGTCTTCTGCGCCGCCGCCTCGCCGCTGACCGCATGCTGGACGATCGATTCCAGCGAAATATCGTTGTCGGCCATGCGCTTGGCGATCGCCGCGAACACGCCGATGCGGTCGTGCACGGTCAGCCGGATGAAGTAGCCGCCGGCATGGCTGCGCATCTGCGCCTTCTTATACGGTCTCAGCTCCTTCGCCGGCCGGCCGAAGACGGGACCATGCTGAAAGCCGGGCCGGCTCTTGGCGATGTCGGCGATGTCGCCGATGACCGCCGAGGCGGTGGCATTGCCGCCGGCGCCGGGGCCCGAGAGCAGCAACTCGCCCAGGATATCGGTCTCGATCGCCACCGCGTTGGTGACACCATGCACCTGCGCGATGACCGAAGCAGTCGGCACCATGGTTGGGTGCACACGCTGCTCGATGCCGCTTTCGGTGCGCTGGGCGACACCGAGCAGCTTGATCCGGTAGCCGAGATCGCCGGCGGCACGGATGTCGGCCTGGGTAATGTTAGAAATGCCTTCCATGTAGATGTCGTTGGCGGCGATTTTGGTGCCGAAGGCAAGGCTGGTCAGGATCGACAGCTTGTGCGCCGTGTCATGGCCCTCGATGTCGAAGGTCGGGTCGGCTTCGGCATAACCCAGCCGCTGCGCGTCCTTCAGCACGACGTCGAAGGAGACGCCCTCGGCCTCCATGCGGGTCAGGATATAGTTGCAGGTGCCGTTGAGGATGCCGAAGACACGAGTGACGGAATTGCCGGCCATCGCCTCGCGCATCGTCTTGATGACCGGGATGCCGCCTGCCACCGCGGCCTCGTAATTGAGCAGCACGCCCTTCTTTTCAGCGATTTCGGCAAGCGCCACGCCATGCTTGGCAAGCAGCGCCTTGTTGGCGGTGACGACATGGCGGCCGGCTTCGAGCGCGGCCTTCACCGAGGCGCGCGCCGACCCCTCATCGCCGCCGATCAGCTCGACGAACACGTCGATCTCGGCGGTCTGCGCCATCTTGACCGGATCGTCGAACCAATTCGCGGAGCTCAGATCGATGCCACGCTCGCGTTTCCGGTCGCGTGCGGAAATCGCCGACACGATGATGTCGCGCCCGCATTGGCGGGTCAGTTCCGCCGCCTTGTCGCGCAACACGCGCGCCACCGATGCACCGACCGTGCCAAGTCCAGCAATTCCAACACGCAGTGCTTCAGCCATGGAAGGCGACGCCCCTCAAATAAGATCGAATTTGTATTTACCGGTGGGCGGACAGCGGCACCACATTGTTGGGCTGCTTGGCGCTGGCCGACAGGAAGCGCTTGATGTTGCGTGCCGCCTGGCGAATCCGGTGTTCGTTCTCGACCAGTGCTACGCGCACGAAATCGTCGCCATGTTCGCCGAAGCCGACACCGGGCGCCACCGCCACATCGGCGTGCTCGATGAGCAGCTTGGAGAATTCGAGCGAGCCCAGATGACGGAACGGCTCAGGGATCGGCGCCCAGGCGAACATCGAGGCCGCGGGGGCCGGAATGGTCCATCCCGCGCGGCCGAACGCATCGACCATCACGTCGCGGCGTTTGTGATAGATGTCGCGCACCTCGGCGATATCGGCGCCGTCGCCATTGAGCGCGTGCGCCGCCGCCACCTGGATCGGCGTGAAGGCACCGTAGTCGAGATAGGATTTGACCCGGGTCAGCGCCGAGATCAGCCGTTCGTTTCCGACGGCGAAGCCCATGCGCCAGCCGGGCATGGAGAAGGTCTTCGACATCGAGGTGAACTCGACGCAGACGTCGATGGCGCCCGGCACCTGCAGCACGGAAGGCGGCGGATTGCCGTCGAAGTAGATTTCCGAATAGGCGAGGTCGGACAGGATGATGATGTCGTTCTTCTTGGCGAAGGCCACCACGTCCTTGTAGAAATCGAGCGAGGCGACCAGTGCCGTCGGGTTCGATGGATAGTTGAGGATCAGCGCCAGCGGCTTCGGGATCGAATGGCGGACGCCGCGCTCGAGCGCCGGAATGAAGCCGTCATCGGGCTCGACTTGCAGCGAGCGGATGACCCCGCCCGACATGATGAAGCCGAAGGCATGGATCGGATAGGTCGGGTTGGGGCACAGGATCACGTCGCCGGGCGCGGTGATCGCCTGCGCCATGTTGGCGAAGCCTTCCTTCGAACCGAGCGTGGCCACCACCTGGGTGTCGGGGTTGAGCTTCACGCCGAAGCGGCGGGCATAGTAGTTTGCCTGGGCGCGGCGCAAACCGGGAATCCCGCGCGACGAGGAATAGCGGTGCGTGCGCGGATCGCGCACGACCTCGCACAATTTGTCGACGATGGCCTTGGGCGTCGGCAGGTCCGGGTTGCCCATGCCGAGGTCGACGATGTCGGCGCCCCGCGAACGGGCGCTCGCCTTGAGCCGGTTGACCTGCTCGAACACGTAAGGCGGAAGCCGGCGGACCTTGTGAAATTCTTCCATGGCAGTTCCAGACAGCAAGGGAGCGTTGGGCGCGCGCTATATACTCATTTGCAGGTAGGGTCGAGGGCGGGGTCGCATTTGCCTTCGATCTGCTTCAGGGTCTGCGGACCATGTTTCTTGGCGAGATCGGTCAGCGCCGCCTGGTTGGTGACGGCCGCGCCGCCGCCCTTGGCGCCCTGCCCGTTCTCGTCGGCCTTCAACTGGGCGAGCTTGGCTTTCTTCTCGGCCTCGGTGAATTGTTTCGCCGCCACCTGCGGCGGGATGTTGAGGTTCGGAAAGGTGCCGGTGTCCTTCGGGCCCGCGTCGGTGGCCATCGGCACCGGACCGCTGGTATTCGTGCTCGAGCATCCGGCAACGGCCAGGAGCATGAGGGCCGCGCTGATGCGGCAAAAGTGGCCGGCACCGAAAAAAACAGTCTCGCCAAACTTAATCGTCATATTGTTTCCTTGGCAGCCGGGGTAGAGCGAGATTGGACCCTGTCGGATGTCCCATGTTAATATGTCAAGAAAACGCTTCCGGAGGAACCCCGCGAACCATGTCCAAAACACCCGATTCGGGCAAAGCGGAAGATGGCGGACCTTCGACGGTCGAGCAATATCTGGTGAAGGACCCGGAACGCTTCGCGCTGAACATGGCGCGGATGATCGAGCAGGCTGGCAAGGCGGCTTCCGCATGGGCCGAACCGCGCGAAAAAGGTGAGGTGCGCGACCAGGTCGCCGAGCCGGTCGTCGACATGGTCAAGACCTTCTCCAAGCTCAGCGAATACTGGCTCGCCGATCCGCAGCGGGCGCTCGAAGCGCAGACGCGGCTGTTCGCTGGCTACATGACGGTTTGGGCGAACGCCATCCAGCGCGTCAGCCCCAATGCCGAAGGCGCCGACGATGCCGTCAAGCCGGAGCGCGGCGACAAGCGGTTCCAGGACCCGGAATGGGGCCGCAACGCCTTCTTCGACTTCTTGAAACAGGCCTATCTGGTCACCTCGCGCTGGGCGTCCGAACTGGTCGACCATGCCGAAGGCCTGGACGAGCATACCCGCCACAAGGCGAGCTTCTACGTCAAGCAAGTATCCAACGCCATCTCGCCGTCCAATTTCATCCTGACCAATCCCGAACTGTTTCGCGAAACCGTCGCCTCCAACGGCGAAAACCTGGTGCGCGGCATGAAGATGCTGGCTGAGGACATCGCCGCCGGCAAAGGCGACCTCAAACTGCGTCAGGCCGACTATTCACCCTTCGAGATCGGCAGGAACATCGCCACCACGCCCGGCAAGGTGGTCGGCCGCAGCGATGTCGCCGAGATCATCCAGTATGATGCGGCGACCGAGACGGTGCTGAAGCGCCCGCTGCTGATCTGCCCGCCTTGGATCAACAAGTTCTACATACTCGACCTCAACCCGCAGAAATCCTTCATCCGCTGGGCGATCGAGCAAGGCCACACCGTTTTCGTCATCTCCTGGATCAATCCGGATGAACGCCACGGCGCCAAGAACTGGGAAGCCTATATCAGGGAAGGCCTGCAATACGGCCTCGACACGATCGAGAAGGCGACCGGCGAGCGCGACGTCAATGCTATAGGCTACTGCGTCGGTGGCACGTTGCTGGCGGCGGCCTTGGCGCTGATGGCTGGGGAAGGCGACGACCGCATCAAGTCGGCGACCTTCTTCACCACACAGGTCGACTTCACCCATGCCGGCGATCTGAAAGTGTTCGTCGACGAGGAACAGGTCGCGGCGGTGGAAAAGTCGATGAACGAAAAGGGCTATCTCGACGGCACCAAGATGGCGACCGCCTTCAACATGCTGCGCTCGGGTGACCTGATCTGGCCCTATGTCGTCAACAACTACATGCGCGGCAAGGACCCCCTGCCCTTCGACCTGCTCTACTGGAACGCCGATTCGACCCGCATGGCGGCGGCCAACCACTCCTTCTACCTGCGCAACTGCTATCTCGAGAACAACCTCTCGCGCGGCACGATGCAACTGGCGGGCCACACGATCTCGCTCGGCGATGTCACCATTCCGGTCTACAATCTCGCCTCCCGGGAAGATCACATCGCGCCGGCTCTGTCCGTCTTCCTCGGCTCGAAATATTTCGGCGGCCCGGTCGAGTACGTGATGGCGGGATCGGGCCATATAGCTGGCGTCGTCAATCCGCCCGCATCCAACAAATATCAGTACTGGACCGGCGGTCCGCCGAAGGGCGACTTCGACCAGTGGATAGCCTCCGCCACCGGCCATCCGGGATCCTGGTGGCCGCACTGGCAAGGCTGGATAGAGGCCAAGGACAACACCCGTGTGCCTGCCCGCAAACCCGGCAAGCATATGAAAACCTTGGGCGATGCTCCCGGGACCTATGTCAAGGTGCGTGTGTAACGGACTGTAATGTCTGGTGAGTTGACGCCCCCGCAAAAGCGGGCGAAATGGTGTCGTCAACCATCAAGCGGCCGCAATTCGGCAATCGCTGCAAAAATACTTACAGGCTTGCTGATTTGACACAGGTCTCGTTTCCGGATCGGAGACAAAGGTCCACCTGACGCGGAAATACCAGTCGGCGCCAGGTATATACCGATCGGACACCGAGGGGGAATTTGACTTTGAAATCAGCAGGATGGAGCCTCGCAAAGGGAGAACGCCGCGCCATTGTGGCAGCGCTCTGCTCCATGCTTCTGGCCTCCTGCACATCGGCTGGCGATCCGACAATGTCGGTTGGAATGCCCGGCTATAATGCTTCCGAATCGGACCTCCACGCCGCCTCTGCGGGCAAGCCTCTCGCCGCTGATTCGTCGTCGCAAGTGGCGACAGAGCAGACGACCGTGATGAGCGAAAGCGACACGGCACTCCCCGAAAAGGTTGCTTACGTACCGATTGCCAAGCCTGGGGCCACTTTCCCGCTCACCATACCGGCCGGCGCGGAAACGATCGCGGGACAGACGCCGCAGTCCTTGCAGCAGCCGGTACAGACGGCGCAGCAGACAGACGCGGTCGCCCAGAAGATCGCCGCCGCCGATGCCGCCGCCACCGCGCCGACGCCAGCCGCGGCACCGGTGATGAACAATCCGGTGTACGTGACCGCCGGCGAGGCACCGCAAGCCGACGCGCCGAAGAAAAAAGGCTTCCTGGCGTCGATGTTTGGCGCCACCCCGGCTTCGGCGACGCCTGCTCCGCTGGTCAACACCCGATCGGGCGAACAGCCTGCCGTGCAGCCCAAGCCTGCTCCGCCTGCGGCAAAACCGATCATCACTTTGGCCTCTGCTGATTCCACGCAGAAGCCACTGCAACTGGCTTCACTCGGCGGCGATGCCGGTCACATCACCGGCAGTGACGCCTTGCCCGGCGTGCGCCAGACGGCCCTGTTCGAGATCAAGCGCAAATCCGGCCTCGACGATGAAAGCGACGTCGACCTCAACGAGGACGAAGGCTCGGGCGGCTCCTATCAGGTCGCCTCCGCCGCCGGCATGGCTCGGCTCGCGCCCAACGGTCTCTTGAAGCAGAATGAGAGCGTCGACGTGGCTTGCCTGAAGCCGTCCCTTGTGCGCGTGCTGAAGACGATCGAAGGCCATTACGGCCGCAAGATGATGGTGACCTCGGGCTATCGCGATCCGGCCCGCAACCGTCGCGCCAACGGCGCCAAGAATTCGCTGCACATGTATTGCGCCGCCGCCGACATCCAGGTGCCCGGCGTCTCCAAGTGGGAGCTTGCGAATTACATCAGGACCATGCCCGGCCGCGGCGGCGTCGGCACCTACTGCCACACCGAATCGGTTCATGTCGACGTCGGCCCCGAGCGTGACTGGAACTGGCGCTGCCGCCGGCGCAGCGGCGGTGACGACGGCTAGCGGCGATTTGGCAGGCTGGAGCCTGCCAGCGGAAGTCCCCGACTTCGACATCCACCGGCAGAGCAGGAGCGAAGCTCCATCGCGGACACCCGAGGATGCCGGGGCGCCTGACGTCACCGCAAATCGCAAGCTCTTCCGCCCCCGCGAAAACGCTGATTTGGCAGGCTGGAAAAAAGTTGTCCAAGGCGGCACCTAACGGGTTGCCGGTTGCGCGCAACGCCAGTATAAGCCGCTTCGTCTGAGCGCGCCCATCGTCTAGCGGTTAGGACACCGCCCTTTCACGGCGGTAACAGGGGTTCGATTCCCCTTGGGCGTACCAGATTTTTCAGGCCTCGGTCTCTCCTTCCCGATTCTACACAGCGAATGCCCGGCAGATTTGGCAGGGCGGCACCGAATCGACAATTTGAGGATCACGGCGTCCGTTGCGGCCGATGCTCAAGCCTGTTGCGGTGACCGCTCGGATTCTCGACCTTGTCGAGCAAACGGGCCGGTGGTTAAATGGACCGTAAGGGAGCGCTCACATGGCAGTTCACCTTTCGGCGGATACACGCGCTCCTGCGGCAACGCCTCCAAAACATCTCTTTGGTCCGCTCGCGGACTTTCTGATGCTTGGCGGCAGCGCATTCCTGATTTTGCCGGTGCTGTATTTCGTGCCGCTGAGATACGAAGGGCTCGTTGCGGCGACGATGCTTTTCCTGGCTTATCTGATCAACTATCCGCACTTCGCCCACTCCTACCAACTCTTCTACCGCAATTTTGGGCGGAAGCTGCGTGGCGACGGATACGACAGGAACCTGCAGATCCGCTACATCTTCGCCGGCATCGTCGTTCCCCTGCTCATGGGCGCATTTTTCGCTTATGGCTCGATAACGGCTAACGCCCGGCTCTTGGGGAATGCAACCAACGCGATGTTCTTTTTCGTGGGTTGGCACTACGTCAAGCAAGGCTACGGCATGTTGATGGTGGATGCCGTCCTGAAGCGCCGGTTCTTCACCGATCCGGACAAGAAAATCCTGCTGGTCAACAGCTATGCCGTTTGGCTGTTCGCGTGGCTTCAGACGAACACGGCGGTCAGCCAGGGAAAATACCTGGGGCTGGAATATTACACGTTTGCCACCCCTGCATGGCTCAATGCGATTGCACTCTCGGCCGCGGCCGCTTCCACGGCTGCCACGGTTGTGATGCTGATCAATCGCTGGACCAGGAATGGCGGCAGCCTGCCATATAACGGCATCATCGCCTACAGCGCGTCGCTATATCTTTGGATTCTGATCGTAAGGACAAATCCGCTCTGGTTGCTCGTAGTGCCGGCGCTCCATTCCTTGCAGTACCTGGCGGTGGTCTGGCGCTATCAGAGCAATGTCGAGCGTGATGTGCGCGATGCCGAAAAAATTCCGCAATCCAGAATCCTGTCGATTCTTGGTCCGGCCTACAGAGTGCGGCTCCTGGAGTTCATCAGTGCTGGCCTCCTCCTCGGTGGTCTGGGCTTCTGGCTGATTCCGACCGCGCTGACCGCCATTGTCCCCTATGACCGGGAGGTCCTTGGATCGTCGCTGTTCTTCTTCATCGTGTTGATTTTCATCAACGTACACCACTACTTCCTCGATAACGTGATGTGGCGCCGCGGCAACCCCGAGGTGTCGAGATATCTGTTCCGTTAGAGCTTTTTGCGCCCAAGCGGAACCGCTCGGCGTAATGCGTAATGGACCAGGGACGGCTCCAATCCCGTCCCGGACCGACGATCCAGCCGCATCGGGATTTTGGAGGCCTCGCCTCGGAATCGAACCGAGGCTTCCGAGATTTGCAGTCTCTAGCGTAGCCGCTCCGCCACGAGGCCATACGTGCTTTCGTAAAGGGCACACGTTTAAAGATTCTTGATGTCTTGGATAAAAATTTCGACAATCCCGCGCTGGCAAAAGAGCCTGTTACTGGGCGGAATGGAACCGTTCCAAACGTCCTTCGCCGACATGGCAGGGACAGCCCACGTCTAGCTGCCGACCAGCGGCACGGTAACGGTCGTCGCATAATTGATCGGAAAGGCACTGAAGTACGGGAAGTCTATGACGAACGCATAGGCAGCGGTCAGGTGCGCCATGCGAAAGCCGCCGCTCACGGGATCGATGGCGATCGTGACGTTGACATCCTTCAGACCCAGCGCAAGCAGTTTCTGCGTCGCGATCGCCTGGATGTCGGCCTGAGTCAGCGTGTTGTTAAGCTGCAGGGACCGTGCGGACGCCTCCAGCGTGTACCGAACGCTTGAGGCCGAATTCATCGACCAGCCGAAGGCGAAGATTCCGAATAGCAGCATGATGAGGAACGGTGCGATCAGCGCGAATTCGAGCGCGGCTCCGCCCGATCGATCGGCCCTGAAGCCCCTCGCATTACCGAACACGGATCAACTCCTGGTGGCCGATCGTGCTGGGGGCGGAAAAGACGCCGAAGGTGAAGGGCGGGGTCCAGGTGGCCGATGCCTGGATCTGAACAAAGACCGCCGACAACTTCGGTCCGCTGCACAGCGTCGAGGCGTCGACCACCGTCGTCCCGCATTTGTGGATCCGGCTCAGCGTGACCTGTCCGTCGTCCGGCCGCTTCTCCCAGCTCGAAAGGGCAACGGCCTGCGTTGCCGCATCGTCAGTCGACCCAGCCAGCACCAGGTTTGCCGCTGTCTTGACGCCGGCGCGCATCGACAGTGAGCTCGTGACGTATGACCAGCCGTCGACGATGCCGAGCAGCGCCAGGCACAGGAAGGGCAGCACCATCGCGAACTCAACGGCCGCAGCGCCTACCTCATCTTTAAGAATTGAGTACGATCGGCGATCCACGGAAGGTTACTCGACCAGCATCACGGACTGCGCGGC
Organism: Mesorhizobium sp. ESP6-5; assembly: GCF_020164695.1. NCBI lineage: Bacteria > Pseudomonadati > Pseudomonadota > Alphaproteobacteria > Hyphomicrobiales > Phyllobacteriaceae > Mesorhizobium > Mesorhizobium sp. ESP6-5. The sequence continues at coordinate 296,469 of NZ_JAIUGR010000008.1, forward strand.
GAAAATATCGCCCATTCCCAGGCTCGTGCAATCCTGATTGATGGTCGCGTTGCCGGACCATTGGATCATGTCGGCGACAACCTGAGTGCACCCGCTTTTGCCGGAGAAATTCCCGAGATAGTTTACCTGCTGCCTGGGGAAGTAGAGCGCGCCGGTCAGCAGCGAGGTTGCCGTGCCGTTAAAGGTACTCTGTCCGCCGGTGGCCGTTCTGTCGCCATACATCAGCACGCCCGAGTAACTGCCGGACGTCGGCGCGCTCAGATTGACCGTGGCGTTGCCGTTCATCGACACACGCGAGGCGCCGGCGAGGTAGATGGTGACGCCGTCACCGAAGACGTTGGCGTTCGCATTCACTTTGAAATCGCCCCCCTGGACGACGTAGACCCCAGGCGAAAGGGTGACATCGCCGCTGAGGCTGAGTCCACTGCAGTAGGTCCCCGGCTGGATCGTTTGCGTCGTCTTGTTGCCATTGATATTCTTGCAGGGGTTCGAGACCGCCGGGGCCGGCAAGCCGGCAAATGGATCCGCGGCAGGCAGCGCCTGGGTGATCGGGGCCGCGCAAACGGTGGTGACGGGATTGCTGAGAGAGACGCCGCCCGCCGTTATCAGACAATCGGCCTGGAGACCCGCCGATCCCTGAAGCTTGATGGCATCCGAGGCGATCGAATTGGCCATCACCGAGCAGCCGGTGAACTTCACGCCGGTGTTGCCTGAAAACAGGGCAGCCTGCGAGGCGGTCGGATCGAGCGCGAGTATGCAGGCCTTCGAAGCATTGGTGATGAGGGCCACGGCCCTCGCCTGTTCTGGAACCTGGGTCTGAGTGAAGATCAGGGTGAACATCCGATCGAGCTTTTGGCCGACGATCACCTCAACCGCTTTCTTGGCCGTGTTCGGTCCGGACGCGGGCGGCGTATTGACGACGATCGTGCCTGCGCCAAGCCCATTCGTCGCGGCCGACTGGGTCGCCGCCACGACGATCGTCGGCGTATCGGAACCCGAGATCTGCTCCAGCGCGCCGGCATAGGCCGCGGCATCCGCCGTGGCCTGCAGTCTCAAGCTGTTATAGTACCAATAGGAGGTTTCCACGCCAAAACCCGCCGCACCGACAACGATCGGCAGGGTGAGGGCAAAGATGGTGGCGACGTTCGCGGCTCTGCTGCGACCTATGCCAGCCGCCGTCAGCCGTATCCGGGTGAAGCAGTTGAATACCATGATCAATTAGAAAGCACGCATATATGAACGAATGGCTAAAAACTTAGGCTCATTTTCGATCAGGGGTGCCATTGTTTGATCGGAGGTGCCATCGTCTGATCGGCGTCCGCCGCTTCAGGCGGAAAGAACTGGCACGGACTCACTGTTCGACTCAGCCAACAATTCTCTTTGCACGGCCAGGAAGAACCTGCGCACTTCGTCGCTGGCTGCCGTTCTGTCCCTGCCCGTCCCGACAACGAGATCGAGCAACTCCGTCGCTTTTGCCTTCCAGAACGAGGTGGCGGTCTCGCCATGCAGATTGCCGAGCTTGGCGGCAACTTCCCTGACCAAGAATAGCTGACGATCGATCGGGAACGCACGGACTTTTTCTGGGTACATCTTCCGAACCATGAAACTGACGCAACGAATCAACCATTGCCGAACAAGCAATGGCTAACAGCGAAGGTGGAAACGGAAGCTTAACGGTGACCGGCCGATGCGTCGCGCACGCGAATTGTCATGTACTTTCGAACCCGAACTGGTTCACCCGGCGGCCCTCAGGCCGGCAGTGCTCTCGCCTCGCCGCCGCGCTTGCGCGGCACCATCATGTCGCCGGCCATCAGTCCGGTGACACGGCAGAACGCCATGAACGCCCGGCAGGCGTCTTCGGTCTCGACCACATCCACCGTGGCACCGAAACAGGCATTGAAGGCTTTCTGATACACCGGCCCCTGCCGGCGTGCCGGCCAATCCTGCAGAAAATCGAGCGCCTGCTCGACGCTGTAGATTTCCTCGACGGGCAAGCCGGGGCCTGGTGCGATGCGCACCGGCACCTCGAATTGCAATCTGTCCATTCGACATCTCCCGAACCGGCATCGCCCAAGCAACGCCGTTCGTCGTCAAAAGTTGCTTCGTTCGTTTTGTGCCACGGAAATGTGTCGTCACTGCGGAAAGTCGCCGCTTTGCTGCAGCGGCAAAGGCAAAGCCTGCCGGCACCAGGCGGCCCGGCAGTGGAAAGCAACGCCGCGAAAAACGGGAAAGCATTGCCTCGGCAAGCGAATATCCGGGCGGCTGAGACCGCATCAGGCAGTTCTTCCTTGAACCTTTCGCCCCCAAGTGCCAAATCTGGTGGCACTTACGCGTCTCACTCCTGCCGCGCGCCACCTTCTATATGGACAAAATGGTCACCTATCTCGACGCCGCCACTGCACCGCTCAGAAACACCGGCCAGATCCGCCTCTATGGCGAGGAAGGCTTTGCCGGCATGCGCAAGGCATGCGACCTCACCGCGCGCTGCCTGGACGAGCTGGTGCCAATGGTCGGTCCCGGCGTCACCACGGACACGATCGACCGTTTCGTCTTCGAGTTCGGCATGGACAACGGCGCGCTGCCGGCCACACTCAACTATCGCGGTTACACGAAATCGTCCTGCACCTCGATCAACCATGTCGTCTGTCACGGCATTCCCGACAACAAGCCGCTGAAGGATGGCGATATCGTTAACATCGACGTGACCTACATCCTCGATGGCTGGCACGGCGATTCCTCGCGCATGTATCCGGTCGGCACGATCAAGCGCGCCGCCGAACGCCTGCTCGAGGTCACCCATGAGTGCCTGATGCGCGGCATCGCCGCGGTCAGGCCGGGCGCGCGCACCGGCGCCATCGGCGCCGCCATCCAGACCTACGCCGAAGCGGAGCGCTGCTCCGTGGTGCGCGATTTCTGCGGCCACGGCGTCGGCCAGCTGTTCCATGATGCCCCAAACATCCTGCATTATGGCAGCGCCAATGAAGGCGTGGAAATGCGCGCCGGCATGATCTTCACCATCGAACCGATGATCAATCTTGGCCGGCCGCATGTGAAAGTCCTGTCGGACGGCTGGACGGCGGTGACGCGCGATCGCTCGCTGTCGGCGCAGTATGAGCACACGATCGGCGTGACCGATACCGGCTGCGAGATTTTCACGCTGTCGCCCAAAAAGCTCGACCGCCCCGGCCTGCCGATTTAGGACGCTGTGGCGAGGGTCTTGAATAGCGGCCTATTTCCAGTGTTTGCGCGGCCGCCAGTCTTCGTCCTCATTCATATCTCGTAGCCAGCGCATTATTTCCCGGCAATTGCGCGGACGGCCATCGCTAACCCTGCCATTGATGCAGGGATCGTAGCGTTCGCGCCGGTAATTGTCGTGCCGTTCCCGATAACGCTCCCGGCGGTCCAGCATGCGCAGGAGCTCCCGGCAGTTATGCGGCTTACCGTCGCTGTAACGGCCGTCTGTGCAGGGATCATCGTATTGGATGAAATGGATCGGGAGGTTCTGATCAGAGCGGCTACCGGCGCGTACGGCATCGATCACCAGGGCAGCCATTGCAGGGCTGAAGCTCAGAAGCAGCCCGGCGGACAGCAGGATACGAACGAGGCTGGGCATCTTGGTTCTCCGATGCGGGGCCATCAATGGCGATGCCGTGAGCTTGCGCGACCCCCATTGCCGCAACATTGCGTCGAGGTCGGTGGCTAACTTATTCCTTGCCGCCGAAAAGACCTCGACCGCCCCCGCCCGCCGTCCTAGTGTTTCGCGGGGATCAGCGATCATTGCTCGGGCTGGATGGGCGGCACATGGCGACACAGGGCGATGACGACGAGCGGAGTTTCTTCTCCGAGGTGCCAGTGCGGCAAGCCACGAAGGCCAGACAGGCTCCCGCCGAAAAGCCTCACTATCTCGGCCACCGTGATCGTCTGCGCGAGCGCTTTGCCTCGGCCGGCCCGGATGCCTTGCCCGACTATGAACTGCTGGAACTCCTGCTTTTCCGCCTGATCCCGCGCGCCGACACCAAGCCGGTCGCGAAGGCGCTGCTGGCCCGCTTCGGCACGTTGGCCGAAGTGCTCGGCGCGCCCGTCGGCCTATTGCAGGAGGTCACGGGCATCGGCCCGACCGTGGCGCTCGAGCTGAAGGTCATCGCGGCGACCGCCCAGCGCATGGCGCGCGGCGAGGTTCAGGGCCGCGAAATCCTCTCGTCATGGCAGCAGCTCCTCGACTATTGCCGCTCGGCCATGGCGTTCGAGGCGCGCGAGCAGTTCCGCATCCTTTTCCTCGACAAGAAGAACGCGCTGATATCAGACGAGGTGCAGCAGACAGGCACGGTCGACCACACGCCCGTCTATCCCAGGGAAGTGGTCAAGCGCGCGCTCGAACTGTCGGCCACCGCGATCATCCTGGTCCACAATCACCCCTCCGGCGACCCGACGCCGTCGCGTGCCGATATCGAGATGACGAAAGAGATCATCGAAGCCGCCAAGCGGCTGGGCATTTCCGTGCATGACCACATCATCATCGGGCGAAAGGGCTATTCCAGCATGAAGGGCCTGCTGCTGATCTAGGTCTTGTATTCGCGAGACGGCAACGCCACGGCGCTGGCGATTATCCTGGCCGGAATTTGAAATCATTCAATTGTGGAAAGAACGATGCTGATGCCGCGCACTCGCGGATCAATCTTCCAGTGGCAACAGCCCAAAAGATCGCCACTCTTCTAAAATCAAGGCCGATCAGTCTTGCAGCTGCCGGCAATCTGGCTGACCGCCTCGTCGAAGCCGGCGAGGTCGAAATCGGCTTGGCCACGCCCCGACAACAATCCGAAGCGCCATGACAGCAGCAGGCGGTTTGCCGGAACGAGGCGCTTGATGCCATCGGCGCCGTCGCGCATCAGCTGCCTGCCGCGCGTGCCGACGGACCAGCTCTCGTCAAATTTGCCGGCGCCGTCGATGGTCACCGACATGGTGATTTTCCGGCTTGCGGAGACCGCGTCGTTCAATTGCAGCCATTCGGTCCAGGCCGGCTCGCCGTCAGCCCGGCAAGCGATGGTCAGCACCGGGCTGTAGCTCAGCGCGCCGCCTCCGGTGATCAGTTTGTTGGTGGCATAGACCGACGCCGTGACGAGGCCGTCATTGGCCGTGTCAAAACGCCAATTCTCCGTACCGGCCCCGGCAGCGCCGCAGGCCAAGGCAAGGAAAAGCACCGTGGCGGCAGCGCGCCTCGTTCCCACGAACACCCCCAACGACATCACCAATTACCTCTGGCCTTCCAACCAACCAGATAATGATCAAGGCTTCGTATCGCCACCGGTGCCCATCAGGAACGAATCCGATGTTGCAGTTTGGCAACGAAAAAAGGCCGCCCGGAGGCGGCCTTTCGGAATTCGCTGCAATGAGCGGCCTATTCGGCGTCCTTGGCGGCCTTCTTTTTCGGCGCGGCCTTTTTCTTCGGCTCTTCCGTCTCGTCAGCGGCATCGCTTGCCTTGGCTTCGGCCTTCTTCGACGCGGCTTTCTTGGCCGGCTTCGCCTTGGCCTTGGTCTCGTCTTCCTCGTCGTCGGCCATCAGCTCTTCCTTGCTGACCTTGACGTCAGTGACCGAGATCTGTTCTAGCAGGTGGTCGACAACCTTCTCCTCGAACATCGGTGCCCTCAGCGCGTTGAGCGCCTCGGGATTACTGCGATAGAACTCGAAGGCTTCCTGCTGCTGGTTGGCCGGGAAGCGGCGAACCTGCTCGAACAGGCCGCGTTGCAGTTCCTCGTCCGAAACCGTGACGCCGGCCTTCTCGCCGATCTCGGCCAGCACCAGGCCAAGGCGCACGCGGCGCTCGGCAAGGCGCATGTATTCGGCGCGCGCATCTTCCTCGGTCGTCTCTTCGTCGGCGAAGGTGCGGCCGGCGGCTTCCAGGTCGCGGTTGACCTGCGCCCAGATGTTGTTGAACTCGGCTTCGACGAGCTTCGACGGCGCTTCGAACGAATAGGCCGCATCGAGCTGGTCGAGCAGCTGGCGCTTGACCTTCTGGCGCGTCATCGAACCGAACTGGTTCTCGATCTGGCCGCGCACGATGTCACGCAGGCGCTCGAGCGATTCCAGGCCAAGGTTCTTGGCGGTCTCGTCGTTGATTTCGAGCTCGCCGGGCTTCGACACTTCCTTGACGGTGACCTCGAAGGTCGCTTCCTTGCCGGCCAGATGCGCCGCCTGGTAGTTTTCCGGGAAGGTCACGGTGATCTGCTTCTCGTCACCGGCCTTGGCGCCGATCAGTTGATCCTCGAAGCCCGGAATGAACTCCTTGGAGCCCAGCACCAGCGGCTGGTCGTTGCCGGCGCCGCCAGCGAAAGCCTCGCCGTCGATCTTGCCGACATAGTCGATCGTGACGCGGTCGCCTTCGGCGGCCTTGCCGGTCTTCGGCTCGTAGCTGCGCGCCGATTCGGCGACGCGCTTGACCTGGTCGTCGATTTCCGAATCCGGAACGTCGAACACCTGGCGCGTCACCTTGATGTCGGAGAAATCCTTGATCTCGATCGCCGGAATGACCTCATAGTTGAGGCGGAACTCGAAGTCGGCGCCGCCGGCCAGGATCTTCTCGGCTTCCTTCTCGTCCTCGGTCATGATGACCTCAGGCTGCATGGCGGCCTTTTCGCCGCGCCCGGTGATGATCGAGCGGGTCGAGTCGTTGAGGATCTCGTTGACCACTTCGGCCATGAACGACTTGCCATAGACCTTGCGCAGGTGCTGCACCGGCACCTTGCCCGGACGGAAGCCGTTGATGCGGACCTTGTTGCGGGCGTCCGACAGCCGCGCCATCAGCTTGGCTTCCATATCACCGGCCGGCACGGTGATCTTGATCTCGCGCTTGAGACCGGAATTGAGAGTTTCGGTGACCTGCATCGTAAAACCTTTGTTTTCACCAATGAGGCTGCCAAACGGCTCCCTGCCGTTCACAGCCTGCCGGTAATTCTTGCCGGGAATGGCTTTTGGTACGGAACCTGGCGATTTGACCGGAAATACGGCTCAAACTCTCCCAAACTGCGTTCCAAAATGTGAATAAGTTCTTGTTTTTCCTACTTCTTATCACATCTTGTAGAAGCGGATCGTCGCGTTCCGTCACATTTGACACGCCTTTTGTCACAGGCGAGCCTAATTTTCAACAGTCTTCGCGTTTAGGCGAATAACCAACATTCCGGCCCTGAGCCGACATCTTGTCTCCGACATTGACAGAATGATGGCTACATGGGATTGCCGGGCCACGCGGGTATGGCGGAACTGGTAGACGCACCAGATTTAGGTTCTGGCGAGAGATCGTGGGGGTTCGAGTCCCTCTACCCGCACCACTTTTTCGCGCTTTGAGCGTCGGGTGGCAGGCCACCCGACGCTCGCTAGACGAAGGAGCGTCCTGCGAGACCTGGCGAAGAGGACCGGCGTCGTTATCGCGCGTCCCACGACCTAATAGAGCGGCTCCTTGAAAAGCGTCTTGTCGCCATCCATCAGCGCCTTGATCTGCGCCGTGCCGTCGGCGGCGAGCGCCAGCTTGATCCCGAACGGGCGCACCCGCATGTCGCTCTGGATCGCCATCCCCTCGCCTTCGGGCAGATAGAAGCGCTCGATGCCGTAATCCGGCGCGATCGTCATGCCTTCGCCGCGAAGATCCCAACCTGCGGCGACATGGCCCGAAATGTCGGCTTCGTCCGCGGCGGCCGGCGTCGGCGCCGTGCCGAACCAGGCGGCGGTCGGCGTCCAGTAGCCGTCGGCGCCCTTCTTCAGCCGGACCACGATCGAGGTGTCGTCGCTGGACTGTTTGTCGGACGCAATGTTGGCGATCATTTTAACCGGTATGCGCGAGATGTCATAGCCGAGGACGATATAGTCGCCGCGCAGCAAGTCGCGCGGATCGACTGGTTGGATCTTCAGCAGCACTTCCTTGCCATTACGCAGGATCGCCGCCCGGCTGGCGATGATCCAACTGAGAAAACCGAGTTGGACGAGCGCCAGCACCAGCGCCGAGATGACAAGCCTCTTCCCGGTCATCATGCCGTGGCTCCCCCAATGGCCGGACCCTTCATGCGTTTTTCCACGCGGATGATGACGATCGCAAGCACGCCCAGCAGCAGCGCGGCGGCAAGGAAGAAGCCGGCGGTGTCGAGCATCGACTGAAGCGTCACGACATAAATGATGGCGAGTTCGAAGGCGAAGCCGAGATAGGCCAGCCAGCGCAGGCCACGGCTCTCACGGCCTGCGAACACGACTGCCGCGACGATCCCCGCCAATGCGACGACCGAAGCGATGGCGAAACCGCTGTTGTAGGTGCTCTCGTCAGCCAGTTCGAACTGGATGATGGCCAGGCCGGTGAGGAAGCCAAGCAGCGCGTGCAGGGGCAAACGACCGCCGAGTTGCACGATCCTGTCGACCGGTTCCGGCGCAAGAACGGCAGCTGCGAAAAGCGCGACGGAGACGATGACCAGAGGGATCGCTACCGGCAGCGTCGCGTGATCCATGGCCAGGAGCACCACATAGAAAAGCAGCGACAGGATGATCAGATGCCGCGCCGGCTGGCTGCGGGTCCAGAACGATACGGCAAACAGCACCACCGCCATGACGATGAAGGCGTGCGGAAACTCGCTACGGCTGTAATAGTCAAACCCTTTCAGGAACAGCCAGGCGTCGGCGATGCCGATCGCTGTCACGGTCAGCGCGTTGGAGCGCAGCGCCACCGCCGCCAATGCCGTGCCGGCGCCCCAGGTGACCAGGGCGGAAGCCTCGTCGCCGGACAAATGGTACATCTGCCCGATCAGCGCGATCGAAGCGCCGAACGCGGCCGCCGCCACGACCCACAGGGCTTCGCCGATCGCCGCATGGTCGCGCGTCTTCAGCACCGCCCCGCCGACATAGCCGCCAAGGATAACGGCGAACAGCGCGGCCACCCGCGCCAGCCGCGGGATCGCTTCCCAATTGGCGGCGACGAAGATCAGGATGGCCGCTCCAAAGAGCAGGGCCGCCATCATCGCGAGGATCGAGCCGAAGCTGAGCGACTGGCGGGCGTTGGCGTCGACGTCACGGACCAGGGAATCGGCTGTGGCGGCGTCGATCAGGCCTGCCTGCCGCCACCGCGCGATATCGGACCTTAATCGTGATGAATAGCCCGCCATTCCCCTTCTCCCCCAGTTGGTCTTTTTTCAGCCGATCAGCCCAAACCGTTGACGTCACGGCACTTTCTGATTCGGCTTCTTTGTCTCGGGTCGGTGAAGCCGCGTTAATGTTGCATTGCACAATTTGCATTGCTGCCATGCAGCCATAGCGCTTTTAAATCGATATGGGTCCCCCTACTTATGGTTCGTACACAAACGGAATGATCCGCAAGAAAGACGAAACGAGAACTACCATGAACCTGATCCGCAACTACCGCAACTGGCGCCGCTACCGGGACACCGTCTCCGAGCTGAGCCGCCTGAGCAACCGTGAACTGACCGACCTCGGCATCAGCCGCAGCGACATCCCTTACGTCGCTCGCAAGGCGGTCTAATCCTTCGGGCCGCGAATGGTCCGAACCAGTTTTGAAAAAGAGAACGACAATGAACTTGATCCGCAACTATCGTAACTGGCGCGTTTATCGCGAGACGGTTACCGAGCTGGGTCGCCTTTCGAACCGCCAGCTGCATGATCTCGTCATCGTCCGCGACGAAATCAAGATCATCGCCCGCCAGGCGATGTAACCAAGGAATTTCGCTGGGGTCGACCTCCTCCCCGACCCAAGCGAATTCGGTCCGCCCTTACCTCCTCCCAAGGGTTGACCATCAAAACGGCGCCCGCCGCACCTCCTCCCGCGGCGGGCGTTGTTTCCCCGGGGCAAAAGGATTTTGCCCCAGAGGTTTCGCCCTCTGTAAAAATGCGAAGAGAATTTCGTCTGAGCCGACCTCCTCCCCGGCGATGACGAATAGGCCCAACCTTCACCTCCTCCCGAAGGTTGGCCACCCAAACGGCGCCCGCCGCACCTCCTCCCGCGGCGGGCGCTGTTTCCCCGGGACAAACGAATTTTGCCCCAGAGGTTTCGCCCTCTCTAAAAATGCGAAGAGAATTTCGTCTGAGCCGATCTCCTCCCCGGCGATGACGAATACGGTCGGCCTTCACCTCCTCCCGAGGGTCGACCCCCAAAACGACACCCGCCGGACCTCCTCCCCCGGCGGGTGTTGTTGTATTCAGGGGCAGGTGTTCCCGACCAGGCGTTTCGCGTTACCGCCACGCGACAATTGCAATCGCCGCGGCAAGCGATTATTCCGGCGGCCATGAGCAAAAATCCAATCCATATCATCGGCGGCGGCCTCGCCGGTTCCGAAGCGGCATGGCAGGCGGCCGAGGCCGGTGTTCCCGTCATCCTGCATGAAATGCGCCCGGTTCGCGGCACCGATGCCCACAAGACCGATGGCCTGGCCGAACTCGTCTGTTCCAATTCCTTCCGCTCCGACGACGCCGAAAACAACGCCGTCGGCCTGCTGCATGCCGAAATGCGGCTGGCCGGCTCGCTGATCATGAGCGCCGGCGACGCCAACCAGGTGCCGGCAGGCGGCGCGCTGGCCGTCGACCGCGATGGTTTTTCCGACGCGGTGACGAAAAAGCTCGAGGCACATCCGCTGATCACCATCGAGCGCGAGGAAGTTCCCGGCCTGCCGCCGGCGGAGTGGGACCAGGCGATCATCGCCACCGGGCCGCTGACCGCGCCATCGCTTGCCCAGTCGATCGCCGAAGCGACCGGCGCCGATGCGCTCGCTTTCTTCGATGCCATCGCGCCGATCATCCATTTCGACACGATCGACATGGATACCTGCTGGTTCCAGTCGCGCTACGACAAGGTCGGGCCTGGCGGCACCGGCAAGGATTATATCAACTGTCCCATGGACAAGGATCAGTACCTCGCCTTCGTGCAGGCGCTGGTCGACGGCCAGAAGACCGAGTTCAAGCAATGGGAAGGCACGCCCTATTTCGACGGTTGCCTGCCGATCGAGATCATGGCCGAACGCGGCGTCGAGACGCTGCGCTACGGACCGATGAAGCCGATGGGCCTCACCAACGCGCACAATCCGACGGTGAAGGCCTATGCGGTCGTCCAGTTGCGGCAGGACAATGCGCTGGGCACGCTCTACAACATGGTCGGCTTCCAGACCAAGCTGAAGCACGCCGAACAGGTGCGCGTGTTCCGCACCATTCCGGGCCTCGAAAACGCCGACTTCGCCCGCCTTGGCGGCCTGCACCGCAACACCTACATCAACTCGCCGACCTTGCTGGACGCCTCGCTGCAGCTGAAGTCGCGACCCGGCCTGCGCTTTGCCGGCCAGATCACCGGCTGCGAAGGCTATGTCGAGAGCGCCGCCATCGGCCTGCTCGCCGGGCGCTTCGCCGCGGCCGAGCGGCTCGGCCATGCACCATCGCTACCGCCGCTTACCACCGCCTTCGGCGCGCTGCTCAACCACATCACCGGTGGCCACATCGTTTCCGACGACGAGCCGGGCAAACGCTCTTTCCAGCCGATGAACGTCAATTTCGGCCTGTTCCCGCCGGTCGAGGCGCCGAAGAGCGAGGGCAAGCGCATGCGCGGCAAGGACAAGACCGTCGCCAAGCGCCACGCCATCACCTCGCGTGCCCTGCAAGACTGCCGTGAATGGCTGGGTGTGCCGGCGCAGACGGCTGAGGCTGCCGAATAAGCTCGCGGCCTGATTGGACGCTCGGCGTAAAGTAGGATACTATCCTACTTTACGCCGAGCGGAGCCGTTCCATGGAAGCAGCCGAGAAACTATCCGTCACCGTCACACCCGCGATGGCACGCATGATCCGCGAAAGAGTCGAGGACGGTTCGTTCGGCTCGGCCAGCGAGGTTATCCGCGCAGCTCTTCGCGCTTTCCAACGCGAAGAAGAGGAACACGCCGAGCGCATGGCCTCGATCAGGGCGCGTGTGAAGGCGTCGATCGAGGATACGAGACCCGCCGTTCCGCTCAATGAGGCAATCGACAGAGTAAAGAACCGCATTTCGCAACTGGCGCGAGACAATGATGATTCAGCGTCTCGCCGTCGTTCTTAGCGAAGGAGCTATATCCGACCTCGAGGCTATCGCCGCCTATGTGCTTGAGAGCAGCGGAAGCGAAAGCATCACCAACGGTTTCGTCGACCGGATCAAGGAACGCTGCCTGGGCGTTGGAAACGTCCCTCGTGGCGGTCGCCCGCGTGATGACATCGCGCCGGGACTGAGGACGGTTCCTTTCGAACACTCCGCTGTTATAGCCTACGTGGTCGAAAGCGATGTCGTTCACATCGTCAACATCTTCTACGGCGGCCGCGACTACGAAGCGCTGATGCGCGATAGCGACAAACCCTCTTGACCGGACAGCTACTCGGCCGGCTCGGCGGTCGCTAACGGCAAGCCTGGCTTGCCCGCCTCCGCAGGATTTCGCCTGACATAAGCAGCCTTCAGCGTCTCCGAAGTTTCGCGTGAGCCGTCATGGCTCCAGCCTGGTGGCTTGATCAGGTAGTTCAGTCGCTCGCTCACTGTCAGCCCCGGCGCGAAGGCATCCCTGAACATGCCGATCCATTCGTGGAACGCCACTTTCAGCGGATTGAAAGTGCCGAGATTTTTCACGATACCGTAGCGCGGCCGGTCCTCTTCCAACTCCTCGACGAAGGTGCCGAACATGCGGTCCCATATGATCAGCGTGCCCGCATAGTTGGCGTCGAGATAGCGCGGGTTGGTGGCGTGGTGGACGCGGTGGTGCGAGGGCGTGTTGAAGATGAACTCGAACCAGTTCCACATCTTGCCGATCGTCTCGGTGTGGATCCAGAACTGCCAGACCAGGTTGAAACCGAAGGTGAAGGCAATCACCGCCGGATGGAAGCCGAGCAGCACCAGCGGCGCCTGCAGCACGAACATGAAGGTGAACAGGCCGGTCCAGCTTTGCCTGAGCGCCGTCGACAAATTGTAGTGCTGGCTGGAATGGTGGTTGACGTGCTCCGCCCACACCCAGCGCACCCGGTGCGCGATGCGGTGGTAGACGTAGTAGCGCAGATCATCGAGAAGGAAGGCCGCCAGGAACACCCAAACCGACAGGCCGAGATTGAAGACTCGGAACTGCCATAGCCACAACAGCGCCCAGTAGGACACGACGCCGAGCAGCAGCCCGGCGACGACGTTGCCGGTGCCCATCATCAGGCTGGTCAGCGTGTCGCGGGTCTCGAACGAGCCCTTGGCGCGACCGGTCCGCACCAGCCAGAGCTCGATCAGGATCGCGGCGACAAAAAACGGAATGGCCAGTTGGGTGACCTGCGGAAACTCGTAGCTGTCCATCACGCTGCCTCCTTCCCGGAACTCGTGTCTCGCGGCCCAAGAGCGTTCCGCAAGGCCTGCACGTCGGCGGCATTGGCGAAGCGGAAGCGGCCGCCCTTCCAGGTGAAGTCCGTCAGCCGCAGCTGGATCGTGTCCGTCTCGTCAGTTTTGGACACAACGACGTCCCGAGGCGTCACGACGCGGGTCAGAAAGCAGTCGCCGATACCGTGGACGATGCCCGTGCGGCCATGGGCAAGATCGAGAAAAGCGGATCGGCTGTCCGCGGTTAGTCGAACCGCGGTCACAATCTCGTCGGGAAAGTCCTCTGCGAAACGGCCCGTGGCTTGATCCGCGCCGGTCAGAGTGACCATATTGCTGCCGCCGGTGAAATGCACGGCGGCTACCGACAGCGCGATGCCCAGAACGACGATCACGACCAGCACGGGCAAGCTCATTAACGGGAATCTCCTCCGGGCCAGCCTGTCGTCTTAGGCGACAGTTCTCGGCAGGCGGACTTCTTAACACGATTGACGTTTACGTCAATGTGTCGGCCAGCCCTTGCCCGCATGGCGCAACAGCAGCCAGTGCCGGCGCAACGCCGACAGCCGTGCCACGCCCCCGAGCGGGGCTCGGCGCGAGCCTTCCATCTTGTCGAGATAAGCGCGTGACAGCGCCAGCGGCAGGAATGCCGGACGCAGCGACCCCGGCAGCGCGGCAGCCCCCCGTTCGAAGGCGGAAAGATGTTCGCGCGCCAGCGAGATCATCGCGGCCACGGCGCGCTGGGCACCGGGACCGCCATCGCCCGCAACGAATTCTTCCGGCGACGAGCCCGCCGCCGCCAAGATGTCAGCCGGGACAAAACACTGCCCGCGCCTGCGATGCAGCGGCAACAGAAGCAAAAGGCCCGTCATTGCCTGCGCGCAGCCCGCCCTGCCCGCCAGTTCGGCGAACCTTGGCGCCTCGACAGGATCGAGCACCATTGCCGCAAGCTGGATCAGCGCGGCTGCCGTCTCGCCGCAATAGCCTTCCAGATCGGTGCGCGACGGCATCGGATCGTCGTAGAGATCGAAAATGCGTGCTTCGAGCATGTTCTCAAAGGCCAGTTTCGGCAGCTTGAACGCCGCAATGGTAGTGTTCAAGGCTTCGGCAACGGGATGGCCCGCGCCCGCCTCGCCGCCGGCGGCGATGACATCGCGCCACCATTGCAGCCGGACCTCCCCCGGCAAAGGCTCATGGATGCGGTCACGAATGCCTGATATCTCGGCATTGAAGGCGTACAGCGAAAACAGCGCCTCGCGCTTGTCGGCCGGCGCGTAGAGCGCGGTGAGATACCGATCATGGTCGGCGACGCGCACCGCATCCATGACGATTTCAGTATTCTGCGACATATCAATCGACAGCGATGAGCGCGGCTGCCACGGCGCGGTTTTCAGCCAGAAGGACATTGTAGGTCCGCACTGCTGCCCCAGTCGACATCGGGTCGGATGCTATGCCGGCATCCTTCAGCGCGGCCCGCAGCGCCGCCGGCAACGGCCTGAGATCCCGACCCATGCCAACCAGCAGGATCTCGACCTTGTCGGCCTCGGCCAGGAGCCTGTCGAAATCCGCCACGGTCAGCGCCAGGGGATTTGCCGGCTCCCAGCCATGGATGCCCGTAGGCAGGCACATGAGCGAGCCGCGATGCGACATGTCGGCAAAGCGGAAGCCGCCATTGCCATAAGCCTCGATCGGCGCGCGGCCGGGGAAATGCGCCTCGCGGATGACGATGCCTTTGCCGGCCATCACTCTGTCACCCCTCCGGGGCCGCGCGTCAGGTCGCGACGGCCTTGCCGCCGCTGACCGGCTTCTCCTCGTCGGTCGAAGCCTGCGGCCGCAGCTTGAACAGGATCAGCAACGGCGCCGCGATGAAGATCGACGAATACGTGCCGAACACGACGCCGAACAGCATCGCCAGCGTGAAGGAGCGGATCACTTCGCCGCCGAACAGCACCAGCGCCAGCAGCGCCAAGCTGGTCGTCACGGACGTCAGCGTCGTTCTCGACAACGTCTCGTTGATGGCGTTGTTCAACAGCTGCGGCAACGGCATTCGCTTGTATTTTCGCAAATCCTCGCGGACGCGGTCATAGACCACGATCGTGTCGTTCAGCGAATAACCGATAATGGTCAGGATCGCCGCCAGTGACGACTGGTTGAATTCGAGCCCGCTGATGACGAAGAAACCAAGCGTCATGACCACATCGTGCACCGTCGCGACGATGGCGCCGACCGCGAACTGCCATTCGAAGCGGAACCAGACATAGATCAGTATGCCGGCCAGCGCGACAATCATGGCGATCGTGCCTTGCTTGGCCAGTTCGCCTGAAACCGTAGGGCCCACCACTTCGACGCGACGGAAATTATACTGATCCTGCAGTTCGCCACGCACCTTGTCGATCACGGTCTGCTCGGCATTTTCACCGGCATCCTGCGTGCCGACGCGGATCAACACGTCGTTGGGTGCGCCGAACTGCTGCACCTGAACTTCGCCGATGTTCAGTTCCGTTAATCGGCTGCGGATGTCACCAATATTGGCATCGCCGCTCTTTGACTGCACCTCGATCAGGGAACCGCCCTTGAAGTCGATGCCGTAATTGATGCCGACGCTCATGAACAACACGACGGACAGTATCGACAATGTGCTCGACAGCGCGAACGTCCACCGGCGAATACCCATGAACGGAATTTTCGTGCCGGGCGGAACGAAGGTCACCGGCGCGCGCGGCAGTTCCTTCGGACGTGCGCGGCGCAGCCAGATCGACACCAGCAGGCGGGTGAAGGTGAAAGCGGTGAAGACCGTCGTCAGGATGCCGATGGCATAGGTGATGGCAAATCCCTTCACCGGTCCGGTACCGAGATAAAACAGCACCACTGTGGCAATCAGCGAGGTGACGTTGGAATCGACGATGGTCGCCAGCGCCTTCGAGAAGCCCGTGTCGATCGCCTGGATCACCGAGCGGCCGGCGCGTCGCTCCTCGCGGATACGCTCATAGATAAGCACGTTGGAATCGACCGCCATGCCGATGGTCAGCACGATACCGGCAATACCCGGCAAGGTCAGCGTCGCGCCGAGCAGCGACAGCAGTCCGACGATCATCGCCACGTGCACCGCCAGCGCGATATTGGCGAGGAAGCCGAGGAAACCGTAGGCGACGAACATGAATGCCACGACGAGAATCGAACCGATGATGCCGGCGACCTTGCCGGCATGGATCGAATCCTGACCGAGGCCCGGACCCACGGTACGCTCCTCGATGACCGTCAATGTCGCGGGCAGCGCGCCGGCGCGCAGCAGCACGGCGAGGTCGTTGGCGCTTTGCGCCGTGAAATTGCCGGAGATCTGGCCGGTGCCGCCAAGGATCGGTTCACGGATCTGCGGCGCCGAAATCACCTGGTTGTCGAGGATGATGGCGAACAGCTTGCCGACGTTCTGCGCGGTGGCCTGGCCGAAGCGGGCGGCACCCTTGGAATCGAAGCGGAACGAAACCACCGGCTCGTTGTTCTGCGAATTGTACGTCGCCTGTGCGTCGACGAGGTTTTCACCCGATACGATAACGCGGTTCTCGATCAGGTACGGAACCGGCGGATCGTCCTGGGAATAGAGCACCGACGAACCGGCTGGCGGGCGCCCCTTGAGCGCGTCCTGCACCGGCATCGACTGGTCGACCATCTGGAAGGTCAGCTTCGCGGTCTGACCGAGAATCTCTTTCAGCCGCTGCGGATCCTGCAGGCCAGGCACCTGGACGAGGATGCGGTCCTCGCCTTGCCGCTGCACGATAGGCTCGGTCGTGCCGAGTTCGTTGACGCGGCGCTCGACCACCTCGATCGACTGCGCCAACGCGGTCGACGTGCGGTATTTGATGCCGGCGTCGGTGACGGTGAACTTAAGCAGGCCCGGCTCGGAATCATCCAGCGCCATTTCCTGGATGGAACCGCCGGTGAACAAGCCGGCGGCGACAGGATCGGTCAACGTCTTCAATGCCTTCTTGGCGGCATCGAGCTGGGCGGGATCGGTGATGCGGACCTGCAGGGTCTTGCCGGTGCCGGCGAGACCGGTATAGCCGATCTTGGCATCGCGCAGCAGTGTGCGGATTTCGTCGCGGGTCGTCTCCAACCGATCCTTGATCAGATCGTTCTGGTTCATCTCCAGCAGGATGTGCGAACCGCCCTGCAGGTCGAGGCCGAGCGTCATCTGCCGCTTCGGCACCCAACTGGGCAGCTGAGCCAGCGTGCTGGCGGGGAACAGGTTGGGCGCGGCGAGGATCACTGTGGCGGCCACGGCCAGCCAGATCAGGATCATCTTGAAGCGCGAGAAATAAAGCATAGGGCGTCGTCCGTCAGAGCGTGTCGCGGATCGCTCCGCCTTGAATCTGGTTATTTCTTGGCGTTCTGGTTGGCCACCGGTTCGCCCTTGACGCGCACATCGGCGATCGTCGAGCGCAGCGCCGTCACCTTGGTGCCGCCGCCAAGATCGATCTCCAGCTCGCTGTCGTCGATCACCTTCGTCACCTTGCCGACAAAGCCGCCGCCGGTGACGACAGTGTCGCCGCGACGAACCGCTGCCAGCATCTCGCCGCGCTTCTTCAGCTGCGTGCGCTGCGGGCGGATGATCAGAAAATACATGATCACGAAAATCAGGACAAACGGCAAAATGCTGATGAACATATCGGGAGAGGCGCCGCCGATGCCTTGGGCGTATGCCGGTGTCACGAACATCGAGGTACTCCTGAATTTTGAAAAACAGCCACCAAACGATCAAGCGGGATTTGGCGGCCCCTAGAAATTTGGCCGGAATATAGTCGGTAAAGTTGTCAATGCAACTGCGCGACCAGGCAAATCGGCTGCTTTTCCGGCCTGTTTAGCCGTGTTAGAGCAGGATCGCGAAAACCGCGAGCCGGTTTTCGGAAAAGATCACGCTCGAACAAATGGTTGCAACCGGTTTCGAAACCGCCGAAATCGAACCGGGTCCACCTGCCGCCGCAAAAACCGAAGCAAAAAAGACCCGACATGACCGATACCAGCATCGACGCCCTGAACCAGAAACTCGACCGCCTGATCGAGGCGGTCAGCCGCCTCGCGTCGCCGCCGGTGCCTCAAACCGACCTCAACGTGGCCGACTGCTTCGTCTGGCAGGCCGATCCGGGCTATCTGGAGCCGGTGTGCAAGGTCAACCGCGTCGATATCGGCCTGATCCGCGGGGTCGACCGCGTCCGCGACATCCTCGTCGACAACACCGAGCGCTTCGCCGCCGGTTTCGCCGCCAACAACGTCCTGTTGTGGGGTGCGCGCGGCATGGGCAAATCGTCGCT
This sequence comes from Mesorhizobium sp. ESP6-5, assembly GCF_020164695.1. Taxonomy (NCBI): domain Bacteria; kingdom Pseudomonadati; phylum Pseudomonadota; class Alphaproteobacteria; order Hyphomicrobiales; family Phyllobacteriaceae; genus Mesorhizobium; species Mesorhizobium sp. ESP6-5. The sequence continues at coordinate 315,106 of NZ_JAIUGR010000008.1, forward strand.
GGTCAAGGCCGTACACGCGCAGATCAATGCCAGGGCGAAGCCCGGCCTGCCGCTCAAGCTGATAGAAATCCACCGCGAGGACATCGACACGCTGCCGAAGCTGATGGGCCTGCTGAAGGCGGCCCCCTTCCGCGTCATCCTGTTTTGCGACGATCTGTCCTTCGACCATGACGATACGTCCTACAAGTCGCTGAAAGCAGCACTCGAAGGCGGCGTCGAAGGCCGTCCGGCCAACGTCATCTTCTACGCGACCTCGAACCGCCGCCACCTGTTGCCGCGCGACATGATCGACAATGAGCGCTCGACCGCCATCAACCCATCGGAAGCGGTCGAGGAAAAGGTCTCGCTATCCGACCGTTTCGGCCTGTGGCTCGGCTTCCACAAGTGCTCGCAGGACGAATATCTCGACATGGTCAACGGCTATGCCAGCCACCATGGCCTCGACATCGACCCCGAGCAGTTGCGCGCCGAAGCGCTTGAATGGGCCACCACACGCGGCAGCCGCTCAGGCCGCGTCGCCTGGCAGTTCACCCAGGATCTGGCCGGCAGGCTCGGCAAGCCATTGAAGGATTGAGGCGTTGGATCGCGTCGCCAACCCGATCGACCGACAGCGTCATTTGGGCGGCGGCGTCCGTCGCAAATCGCGCGGCGTTTGACCGATCTCGCGGCGCATCCAATGCGCCAGGTGTGACTGGTGCGCGAAGCCCGTCATTTCAGCTACTTCGCTTGTGCTGAGGTCGCCTCGCTGCAGCAGAACGCGTGCGCGTTCAACGCGACGCCGTAACACGTAGCGGTGCAGGGTGACGCCCGTCGCCACTTTGAACCATGTCCGCAAATGCGAGCTGCTCGCGCCGGCAATTCGGCTTAGTCGATGAATCGAAAGCGGCTCGTGAAGAGACGCCTCGATGTGCTCCAGCACGCGTTTGAGCTGGGTATCCGACAACCGGTTCGTTCGGCGGATATCAGGTTCACCAAGGCCAAGCAGCCTCACCGCCAGTGCGGCGCCAATGCTGTCGGCAAACAAAGGGCCGCTCGGCGAATCTGCATTCAGTTCGCTCCCGAGCGCCCGGGCGAGATGTTCGATGCGCTGGTCGCGAAGCAGGTGGCGCGTGTCGAGCCGCAATGCTTGCCCCTTGCCGCCAAGCTCCGCCACCACCCTTTCCATCAGCGCTGGCTGCAACGCAATCTCGATCGTGTCGAACGGGGTTTCGGCCTCGAAGCCGCCCTCCTGGCCGGCTGGCACCAGGTCGATATCCCCGGCGCGCCTGACGAAATATCGCCCAACCTGATCGCAGTAGGAGCGTGTCGCCGCGCTGGCATGCACCATGATGCGATGGTGTGGAGCCCGGGACAGGCGGTGGACTCCGGCTTCGATATGCCGGGAGGCCATTGTTACATCGGACACGGCTTGAGCCGGAGCGTATTGCGACTGCATGCTCTCTCTCGATTCATGGCAAAACCTGTCCGAGATTTGGCAATTCCCGCGCGATTTTCAATGCCGTCGACCTGTACTCACGCCTCTCCATCAAACTTGGACGAGAGGTTACACCATGAGTTTCTATGTTGTTGTCGGAGCGGGCCCGGTCGGTCGCGAAACCGCTCGCCTTCTTGGCGAGGAAGGACATGATGTCGTTCTCACCAGCCGAAGCGTCGGCTCCAACGCATTGCGGAACGTGCGGCCCATGCAGGCCGATGCTACCGATGCGTCGGAACTCGCGCGTGTCTGCCAAGGCGCCGATGCCATCTTCATGTGCGCCATGGCCACCTATCACAGGTGGCCAACCGATTTTTTCCCCATCATCGACGGCACCGTGCGCGCGGCCGAAGCGGTCGGCGCGAAACTCATCGTGTTGGGCAACCTCTATGGCTATGGGGAAAATGCCGATAGCCCGCTTCGTTCCGACCTGTCCCTGGATCCTACTTCGAAGAAGGGAACGGCCAGGGCGATCATGTGGCAGCGAGCCGCCCGTGCCGACGTGCCGGCAATCGAAGTGCGGTCCAGCGACTATCTCGGCCACGGCGCGATCAGCTACTTCTCGCTGGTCGCCCTGCCCTCCATCATCGAAGGGAAGCCTACCGCTTTCATTGGAAACCTCGATGCGACGCATGCCTGGGCCTTCACCAAGGACGTCGCCAGGACGCTGGTCGCGGCTTCCCGCTACACGGGCAAATGGGGACGGGCGTTTCACGTCCCCTCGCAATACGCCTCACCCCGGGAGCTCATCCAGAAAACCGCTGCGATGCTTCGACAGGAGGTCTCAGAAATCCGTTCTTATTCGATTGCCGAGATGGAAGCATTGGGTATGCATGAGCTCATCGAGATGAGCTATCTTTTCGAGAACCCCTTGCTGGTGGATTCTTCCGACGCCGAGGTGCTTCTCGGTATCAAGGCCAGCAGCCTTGAGGTCATGATCGCCGACACGCTGCGTGATCATCTCCGCGCTTGAGGGCCGGCCTTCGACAGAACTGAAAAAGCCCGCTCCTTGCGGAACGGGCTGAGCCGGCGGGCTGGACTGGAGGTCAGGCGGCCCGCATATCGCTTTTTTTCTTCTATTCGAGATAGCCTGACGGATCGACCGGGGCGGAGTTCTTGCGCACTTCAAAGTGCAGCTTCGGCGAATCCGTCGTGCCGCTCATGCCCGAGAGCGCGATTTCCTGGCCGCGCTTGACCTTCTGGCCGCGCTGGACCTCGATCGAGCTGGCATGGCCATAGACGGTGACCAGGCCGTTCTCGTGGCGCACCAGCACCGTGTTGCCGAACTCCTTGAGGCCGTCGCCGGCATAGATGACAACACCGTTCTCGGCCGCCTTGACCGGCGTGCCCGTGGGCACGGCGATATCGACGCCGTCCTTGCCGGATCCGAAACCGGAGATCACCCGGCCGCGCACCGGCCAGCGCATCTTGCCGATGCCGGTGGCATCGGGTGCCACCGCGTCGTCGTCCTCGGCCTGCTGGATGACCTTGGCGTCCTTCTTCGGCGGCGTGTAGGAGGCCAGCGTTTCCGAAGGCGTGGCCTTTGCCGGGACTTGCGTTGTCGCGGTGGTCACCGGATCGACCTTGGCCGGCTTGGCGCTGGCAACCGTCGCCGTTCCGCCGCCCGGCACCTTCAAGGTCTGGCCGATTTTCAATATGCCGTCCTTCATGCCGTTGGCCTGCTTCAGCGCGACCACGCCGACGCCGGTCTTTCTGGCAATCGAGGACATCGTGTCACCCGACTGAACCGTATAGGTACCGGCGGCGCCGGTTGCCTTGGCCATCTGCGCCGGCTTGGGTTCCTTGGGCTGGTTCGCCGTGGCCGACGCATCGACCTGGGCGGCGGACTTGCCCTCCTTCAGCTTAGGCTGCTGCGGCAGCACCGCCACCTTGTCCGGCGCGCTGGCCGGCAGATCATGCTTGCCGTCCTTTGCCGGCTTTGCGTCGGCGACCTTCGGCTCGGCCTTGCTCGAATAGGCATAGGCCGGGATGACGATCTTCTGGCCGGTCTTCAGCCCCTTGGTCGGGCTCAGGCCATTCACCTTCATGATGACATCGGCCGGCACCTTGTAATGCGCCGCCAGGCCGGAAATGCTCTCGCCGTCCCTGACGGTGATTTCGGTCGCGTGCGGCGTGCCTGCCTGGGCCATCCTCGGCTCGTCGGGCTGGGCATTCTTGAAAGGCTTGGCGGCCGGCGCGACAGTGCCGGTCGTCGTCCTGTCGACATGAGGAGCGGGCCGAACCAAGGCCGGCGCCGATGCGACACGCACCGGATTGGCGGCAGGCGCGAGCGCTGGAGCCGGCTGCGCTTGCGCGGAAGCCGGCGGCGGCAAAGGCCGGCTCGAAACCGGATCGAGGCTGGAACGGCTCACCGACTGCGTGTGGCTGCCATCAAGCGGAGCAGCCGAGACGTCGCCCGGATAAGGCTGCACCGCATCCTGCTTGTTGATGATGGCACGTTGATTGTTGGTCGAGGACGTGAAGACGTCGTCGACACTGTTGAACCGCGAAGCCTGGGAACTGCACCCGGCCGCCGCGCCCGCAATCATCAGAACAGCGCAGCCCCGCGCCAGATTGCGACTATTTGTCTTCAAAACACTGAGTTGCATCGCACTAACCCGCACAAACGCTGCACCAACTGGACAGGATTAAAGCGCGTTAATGTTACTGGCCGGTTAACCCATTAGAATCCGACGAAAATTTTCTTAAAACATTTGGGGATGATCAGCGGCACGATGGCGAGCCCGAAAGAGATCCGGCGGCCGGCCGGAAACTAGATAACCGCTGCAATGCTGCGCAGGATCGGCTGCAGCCGCACGAGGCCGATATCCTCGCGCTCGAAACGGCTGCCGACCTTGGTGAGCTTGGCCAGCACCTGCTCGCCCTCCTCCGGCCCGATCGGCGCGATGACGATGCCGCCGCTCGACAATTGGTCGAGCAGGAAGCGCGGCAGGCTGTCGAATGCCGCCCAGGCGACGATGCGGTCAAACGGCCCTTCATTGGGCAATCCGCTGGAACCATCGGCCTGCCGCACGATGGCATTGCTGATGCCGAGTGCCTCGAAGCGCTGCCTGGCTTGCTCGACCAGCGTCTTGTACCGATCCACGGTCACGACCCGCGCCGCCAGCCGCGACATGACAGCCGATGTGTAGCCGGAACCGGTGCCGATCTCGAGCACGCGGTTTCCCGTTTCAATGGCCAATGCGGCGATCACCGCCGCCTGCAGATCCGCCCCTTCGATCGCTTCGCCGCATTCGATCGGCAGCATGCGGTCCGACCAGGCGATCTGGTGGTATTGCGCTGCCAGGAAGCCGCGTCGCGGCGTTGCCTCGAAAGCCGCGATCAGCGCCTTCGGCACCGTTCCCCTGCCGCGCAGGCGCAGCAGGAAAGCGGCAAATCCTTCGCGATCATCGATTGGAAAGCCCTGATTCATGCAAGCGCCTTGCTCAGCTGGTCACGGATCTCATGCGCGGTAAGGTCAAGCTGCAGCGGCGTCACCGACACCAGCCTGTTGCGCAGGGCAAAGAGATCGGTGCCCTGCTTGCCCTCGACCGGCTCGCGGCCGAAGCGCAGCCAGTAATAAGGCAGGCCGCGCCCGTCGCGGCGCTCGTCGACCCACAGGCTGTGCACCAGCTTGCCCTGCGTGGTGACCACCGTGCCGGCCACTTCCTCGGGAAGGCAGTTGGGAAAATTGACGTTGAGCAGGACGCCGTCCGGCAGCGGCGTCGCGACGAGCTTCTTCAGCAGCGCCGGCGCCAGCGCTTCGGTGGTCTCATAGGGGACGACGCGATCCTCGCCGACAGTGCTGTAGCCCTGGCTGAGCGCTATCGACCGGATACCGAGCAGCGCGCCTTCCATGGCGCCGGCGACGGTACCGGAATAGGTGACGTCGTCGGCGATGTTGGCGCCCGAATTGATACCGGACAGGATCAGGTCGGGCGCACCGGGCAGGATCTTCTTGACGCCCATGATGACGCAATCGGTTGGCGTGCCGCGCACGGCAAAATGCCTTTCGCCGATTTTCCGCAACCGCAGCGGCTCCGAAATCGACAGCGAATGCGCATAGCCCGACTGGTCCTGTTCCGGCGCCACCACCCAGACATCGTCGGACAGGGTGCGGGCGACGCGCTCGAGCGACGCCAGGCCCTCGGCATGGATGCCGTCGTCATTGGTCAGAAGAATGCGCATTATTTCGATTCGATCTTTTCCAGCCCACCCATGTAAGGCCGCAGCACTTCAGGAATGGTTACGCTGCCATCCTCATTCTGATAGTTTTCGATGACAGCTATGAGCGCGCGGCCGACAGCGGTGCCCGAACCGTTCAGCGTATTGACGAAGCGGTTGCCCTTGCCATCCTTGTCCTTGTAACGGGCATCCATGCGGCGCGCCTGGAAATCGCCGCAGACAGAGCAGGACGAGATTTCGCGATAGGCGTTCTGGCCGGGCAACCAGACCTCGATGTCATAGGTCTTGCGCGCGCCAAAACCCATGTCGCCGGTGCACAGCACCATGGTCCGGAACGGCAGCTCAAGCCGCTTCAAGACTTCCTCGGCGCATTGTGTCATCCGCTCGTGCTCGGCGAGTGAGGATTCCTGGTCGGTGATCGAAACCAGCTCGACCTTGTAGAATTGATGCTGGCGCAGCATGCCGCGCGTATCGCGTCCCGCCGAGCCTGCCTCGGAACGAAAGCAGGGCGTCAGCGCCGTGAAGCGCAGCGGCAGCTTTTCATGCGCCGTGATTTCTTCGCGCACGAGGTTGGTGAGCGGCACTTCGGCGGTCGGGATCAGGCCAAGCCTGCCCTCCCCATGTGGCGTGAAGAACAGATCCTCCTCGAACTTCGGCAACTGGTTGGTGCCGAACAGAACGTCGTCCTTCACCATCAGCGGCGGGATCACTTCCTCATAGCCGTGCTCGGTCGTGTGCAGGTCGAGCATGAATTGGCCGATGGCGCGTTCCATCCGCGCCAGGCCGCTCCTGAGCACGGTGAAGCGCGAGCCCGACAGCTTCGCCGCGCGCTCGAAATCCATCATGCCGAGCGCTTCGCCGATCTCGAAATGCTCCTTCACCCAGTTCGGCCGTGTCGGCACCTTGCCGACGACATGCTTGACGACATTGTCGTGCTCGTCCTTGCCGACCGGCACGTCGCCGAACGGCACATTCGGCAGCACCGCCAGCGCATCGTTCAGCGCCTTGTCAAGCTCGCGCTCGCGCGCCTCGCCGTTCTGGATGAAGGTCTTGATCTCGCCGACTTCGGCCTTGAGTTTCTCGGCAAGGGCGGCATCGCCCGAACGCATGGCGTTGCCGATCTCCTTCGAGGCGGCGTTGCGGCGCTCCTGCCTGGTCTGCAGCTCGGTGACATGTTCGCGCCGCGCCTCGTCCTTGGCGATCAGCCCGTCGACCGTGGACTGCGCCTCATCCGCCGACCACGAGCGCTTGGTGAGCGCCTCGACAAGGGCCTTCGGGTTGTCGCGAATCCATTTGATGTCAAGCATGGTTATCCGTCCTCAAGCTAGGTTTGAGGGGCGTAAACCGCATCCTTGATCGATGCAAGATGGGCCGGGCGGCGGTTGTCGTTTTCCGCCGCCGCCGATGCCCTACGAGGCCGCCGGCGCTGGCGGCTCGTCCGGCGCCTTGTCGGCCACGGTCTCGCCGGCTTCCTGCTTCTCGCGCGCAAGCCGCTGTTTCTCCTGGTCGCGCTCGATCCACCGCGCGGCCCAGATGGAAACCTCGTAGAGAAGGATGGTCGGAATGGCCAAGCCGATCTGGCTCATCGGATCCGGAGGTGTCAGCACCGCGGCAACGATGAAGGCGATGACGATCGCCCATTTGCGTTTTTCGGCCAACGCCTTGGACGACAGCATGCCGACGCGCGTCATCAGGCTGGTTACCACCGGCAGCTGGAACACCAGGCCGAAGGAGAAGATCAGCGTCATGATCAGGCTGAGATATTCCGACACTTTCGGCAGCAGCGAAATCTGTACCTGGTCGTCGGTGCCGACCTGCTGCATGGCGAGGAAGAACCACATCACCATCGGCGTGAAGAAGAAATAGACCAGCGAGGCGCCCATCAGGAACAGGATGGGCGATGCGATCAGGAACGGCAGGAAGGCATTGCGCTCGTTCTTGTAGAGCCCGGGCGCAATGAATTTGTAGATCTGCGTGGCGATCAGCGGAAAGGCGATGACCATGCCGCCGAACATGGCGAGCTTGACCTGCGTGAAGAAGAATTCCTGCGGCGCGGTATAGATCAGCTCGACCTTGTGCGGGTCCAGCCCTGCCCATTTCGTCGCCCACTTGAAGGGGACAACCAGAAGGTTGAACAGCCTCTTGGCAAAGAAAAAGCAAACCAGGAAGGCAACGAAGAAGCCACCGAGAGACCAGATCAACCGCCTGCGCAGCTCGATCAGATGCTCCATCAGAGGCGCCGACGATTTTTCGATCTCGTCCTTTTCCTTGTCCGAAACGCTCACTTGGCGGCTCCAGCCGTCTTTTTGGCTACCGGCTTCTTGGCCCCAGCAGGTTTCGGTTCGGTTTTCGCAGGCGCCTTGGCAGCAGGCGCCTTGGCTGCAGGCGCCTTGGCGACGGCAGGCTTCGTCACAGCCGCGGTTTCAGGAACTGCCGCTGTCGTGGCCTTTGTCGACGCCTTGGGCGTGGGTGCGGTTTTTGCCGCCCCCGCGGGTGAGGCTTTTGCCGCCACCACCTTAATGGATGGCGCTTTTGAAGCCGGCACCGCCTTGGCGGTTTTCCTGGATGCCTTCGGTTCCGTGGAAGCCGCCACCACCGATTCATCGGTCATCGCCGGGAACATCGATGCTGGGGGCGTGACTTCCGGGCCATTGACGCCAGGCATGGTCGTTGCACCGTTTTTCAACGGCTCGGCCGCCTGGGGCGTCGCCGCTGCAGGGGCCGATGGATCGGCGGCCGGCTTCGGCTTCATCGCCGCGTCGACGCCGGCGCGCACATCGGCTGCCGCCTGCTCGAACGGATTGAGCTGCTTCTTGATCTCGGCGACTGGGCTGAGACCCCGGAGTTCGTCGACCGACTTCTTGACGTCGTCGAGCTCGGCTTCCTTCAAGGCCTCGTTGAATTGCTTCTGGAAATCGGCGGCCATGGCGCGCAGCTTCGCCGTCGTGCGGCCGAATGTGCGCAGCATGTTGGGCAAATCCTTGGGCCCGACGACCACGATCATGACGATCGCGATCACCAGCATTTCGGTCCAGCCGACTTCAAACATGGCAATCTGTTCCGACTAGAACTTTTGGCTCAGCTCTTGCTGGCCTTTTCCTTCGCGGCCGAAACGGTCTCATCGGCACGGTGTTCGACGGTGCGCTTGTCGTCGGCAACGTCGTCGTCGGCCATGCCCTTCTTGAAGCTCTTGATGCCCTTGGCCATGTCACCCATCAGCTCGGGAATCTTGCCGCGGCCGAACACCAGCAGCACGATCACCAGCACGATCATCCAGTGCCAAATCGAAAATGAACCCATAACCAAATCTCTCTCGAATGTTTTCCCTGGCGATGATCTATGCGTTTTCGCTTTGGGATTCAAACACAACCGCGACAGAGTTTATGAAAGGCCGACGGATGTCACGCATTTTCGGCGATGCGGCCCGCTACCAAACGGCGCATGTAAAGCCGCAAAGCAGCTTTTGAAAGGCGCTCGTGGTCAATCTTCCGTGACGCGCGGCGTCAGCAGACCGAGCTCCTCGAGGTCGATGTCGGTCAGCGGATCCTCGTCCTCGGTCAGCGCGTCGGGATCGGCCGGCGGTTGCGGGATGGAGAAATTCGAAGGCATGCGGCCCGAAAGCAGGCCGGCGCCCTTCAGTTCCTCCATGCCTGGAAGATCACGGATTTCCTCGAGTGCGAAATGGTCGAGGAAGGTTTCGGTGGTGCCATAGGTAACGGGGCGACCGGGCGTTTTGCGGCGGCCGCGCATGCGCACCCATTCCGTTTCGAGCAGCGTGTCGAGCGTGCCCTTCGAGGTTTCGACACCTCTGATGTCCTCGATCTCGGCGCGCGTCACCGGCTGATGGTAGGCTATGATCGCCAGCACCTCGAGCGCCGCCCGTGACAGCTTGCGCTGCTGCACCGTATCGCGGCTCATCAGGAAGGCCAGGTCGCCGGCGGTTCGGAAGGCCCAGGCATCGCCGACCCGCACCAGATTGACGCCGCGCCGGGCGTAGATCTGCTGCAGCTCCTTCATGGCTAGCGCGACATTGATGCCATCGGGAAGGCGTGCGGCAAGCTGCTTTTCGCTGACGGGTTCGGCGCTGGCGAACACGATCGCCTCCGCCATGCGCACGGCTTCCGCCATATGCAGACGCTCGGCCGGGTTCTGCACCTGCTCGGCCACGTCCTCGGAGAACAACTCCTGCCCAGGCTCGTCCTCGACCTTGAACGGGATAACCGAAGCGTTGGCGCGTTCGCTCATGATGCCACCTCGACTGCCTTGATTGCTTGCGTGCGGCCGCGCAAATAGATCGGGGCAAATGTCTGATCCTGCCGCACGTCCATCGTGCCGTCGCGCACCAGTTCCAACGTTGCCGCGAAGGAACTGGCGATCGCCGTGCGCCTTTCCTCGGGGCTGGTCATGTACACGATCAGGAAACTTTCCAGTGTCGTCCAGTCGCTTACAGCCCCGACAAGGCGGGTCAGGATATCGCGTGCGTCCTTGAGCGACCAGACACCGCGCCTGGCGATCGTCACGTTGTTGATCGCCTGCTTCTGCCGCTGCTGGGCATAGGCAGTCAGCAAGTCGTAGAGCGACGCTGAATAGGCGTTGCGCTTCTCGATGATCACCATTTCCGGCATGCCGCGCGCGAACACGTCGCGACCGAGCCGGTTGCGGTTGACCAGACGCGCAGACGCGTCGCGCATGGCTTCGAGCCGCTTCAGCCGGAACTGCAGCACCGCCGCCAGTTCCTCACCGCTTTCGCCCTCCTCGCCCGGCTGCTTGGGAATCAGCAGCTTCGACTTGAGGAAGGCCAGCCAAGCCGCCATCACCAGATAGTCGGCGGCAAGTTCGAGCCGCAGCGCCCTCGCCGTCTCGACAAAGGTCAGATATTGCTCGACCAGTGCCAGGATCGAAATGCGCGCCAGATCGACCTTCTGGGTACGGGCAAGATGCAGGAGAAGGTCGAGCGGGCCCTCGAAGCCGGCCACGTCGACGACCAGCGACGGATCGCCGGTGACGCGTGAATCGTCATTCTCGGCCCACAGGCGATCCATCGGTGCGGCCTTCGGAGCCTTGCTTTCCAATGCTTCCGCCACTGCCCTGTCACTTCCCTTGGCTATGCCACCGCGTCGAAATAGGTGGCGAATTCAGCGCGTATCTCGGTTTCTTCTACCGTGTCGCTTGTCTTTATATAGGTCATTGCCCGCTTGGCGCGCTCCAGCGACTTGCCTTCAAGCCCTTTAGTGCGCGATGCGATCCCCGCCATCTCCTCGAAAACGCCGTTGCAGTGAAGGACCAGATCACAGCCGGCCGCAAGGATCGAGGCGGCCTTTGTCGGGAAATCCCCAGAAAGCGCCTTCATCGAGGTGTCGTCGCTCATCAAGAGCCCGTCGAAACCGATCTCGCGGCGGATGATCTCGTCGATGACCTTGCCGGAGGTGGTCGCCGGGTTCTTGGGATCGATCGCGCTGTAGACGACATGCGCGGTCATCGCCATCGGCAGATGGTTGAGTTCGCGGAACGGGGCAAAGTCGTGCCGTTGCAGATCGCTGAGCGAGGCGTCGACGACAGGCAGCTCGAAATGCGTGTCGGCAAACGCGCGGCCGTGCCCCGGAACATGCTTCATCACGGGCAGCACGCCGCCCGCCATCAGGCCTTCGGCCGCGGCGCGGCCGAGTTCGATGACCGGACGCGGATCCTTGCCATAGGCGCGCGCGCCGATGACATCGCTGGCCCCTTCGATCGGGACGTCGAGCACCGGCAGGCAATCCGCCGATATGCCGTAGCGCAGGAGGTCGAAGGCATGCAGCCGCGCCATCAGCCAGGCGGCACGCGCGCCGGCGTCGTGATCGTCGCGCCAAAGCGCACCCAGCGCGCCACCGGCCGGATAGTTCGGCGCCAGCGGCGGTCGCAGGCGCTGCACCCTGCCGCCTTCCTGGTCGATGAACACCAGCGCGTCCGGGCGCCCGATGCAATCGCGCATCTCGGCGACGAGATCGCGGATCTGCTCGGCCTCGCCGATGTTGCGGGCGAACAGGATGAAGGCCCACGGGCACTCATTGCGATAGAAACGGATTTCTTCGCGGGTGAGCGTTTTCCCGGCACAGCCGAGGATCATGGATTTTGATTCGGTCATTTCAGGAGTCTAGGGCTTCGCGAGGTCAAAGGGAATCATCCCTGACCGCACGGCCGGCTGCAAAACAGGCTTCCACATGAAAAAGTCGGGGGGGGGGGGGGGGGGGGGGGGGGGGGGGG